>NZ_CP121196.1:2521206-2836357 GCF_039994875.1 Telmatobacter sp. DSM 110680 | reverse complement strand
TCAGTGTCCACAATGAAGTGACCACAAGTCCCGTCAATTTACCTGCATTGAAGAGCACTCTTGTGAAACTGCTTCGATACCTCAGCGGTGAAGGGCGGACCAACGCAAACTGTCGGGCGACTGACCTGTTCTTCTGTTCCGACGAGTTGGAGAATGTTTGGTCAGAACAAGACTTGCCCGAAGACTTCCATGCTGTACTGACGATGATGGGCGAGGCTTTGCACGATACGGTTTCCAGCTCTGAAGTTGCCCACAACTTCGGCTGTCTTCCTGAGCAACTGCTCGAACGCGCTGAACGTCTCGAAACATGACGGCTGGCGGTCGTCGTCGTGTAGTGGCCAATCCGGTCATAACCCTGTTTTGGGATTACTTCCGAATTGCCGGTCCAGTGGCTTGAACGCTAGACTTCTCGCTTGAAGACAATCATCCGATCGCTCATCCTGCTACTAGCGGCAGCTTCGATCCTCGGCTGCCGCGAATTGACCATCCGCAGCACTCCTAATGCAATCGTAGGAACTTGGTTTGTCGAAGACAGCGGCGCACCCTTCCATCAGCACATGTATGTATTCAACGCCGATGGCACCATGCAGCAGGCCAACCCAGACGCTGGCGACCCCACCGCTAGTGACAGTGACGGCAAAGGCATCTGGATCGCTGAGGGCAGCCGAATCCGCGGCAAGTGGATGGAGATCACCGCCGACCGCAGCACCCACAAGTTTGTCAGCCGCGGCGAAATCCTCTTCGATATCCAGGTCAAAGGCAACACCTTCGCCGGTACACTCAGCGCCCGCTTTTACGACCCTAACGGAAAGCTCCAGCAGGACTTTCCCGCTGCACCCATCCACGGTGAGCGCCTTACGCTACCATAGCCGAACTGGTGAGCTAGGCGGACATGACCCTGTTTCAAGTTATGTCCGGATTGGCGGTGATCCCACCCGAATCTAATTTCTCACATTCAAATGATGCCGCGTTTGCGGAGGATAGCTCTAAGCTGCCAGTCAATTGAGTTGAAGTTTCCGAACCCAGATTGTGCCAGCTCGGTCTTCTCGACTTTCGGAGATCGAACTGCGTGCCCTTGCTCATCGACGATATCGTAGTCGAGAGTAGAGCCTGTGCCGTGATACCGAATGAAGAAGTGATGATCGAGCGCGTCCCCAGGCATCACCGGTTCGGAGGCGACGATCTGCCAATATCCCCTTGCCCACCCGAGATTGTTCACCACTGATGGGCCGATCATTAGATTCTGAGACGATAAAGAAGTGGGCGAGGGACGATCGGGACCAATCGCATCGTAGATGTAGATCAGGTTGAAATCAGCATCGAGGCCGAAGAAGCTCCCTCTCTTTATCAACCTTCCCCAAAGGAAAATGCCTTCAACAGGCGAGAGACGAAAGATGTCGCCTACCTTCGCTTTTTGGCGCTTGCTCACAAGCCGAACAGCCGATACTTCGTTCGCTTCTTCGAGGCTCCTTAGCTCCGTCATCTCGTCACCAGCTACTCCAAATGCGGTCATGCGCGGGTTGGCCCAACCGGACACTAAAAATGGTGTAATTTTCTCATTGACGGGGATTCACTCGTTTCTGGTCTCTAAACCTCTGATGATGTCGAGACGGTTCTTCGGCGCATGCGGAGATAGGAAGTCAGGGATGGTTTTTGGAGTTCGCCGAGGCCGACGTAGAAATTGAACCGGCCACTCGGCAATTCGCGTTTCTTTCACGTGGCGATAGACACCGGGCTCCAATTCGTCGATGTATTCGACCTGCCGAATAAGGGCGAGGGGCTCCTCTGCGCCGGGACTCTCCTCGAAGAATGCAGCAGCTTCGGCATAAGTTGCGAACGCATAGTAGTAGTCACTGCCCTCTTCCTCATCAGAGGCACCACGCTCGGGATGCAGCCAAACTCGATATTCCAGAACGTCATCCCAAACGTAGCCTCCCCCAGCCTTCGCGAGAGGCGAATACGTGCCAACAAGACTTGGGTCTAATGCATCCGGGTATTCAGAAATATTCATGCACAAAAGCCGTGACAATAGTAGCTTACCCAATTGACCAAGCCTGCTTTTCGCAATTGCGGGAGTATGGTGGCCGATCCGGAAGTAACCCCGTTTTGGAGCGACTTCGAGGTCCGCTCTCGTCAAGACCAGAATCTGCGAAGTCGATTTGAAGCGCCTTCTTCATGCAACGCGGATCATTGAGGTACAAGCCATGAGGAATCGCGCTCACATACTCCGCATCGACAGAAATGCATTTTGGATTCACTTCTTCATGATGAAAGGAGATTTCACAGAGTGTTCCTGGGACGCAGGTCGGGTCCGCCTTCCTGGCCTGAGTCTGCGCGGCGGCTCCGATCACGATTGGCGACATTGCGAAAAGAAGCGAAGTAAAACGACTGATCATTGGCTTCTTCAACTAGTTGATTAGACACCACTCAAGCGGAAGGTGACCCTCACAAGACCTCACAACCACGCGATTCGGTCGGTTCTTATGGCCGACCCTTCCGTTACTCCTGAGTGCTGGGCGAGCGGTGGGTTGATAATCGGAAGGGCAGCATTACGATCGATACGTTGTGCGCCATTTCATGGGGTTCGCGTCCGTGTGAGGAATAGTCCAACAACACGAATCACTCGCGTGGCACACCTATCCATTTCGTTGATTGTGGCGGCACTGTTTCCCTTACGCGTGGCAGAAGGCACTCAGCCGAGGCCCTCATCGCCGGTTGAAATCAGTGTAGACACGAGCAAGATCATCAACACCATGCGCGGCGGCATCGGAGCCTCTTGGCACGCAATAGAGCAGCCCATCCCGATCGGTCACGGCGGTAGCGGCTGGGGAGCCTACCCTCCTGCGGAAGATGAACGCGCCTGGCAGCAAATTTACCGGCACGCCAGTTGGCTGGGACTCGACTGGAACCGCGTAGAGGTCGAACAGCGCATCTACGAGCCCGAACGCGATCACTTCACTTTCGACAACCCCGAGATGCGCATTCTCTATCGCATTTTGGACTGGAACCAGAAACACGGCACAGATGTTTTCTTCCAGCAGATGTGGGTCAACACCGCATGGCTGGCCTATCCCGGGTCCGTCGACGATCCGATCTTGCGCGTTCATAGTGCACCGCGTGATCTCGATGCATTCGCCAACGGCCTCGCCACCTTGATGGATTATCTGATCAGGAAGCGCGGCTACACGTGCATCAAGTGGCTTAGCATTACCAACGAGCCGGGATCGAATTGGTCGTGGTGGCAGGGAGCCTCTCGCGAACCGATGACGATCGGGGCCGGTTTAGCAGTTGTGCGCAAGGCCCTCGCTCAGCGTGGTCTCAACCTGGCTCTGTCAGGACCTGATTCAGGCATGGAGGTTTTCCGCGCCGCATTAAAACCAGAGGATGCAGCGCTGCTCGAAGCCTACGATTTTCACGACTACAGCCTAAAACTTGATTCAGACAGCGGAGGGTCCATAGAAAAGCAGGTCAGTGACTTCTCCACCTGGGCGAAGTTTGCCCATGATCACCGCAAGCCTTTGTTCATCACTGAATTCGGCTCCGCCGACTATCCCGCGCCTCCCGATGATCCCCGCCCAAACAGCCCGCAGTCCGTTTTGGCGGCCATCGAGTTTGTAATTCGAGGCGCGAACGCCGGTGTTGACGGCTTTAATCGATGGAGCTTTCTCAACCGAGGCGATCTCGATGGCCAATGGCAATACGTGGATACCTGGGACGCCAGGCAGAAGAAAATGCTCACAGAGTTCACGCCGCATGCAAACAATTATTTTAGTGTGGGCCTGCTCAGCCGCTTGACCGCCAAACACTCGGTTGTTCTCGCGTCGAACGTGAGTCTCGGCAAGGTCAAAGGAATTCAGCGCGTCTTTTGTGCCGCGTTTCGCAGTCCGAATGGCAACATCACTCTCGCGATAGTGAATGACGCGCCCACTGAATTTGCATTGAAGCTCTCATGGGCAGAAACGCCCCCACGGGTAAAATTCTTCCTCTATCGATTCGGCAAGCCGCAATACAATCGTACGGACGTGAAGGTAAATCCTGATCCCGGATTTTCACCTGGACTTGAAAGCACTTGGTCGGATTCTCTTCCGCCGAACAGCCTCACCATCTATAGCACTTACGAACTCAAGAACGATGATCCTGGAATTCTGGTCGATGGCCCCGAGCCCGTGCATAACTGATCTTGCTTCGATGTTCGCATTCAACTACTTGAACCATCTGCGCTGTGAGCGGACCGCGGCTTCAACATGCGGGGATTGCTCACTTACGCTTCACAACGCTGAGTGTAGTATTGCCTCGTGAAATTCTTTGCCCGTGGTCTATTGTTGAGCCTGGTTAGCCTCTTAAGCCAGGTTTCAGTATCAATAAACGCTCAGCCCGGCGGCGAAGTTGGTCAGATGTCATCCTCCGCACCTCGGCCACTGCAGCCCGATACTGGTATCGCCATTGTTCGTGTTACGACGCGCGAGGTTCTCATTGACCTGATCGCGCTTAGCGGTCGAGATCAGCCTGTCTTGGACCTTAAGCTTGCAGATCTTCAGGTTTCAGAATCATTTGTCTCGCTTGACTCACCTAACGCGCCTCATCCAGCCACCGTGTCTCTAGAACCAGAAACAATCACCAGCTTGCGCGTGGTCGATCCTAGTGCACCTCAGCCTTCATCGGACGATTCGCGGAGTGGATTCCAAATTGCCGGGAGTTGCCTGGAGCTTTCTACCCCGCACTATCAGATCGCATTCCATCCGGGTCCCGACGCTTCGCAAAGCGGATACCACCGGGTTGTGATCAGTGCGAAGAGATCCGGCATCCGGTTGTTTTATCGTCATCAATACTACGTAGGTTTGAAGGAACCTCTCGTCAAACCTCCCGTCGTTCAGAGTGAAGCCATTAACAAGCTACTTCTACAGGCTGCCTGTTACCACCCGCAAATACCTGCGTCAATTTCCCTGCGGCCCAGATTCATAGAAAGTGGCCGCACGGATGTCATCCGCTACTCCGTCGCAATCGACGCCGACTCGCTCTCCTTCGTGACCTTAGAAAGGAACGGGAACAATGCAGGTATCGATCGCCTCGTCGCGCTTGACTACGGAGTCTGCAACCTAGATAACCGGGGGCTTCCGATTAGCTTTTCCCAAGCGCCACTTGAGAAAGTCCTAACGTCCGGAGAGTACGCTCGCGCTCTGGATCGAGGATTTCCTCACATCTTGGAATTTCCGGCCCCGGAGCACATCGCGATCACGCGATTCGTTGTTCGCGATCGTCAAACGGGCAATCTTGGCGTGGTTGAGGCCGCATTTCCTGGCGTCGCTCAAGGCCCGATCGTGCACATCTCGCCTCCAGCTACGCAGACAGCGACCGATCTTAAGGCAATTGAGGCCTGGCGAAATCTGGATTCGATCAAAGATGCTAATGGTCGCAGTCTGAATCCTTTGAATATGCGGCCAGAACCAGAACCCATTGGCTCGTTTGGGAGCATTGTTCCCGCTCCCCATTCTTTTTGCGGTGACGTTTATGATCTCTCCGACCGGCCAGAAGATTTACCCGATTTTCGCGAATCCGATCCGATCGTCTCGCTTTATACTTCCACCCTCGATGTGCCCAATCAGATATTCTCCAATCTCACACGGATACCAGGACAGCCGCCGGGGACAATTCCCTTCGGAATCGACTACCACGGCGTTTTCTGGGTAAAGCTCCCGGGCGACTATCACTTCTTATTGCTTTCCGATGACGGCGCGACCCTGCGTGTCGATGACAAGAAGCTGATTGACATCGATGGGCTCCACCCGGCGCAGCCAGCTTCGGCCCGAATCCATCTCGATGCAGGCCGTCACTCGATCGACGTACCGCACTTTGAGAACGCAGAGGGTGCGTTTGCTCTTGAGCTTTGGGTCAAGCCGCACGGTGCGCACTCGTGGAGCGTGTTCGATATGAACGACTACTCTCCGCCTGCTCCAAATGCAAACTTCCCGGATCCTCGCTGAGGGCCACAAGTGCGCATGCAACTTAGGTGGAGATACCTCTTAACAGGTCCTTATCTTTGCTGCGGTTCCGGGGCGACTGCCTCATGTGCTTACCGAGCTGAGGAAGTCTCTTAGTCGACCGGAACGACGCATTATTGCTCCCGACATTGGTTTCATTGAACGGTGTCTGTTTGATCGAACCATTGTGGAATGATCTTCTGTTCCAGCGCGTCGAGACGTGATTCTAGGGCTTCCGCCGACTCTAGAGTGGGAGGAACATTGACTGGAATTACATCGTGAGAAGTTTGGCCCGCTTTCGCCAGTGCAACCCACTTCCTCATCTCTTCTATGTATCCCTCAAGCGCCTGTTTTGGTGTTCGACAATCATCCGTGACAAGGTAAGCCGACGGAAGATCACCCACAACGACCCATAAGTACTCGTCAACGTCTGGTCGAGATGGCTTGATGTGAGCGAAAAAGACGGTACAAACTCCACCCACTCCATCTCCGAAATACAGACCTTCTATCGACTCGCACCACTGAAACGAGGACAAAAAGGCTCGCGCTTGTCCCTCCATATCACGGAGCCTCGCGGTCTCTTCCTCGTCTTCACCAGTCATTGCCGATGTCGGAACGACGCCGGTCACTGGTAGTTCCTCTTGCATTTGCTCATCCTCGTTCGCTGGTAGGCTAGCAGAATCTCGGTTTCTGGCCGGGTGGTGGTCAACTCGGATATAACGCAAATTTGGATTACTTCCGGGTTGGCGGTGACCCTCCCGGAACGGTCGTCTTACTGGCATTTTCGATGCTTCCAGCGAATAACCGCGGCCAGATTGCCTTCCACCGTCATCTTCCGCTTCGATGAAGACAGGACCTTGCTGTAGACATCAATCGATACGTTTTCGTAATCGTCCAATTGATTCATCCCGGTGCCTGAAACCGATATGAGCCCCATCCCCAGAATCCCGTTTGCCCGTGGTCCGCGTTCTTCCGCTGGTACAAGCTCATCAACCAGATCATCGATTTGCTTGCGCTCCAACTCCGCGTCGAGCCTTACCACTTCTGGTGAGTAAATTCTCTTCTGTAACCCAATCTCGCAGACCTGCCCGTCGAGAGCATAACGCGGCATCATCAAGACCCCGGTGCGAATCTCGTAGGCTTCGACAGTTTTGTATCGCTTGAACTGACCGTCCGTCTGCGGCACGGCATGCAGAGTCCCTGCATTCGTCAGCAATCCTACAGCCGACATGACAACAGCAACCGCTATCAACCTTGCAACCATCGCGCGTCCCCCGATTGAATCTGCGCAAGTATAGACGTCTTGCTCACCGGCGCGGAGATCACAGGAATCCGAGTAATTCATTTAGGGTTCCGGGCGTGTCGTGGCCAATCCGGACATTACCTGGTTATGGAGTTCTGTCCGGATCGCCGGTGATCCGCTCAGAGCCGAAAGAATATTATGGTTAATCCGAGATGAACGATGAGGTTCCTTGCCTTGAATCGCGTAACTATCCCAGTTCAGATTCGGGAGAAATGTTTGTGATTTGAAATGGTGAACCTGTATATTCTGCCAATGCGTTCACGAACTGCCGCATGCATCGTCAGTTGTCTCCTCGCGACTTCAACGGTGGTTTGCGCAAAGACAATCTTTGCCGATGACGCCCCTCTTGCTGACACGCCGACGAATGTGCCGCCCAAGAGTTCGAAGCTGGTCATCATTCCTGAAAATGTTGCAGTTGGCATGCTGATCCACAAGGTCACTCCGGAATACCCCGTAATCGCCAAAGCAGCCCGAGTATCCGGAATAGTTACGCTTAAGGCCACAATTTCTAAGACGGGAGAGATTTCGAACCTTCACGTTGAATGCGGCCCGGAGATGCTACAGGAACCTTCGCTCGCGGCCGTTCGAGAGTGGAAGTATCGCCCCTATCTCTTGCGCGGCGAACCAGTTGAGGTGCAAACAACAATAAAAGTTACGTTCACCTTGGGAGGCAAGAAAAAGGTGCCGTTCAGTAAGGACTCCTGCCCCATCTAATAATCGTTCCGAAGACTGTTGCGGGCCATTCCGCGGCAATCCAGAAATAATCCGAAATCAGGTTTACTTTCGTGTGGGCGGTTATTCGACCGCAACGATCGTGAGGCTAGGGCCAGCCGGGTAGAAGTCCGACCACGGCAGGTTCAAAGTCGCTCATCTCTCCGATATTCACGGTGCCGTCTTCAATGTTGAAGGGCAGACTCAAGCTGACAGGTTCGAGTGACGGACCGGATATGGTCAGCGTGATCGCACGCGGTGCGCCACTGTGCTCAACGTCGCCCCATCGAAAATCAGAGACGGCATCTGACCTTACAAAGCTGGTGTTGATCGTGATGATTGCAGACGCATCGTTTTCCTTCGCTCGATCCACGATGGCGGCGTAAGCATCTATCTTTTCCTCTTCGTTCTCGAATTCTACTTCTTCCGAGTAGCTTTGCTCCGGTGTCACCACCACGACGACAGCCGTGCAATATTCCTCTTTGCCTTCTAGAAGAAATCGCTTCTCGATTTCAAGGAGTTGCAGCGCGAACTCTCTCAAATCATCCATTGGATCCTTGCAAGAACAAGCACGTCAAACATAGCAAAGCAAACCCGCCGTATGTAGGGATTGTGGCCGTGTGGTGGCCTAGTCGTCAGTATGACCTCTGTTCGCCCCCGGTCCCGGCTGGCTGCGACGGGGTTAGTGACGAGTGGCGGGTTATACGAATGGAGCAACTCTCGCTCACCAGGCTTAGGACTCTTTAGTTTCTATGTGACTTTGGCTGCTTGTCACCGATCAATAGACGTCCCTTATAATCAGTCACCAGTCCATAATTCCAATTCCTTTCATGCCAATAATGGGAGTGCGCAGCAGCATGAAACTGATGAAGAGCCTGACCTGTCTGTTGGTTGCCGCATCTGTCAGCGGCATGCTGTGTTGGTCGCAATCTTTGCGGCAGGATTCGAGAACCGGCGGAGAGTCCACTAAGCATGACGGCGGAAAACTCGCTATAGAGCGGCACTTCGAGTCAGTGCAGCCGCAACCGCGACCGCAGTTTGGAGGTGCGCTGCCAGGGAGAGAACTGCTTCAGGAACGTCGTCTGAGCAGGGCTCGCCTGGAACAACGCATTAAGTCAATTCAAGCCGCCCGTCCGGAGGTTGCCACTCAAGGTGCGGCTTTGCCCGGCATACTGATGCGCCCGGCTCTCACTACTGGCGCTCTTCCGACGTCAGTCGCCACTGGCGATTTCAATGGTGATGGACACCCGGATTTCGTAGTCGCCAACGGACTGACCAACGACCTGTGGATTTATCTCGGCAAAGGCGATGGATCGTTCCAACTGCCGCGAGTGGTGCCTCTGAGCAAAGGATTGTCGCCGGTATGCGTCATCGCCGCGGATTTACGAGGCAAAGGTACCCTCGACCTGGTAGTTGCTGAATCTGACACTTCAACCATCGGCGTATTGCTCGGCAACGGCGACGGCACATTTGGCTACGAGACGGAATATCAACTTCCTGAATCGCCGAGTTCTCTTGTAGTCGATGATTTTAGACATGACGGCAAACTCGATATCGCAGCCGTGATGGTCACGAATGTCAATCCAGGGACAACTGCAGTACCCTACATTGCGTTCTTGAGTGGAGACGGCACCGGGCATTTCTCCGCTCCTGTGGTTACAAGCAATTGGGGCTTCTATAGCACTGCCTGGAACCTGGACTCGGGCGATGTGGATGGCGACGGGCTGCCCGACCTTCTCATCACCGGACCTGGTAATGAGAACTCCCAAATATTCATTAACAATGGGGACGGCAGCTTCACGCCTGGAGCCACTGTGATCGCAAATGCCCAACCTAGTGGCCCACCGTTGGTGCTCGATGGCCGGTTGGGCGATATCAACGGTGACGGCTGCGCCGACGCGGTCGTGGCGGATCTCAACACGATGGTGTGGGTCGCGTTGGGCGATTGTACGGGCAAATTTTCTAATCCCGTTCCTGTTTACATGGGCGCTAATAACGCCGCAGTGCGACTCAATGACGTGAATGGTGACGGTCATCTGGACATTGTCACTGGGGCCTTTCCAGGGTTCGAAGGAACGAGTCTAGGGGCGTATGGCGGCAACTCAATCAATGTCGCGTTGGGCGACGGAAAAGGCAATTTTGGCACCGCCCGCACTTACGTGGGAACGGGACAGGCATATTCCATCGGGATTGCGGATTTCAACGGCGACGGGAAGAAGGACTTCGTGACTGCGGAGAGTGATGCCGACTCCGCTACGGTGTACCTCAATGATGGGTCTGGTGGATTCGGATTTCCGCAAGGAATCTATGCAGGTGTTGCAGGCCAGATCACAATCAATGCGCCTTACTCCAGTCTCTCTTTCGCCGATCTCAACGGAGACGGAAAAACGGACGCCTTTCTACTTGACGACGAAGGCACGAATGCGGAACTGTTCGCGGTTGCGTTCCTCAACGATGGTACGGGACGGTTTACCGGACCCGTAACGTCCGATACGGGGATTAGCTGGATAACCAATGCACAAAGCGATTACCGGCTCGGCGATTTCCGCAATACCGGTCGCCTGGATATGATCGCCATCGGGACCAACTCCAGTTTCAGTAATGCTTCGCAGTACATTTTGTATCTGAAGGGCAACGGCGACGGAACATTTGCCAAGGCAATGCCTGTGACGACTACGGGAGCCCAGGGCATTCTCACCACGGGCGACTTCAACCGCGACGGAAAGCTCGACTTTGTGGCAGTGGACGGCTCGGGTTCACTTACATTGACGATGTTTCTGGGCAACGGCGACGGCACGTTCCGGAGTCTCGCGCCAGTCCCGTTCAACACAGGGGCTGGAACGATCGGAGCTATTCCACTGCGGGCCTGGACGGCCGACTTCAATCGTGATGGCAAGCTCGACGTTCTCCTATTTGCCAGCGGCAATGGTTACTGGACAAACCAATCAGCATTGTGGGAATTCGATGGCAACGGTGACGGCACCTTCCAACCCCTCGGCAACTCTTTACAGGATTTCAACCGCTTGCTTTGGCTGACCTGAATGGAGACAGCTATCTCGATATCGCCCGTTACGACTTCATGTGGCCCGACGGGACGACGCAGACACTTGGTCCGGCGAAGTTCACGAATTACCTCGGTCAGCCTGATGGCACCTTCAAGCAGAGCAGCAGCTACGCGACCGACACCGGCGTACCCCTCCCTGTTACACCATTCCAGCAGAATGGCGATCCGCTAGCCTCGTCGATGACCGGTGATTTCAAGGGAAGCGGTAAACCTGACGAAGTCGCGTTTCAGCAACCGGCAAATTTCGCCCCAGCGCCGTACGCACAGTTTCTGATGGGCAACGGGGACGGCACCTTCGTGCCAACCTATGACATCTTTCCTTTTTACGGCGGGTATCCGCTTTATGCGCATGACTTGAATGGCGACGGGATTGCCGACATGGTGCAAGTCGATGGCGGCACTTCCTCATTACAGGTATTCAAGGGTGGCCACGCTCCTGCCTTGCAGATCGAACTCGAGGAGGCAGTGGTGACCGGGGGCCAAGGATGCGGCTGGGTCTTTCCCGACGTCTCTTCTTCCTCGGGTGCATCGGCGATATTATCGTCATCGGTTGCTGGCGTGCTTTTGCCCAGTTCAATCACTATCCCTGCCGGTGCGCTGAGCGCACGCTTCTGTTACACGCTTGCTTCGAATTTCGATTGGCGGCAGGTATTCGACATCAACGCACAGCTCAATGGCGATGTTGCCACAGCCTATGCGTCCAGCAGTTACGTATTAGGCTTCAGCGAGACCATCTCACCGACATCTGCGGGTCCCGTCTATAACGGGAAAAGCACAGCTCCCGTGGCTGTTACGCTGACTTCTTCGCAGGGCTATAGTTCAACGGTTCATCTCTCTTGTGTTGGCTCGCTACCTGGCGATACCTGCCAGTTTGCTTCCAGCTCACTCGATGTTTCACCCGGGGCTCCGATATCAACGACGGTCACCTTCATCGAATCGCCTGACCAGCCGGTGAACGGTACCCAGGATCTATTTACAGTAATAGCCAGTGACGGCAACGTAACGCGACGCCAGACTTTCACAGTCAGTCTTGCTCTGTTGAACATCAATAATTTCTTCAGCGGCCCGATCCGGGTTTTTCCTCCCTCCACTGGCTCTGTGACGCTTCAGGTGAGCGGCATCCCGCCTTACACCTTCGGCTGCTCCGGACTTCCGAACGCCGTATCCTGCGCCTTCAGTGGTGACCAGGCAGCGTATCCGCAGAACAGCGGAATCTCTTTAGCGATCAATGTTCCAGCGGGAACGCCCGCCGGCAACTATCCATTTACAGTGACGGCTTCCAGCCAGGGGATTACTGCTTCGGCAACGGAGACACTTGCTGTCATCGGATACAACGTGCAGGGACCGCCCGCTGCCAATGACTGGATCTTCGCCGGAACTAGTGCGAATATTCCCGTGACCGTGCAGGGATCGTCAAATTCGAGTGGGAGCGGGATCAATCTTTCGATCACCTGTGTACTTGACGTTCAAGCAACCTGCACCGGCGGAACGTCTCCGGTAAGTGCGACTGCGCAGAGCGTCAACCTTAGTCTTTCGGTCCCGGCAGGCACCTCCCTCGGGCAGCATCAATTGACTGTGACCTCAACCACGAACGGAAACACACAAAGCTATACCTTTCCCGTAAACGTGGTTGCGCTAAGTGGATCGTTGAGCAACTCCGCGCTTACCTTTCCTCGCAGCGGATCAGGATCGTTGACCCTGACCCTCAATGCTACCAACGGATTCAGCGGCTCCGTTTCGCTCGGTTGTTCGGGTGCTTCGCCTCAGGTTTCCTGTTCTTTTAATCCATCGCCGTTTCAGCTAAGCGGTGGAATTGCGCAGTCAATTACCACGACCTTTACAGCCACAAATACAGCGCAGATACACGGTGAGCCTTCCGCAGTTTCAGCAAAAGGCACTCTCGCACTTGCGATACTTTTCCCGGCTGCATTATGGCTGAGCCCGAGACGCCGACGGAGAACGTTACTTCTTTTATGTGCGCTCTGTGCTTTGCTCTCGTCCGTAACGAGTTGTGGTTCTGGTGGAGGTTCCACCGGAACCGGTGGCGGAGGAGGCGGAGGCGGATCAAACGCCTACTCGGTGACCGTGAGCGCAACAGCAGCAGGGGCCTCGCAGAGCTATGCGCTCGGCACCGTTGCAATCACAGTGACCCATTGAGCATCGCCAGGCTTCATCCGTTTATGTGGTAACGCCGAAACAGTCCTTGACATGGATCGGCCATCTGGTAGGGCGCTCCGGTTAATCGTGGACCACTCGTCACTTTGACTTATCTTCGCCCCGCCCCGGCAGTTGGGGCACCGCAGGGGAAGAGTAGACGGTGACGCCCGAAACTCACCATCCTATACCCCCGCGAAAGTTGAACAATGAACTAATCCAGTAGACGACATACCCGACAACAGCCGCCAATAGAATCAAAACGATGAACACAACAGCTCGCTGAGGTCTACCGTCTCGATCTTCAGTAAAAATTGTCTTATCGAACATCGTTGTAATCCCCGGATTTATAAACGCAATCAGGCGCTCTTCGCTGCCCTAGAGCTTACCAAGCTCGATAGGGTCCGAGCAGGCGGTCATTCTTCCGGAATCAGCAATCTACAGCGGTTCCATCGCGAAAGTTAAATTGCCGAGAACACGACTTGCGGGCTAGTGACCAGAAGCTCTTGCGGGTCAACAATCCTTTCGGGATATTGCCCAACCCATCGTAGAATTCGAGATTACCAAGACCAAGAGCAACCATCTCAATGTGATCATCCTTGGGAGCTAGGGCACTTCAGCGTTGTGAATTAGCTGGGCTCTGCCCGGTTACGGATCGCTGGCGGGGGTCGTCGCTCTGGTATCACGCGAAAAGGGGCCAATGTCGTTGTTTAGTCTTCGCGCAATGAACCACCAATGTCTTTTCTTCTCGCTGAGGATCGGGTTGTTTCTCGTCCTCTTGGGAATCTCAACGAAATTGCACGCCGAGACACTTTCCGGAAAAATCGTGGATCAATCCGGAGCGGTGGTTGTCGACGCAAAGATCGAGATCAGTGGGGCAGGTCTTCCTAAACCAGTTGTGCTTCTATCGGACGGGCAAGGCAAGTTCTCAGTCTCTGATTTGAAACCGGCAACTTATTCAGTACAGGTGACGCGAGATGGTTTCGAACTCCAGGTAAAAAGCGTGGATCTGAGCGCACCCGTTGAACTGCGGTTTGAGCTGCTCATTGCGAAGCGCCGGGAGGAGATCTCAGTTTCTGGCAGGAACCGTGCGTTTGCCAATTCCGACCCCGCTTACCAGATGCTCCGCGCCGTCGGGCCTGGAACCACCTTCCGCTTCGACAATTTCACACTGCAGTTGGATGCGGGAACATTCCAATTCAAGGCAGGGACCTTGACGATGTTGAGCCCGGTCAATGGAGTTGTGACCGGAGCAGTTTTCAGCGGAGAAGGTCACTTCAATCTAAAGCCCTTCACTTTACTCGATACAAACGAACTGAAACGGCGCGTCGGTGCAGCCGAAGCAAACGAAGAGTTTTCTGAGGCGGTGTTCCGATTTACCGAGCAGGAGCGCCTGAAGTTCATCCCCGGTCTGGGTGCGCCCGCCGAAACCCCAGCCAACATCTCTCAAATCCTCGAACAATGGAAGGAGAGGGTGCGAAAGCGCAAGGATGAACCTCAAGGGTTTACCGAACAACTGCTGCACGGGGAAACCATGGACAACGTGGACGCGGACGTTCTTGCGGCTGTTTACAATCCCTCTCATCCTCCGTTTGTGAATGCGTACATCCGTGGGAAGAAGTGGAAGGATCTCCGATTTTTCTTGCGGGAACGAGTTGGTGCGATGCCCCAGTTGGATTCCTCGGAAGAGGTCGCACTCATCAACTACGATCCCGAGGGGATGGACGACGGCGTCTTTTATCTGGCTCATCTGAGATCCGAATTCCTAAACCATACGGCCAGTTCCGGGGAAGATCGCCGCCTCTTTGCAACTCACGCATACAAGATCGAGACGGCAATTTCAAAGAACGATCATTTGTTCAGCACTGCCACCATCACCTTCGAACCGTTGGTTCTCGGCGAGAGACTTATGAAGTTTGGACTGTTGCCCAACCTGCGTGTCACACGGGTCATAGATGAACATGGGCAGGATATCTATTACATACAGGAAAGCCGAAAAGAGGACGGTTCGTTTTACGTCATTCTTCCTAAGGCCCCGGATGCCGGCAAAGTATCTTCGATAACCGTGCAATACGAAGGAGACAAGGTTCTGGCCAAGGCAGGGGACGGAAACTATTACGTACGTGCTCGAACCTCGTGGTATCCGAATCTCAATGGTTTTGGAGAGCGTGTTCCATATGATCTGACATACAAGATTCCGCACAGATACAAAGTGATCAGCGTGGGGAAGCTGCAAGGCGAGTCATCACAGGAAGACTTCACCGTCAGCCACTGGGTTACCTCGATCCCCGTAGCGGTGGCGGGTTTCAACTATGGCGATTACAAGAAGATTGAACTTCCCGATGAAGTTGACGGCTACAAGATTTCTGGTTATTACCTGACGGAATTGCCAAATAACCTGCGCGGTTTTGGTGCGCTGCAGTCGATGGCTCCGCACAGTATGACCAAATATGCGTTGGAGCAAACGCGAGCGCAGCTACAGCTTTGTAGCTATTACTTTGGCAAGAGCCCATACGATGAGATCGACATAACAGAACAGCCCGACTTTAATTTTGGGCAGTCCTGGCCAAACCTTGTCTATCTTCCAATTTCCGCCTACACCGACTCGACACAGAGGTGGTTGCTATTTGGAAACATCGACAGCAAATTCAGCGGCTTCGTTCAGGAGGTGACACCTCACGAAGTTGCACACCAATGGTGGGGGCACGCTGTGGGATGGACTTCATATCATGATCAATGGCTTTCTGAGGGATTTGCTGAATTTTCAGCCGGGCTGTTTCTGCAGCAGGGCGTGGCCGGCGACTGGCGCAAGGATTACATCGACTTTTGGAATCGCCTACACAACCGGATTCTTGAGAAGAACAACTTTGGTGTCGCACCCAACGACACCGGCCCTCTTTGGATGGGCCTGCGTTTGATTTCTCCCCGGAGCGAAAACGCCTATCAAAACGTAGTCTATCCAAAGGGCGCGTACGTCCTGCAAATGTTGAGGTCGATCATGTACAGCCAACAAGACCAGGACAAGGCGTTTATCGCCATGATGCATGACTTTGTGGAGAGCCATCGTGCGAAGGCAGCCTCGACAGAGTCGTTTAAAGCGATTGCAGAAAAACACATGAGCAAAACCATGGACTTGCAGGGAAACGGCCGCCTCGACTGGTTCTTTGATGAATGGGTTTACGGCACGCAGGTTCCGCGATACCACTTCGAGTATCAGGTGACTCCCGCGGAAGGCGGAAAGGTCAAGATTCACATGGCCATCACGCAGAGTGACGTGGACGAGCATTTTGGCATGTTAGTTCCAGTCTTTGCCGATTTCGGAAAAGGTATGGTACGGATCGGGCAAGTCGCGATAATTGGCAACAGCACTAGGAATGCCGAAGTTCTGGTGCCGAGCCAGCCTAAGAAGGTGGCCCTGAACGCCTACAAGGACATTTTGGAGCGATGAGAGTGTCTCTCGCTGCGATTGTGGTCAGTTACGCCTTGCGATTGATATGGTTCGGATGGCCGAATCGAGCATTTTACTGATGATAGTGCTAGTCATGGAAATGTGGTGACCAAATCGGACATTACCCAAAAACGGGGTTACTTCCGGATTAACGGTGACTCAGGAATAGGCATAAAAATGTGCCAAAATCGCCATTCGATTCGTAAGGATGTGGACCCTTAAAGGTCTCTCAGACCCCGGCCTCCGTACCGCGAAGTCGCCTTGCTGTGTCTGTTCGACATAAATCTCTTTCTTTGCCATCCTGTCGCTTCCTCTCTTCATCTTGATTTCACTTTATGGGGTACCAACCTTCACCTTATGGGGTAAAAGTTTCACCTTATGTGTAAATCCACACACACTTTCTCTCCAGAATCTCAGAGCTACTGGCCTCTACCAGAGCGGCGGCATCCAGAGTTCGTGCGAGCATTTGTTCTCCTCTCAGATCACTCGCTCAGTGTTCGCTAGGGCCAGAACGAACACACCCCGAAGGGGCTCCCTCGGGGTGCGAGATTATTTCAGTTCTAGTGCTTAGTTCGGGCGCGCTCTTACCCGAGGTTGTGTCGCGACCGAGTTCGGAGTTGTACGTAAACTACTCTCAGAAATCGAAGACTAAACTACCCAATTTCAGAGACTTTCATGTGGGGTGAAAACTTTCACGATGAGGGTCAAAACTTTCATTTTGGCGGTCACCCCACACTCTCCTTAATTTCCGATTATGAAAATTAACTGCATCCGCTTGTCGATCCGCAGCTCATGCAGCGATAGCAGCTTCCGTTGCGAACCATGATGGCGCCGCAGGTCGAACAGCTTGGAGCATCGCCCATCTCGTACATGCTGCGCATTGCCTCCGATGCATGGAACAAACCACGATCCTGCAATGTTGGTCCATGACTTGGGGAGGCAGAAGCTGTGATCGATGATTGAGCATCCGGAGGAATGCTGCCGCCCGGTGCGGATGTGCTGCCCATTCCCCTGTCGCGTTCTCTCAGACGCGACATCTCCTCAGCCAATTTGGAAAGCTGCTTGTGGGCCGCGGGATCCTCTTCCGGCTCCAAGTCTGGCAGAATTGTCGGCGATTCAGGGAGGGGCGAAGCCTGCGGAGCTAGCCCCGCGAAGAGGGTCAACTGCTCACCCGACAGGAAGCGCAGGTTCAGCCAGCGGAAGATGTAGTCCATGAGACTCTTCGCGTAGCCGATCTGCTCATTGCCCGTCCACCCCGAGGGCTCGAATCGTGTGTGCGCAAACTTCTCGCAGAGCACACGCAGCGGAACTCCGTGCTGCAGAGCCAGCGAAATGGAAGTCGCAAACGCATCCATGAGGCCGGAGACGGTCGAACCCTCCTTCGCCATCTTGATGAAGATCTCGCCCGGCTGCCCTGTGGGATACAAACCAACCGTGATGTAGCCTTCATGACCCGCAATCGAAAACTTGTGCGTAATGGAAGCGCGCTCCGCCTGCAGGCGATGACGAACTGCGCGCGGCGGCCCATTCAGGTCCTGGGGCAAAGGCGGTTCAGTTCCAAGCGCAGCGGTCATTTGCGGCACCGAATTCGCTTTTGCAATCTCTTCAAGCGCACGTTGAAACACATTTGAAGCCGTGACAACCGACTTCGCCGTGACCTCAAGCTTCTCGCTGATCTTAGCTTCGAGCGTCTTCAGATCTGCTTCGGCTGCTGGCTGTCCTGCTGCAAGCTGCGCCATTACGCGCTGCCCTGCCGCTTCTACCGCTGTCGGTTCTTTCTTTGCATCCATGCTGGTATTCAATGGCTGCACGCCCTTCGAGCCGTCGCGGTAGATGGCCACTGCCTTGATGCCCTGACGCCAGCTTTCGGCGTACGCTTCTGCCACTTCTTCTACTGTGGCTTCATGCGGCAGGTTCACCGTCTTCGAGATCGCGCCAGAGAGGAACGGCTGGGTTGCGGCCATCATCTTGATGTGGCCCATGTATTGAATGGACCGCGTGCCTTTGGCCGGCTTAAAGCTGCAATCGAATACGGCAAGGTGTTCCGGCTTGATGCCCGGTGCGCCTTCAATGGTGCCGGTCGCATCAATGTAGCTGACGATTGCGTCAACCTGGTCGTTGTTGTATCCCAGCTTGAACAACGCAGCCGGGACTGTGTTGTTGACGATCTTGATCATGCCGCCACCAACCAGCTTCTTGTACTTCACCAGTGCGAGGTCAGGCTCGATGCCGGTTGTGTCGCAATCCATCATGAAGCCGATGGTGCCGGTGGGCGCCAGGACTGTGGTCTGTGAGTTGCGATACCCGTAGCGCTCGCCATAGGAGAGAGCCATATCCCAGCAATCGCGGCTGGCATCGATCAACGCTTCGAGCTGCGGCACAAGGAACGGCTCGCTGCTGGTGCGCGACTTGCCTATGTTGTTCACTTCGGCCCGATGCATGCGAATCACATTGAGGAACGGCTCACGGTTTACGTAGAACCCGGGGCATGCACCGCCCTGACGCTCAACGCTGGCGGTGAGAGGCGTGGCAGAGGCAAGAGGCGGGCAATTCGCCGCTACGACTGCCGACTGCAGATATGCCTGCCCGCACATGATCGCCGTCATCGCAGCAGCCAAATCGCGTCCGGCAGCGGAATCATAGGGAATTCCGAATGACATCAACAGAGCGCCGAGGTTTGCATAGCCCAGCCCGAGCGGCCGATAGTCGTGCGAATTGCGCGCAATCCATTCCGTCGGATACCCGGAGTTGTCGACCAGGATTTCCATCGCCGTGATAACGACTGAGATAGCGTGACGATACTCAGGGATGTTGAATGTTCCCGATGGCGAAAGAAACTTCATCAGGTTGAAGCTCGCCAAGTTGCACGCTGAGTTGTCGAGGAACATGTATTCACTGCATGGATTGGACGCGTTAATCGGCGCCGTGTTCTTCGAGGTGTGCCACTTGTTGATGGTGGTGTCGAACTGCAGCCCTGGATCGCCGCACAGCCATGTGGCCTCGGCAATCTTGCGCATGATGTCGCGGGCCTTGTAGCTCTTGACGGGATTGGAACCCTTCACTGTCTTGGTGGTGAACTCGCCGTCATTCTCGTAGGCACGCATAAACTCATCGGTCACGCGCACGGAATTGTTGGCGTTCTGAAAGAAGATCGAAGAGAAAGCCTCGGAGTCCGGACCCGATCCGTCATAGCCGTTCCGGATCAAGGTGTGAGCCTTCTGCTCTTCCTTCGCCTTGCACTCGATGAAGTCGATGATGTCGGGATGTTCGACGTTCAGGATGGCCATCTTGGCCGCGCGACGCGTCTTGCCGCCGCTCTTGATGACGCCGGCGAACGCATCGAGTCCGCGCATGAAGCTCAGCGGGCCACTGGCCGTTCCGCCGCCGGTCACGCCTTCGTGGCTTGAGCGCAGCGAGCTGAAGTTGGTGCCCGTTCCCGAGCCGTACTTGAAGAGCAGCGCCTCTGTCCGCGCCAGGTCCATGATGCCTTCCATCGAATCGTCGACGGAGTTGATGAAGCAGGCCGAGCACTGGGGATTCTTATAGCCCGTCGCAGCATGCACCACGCCGCCGGTCATCGGATCCCAATGCCAGTTCTGCCCTGCCGCAAATGGCTCCAGCTTGTCGCAGCCGACGTTAAACCATACGGGCGAGTTGAACGCCACTTTCTGCGTCAGCAGCATGTGAGCGAGCTCATCGTGGAAAGTGGCTGCGTCACGTGCGCTGGCAAAGTAGCCGCCGGCGATACCCCAGTCGCGCACAGTCTCGGCTACGCGCGAGACCAATTGCCGCACGCCGGTCTCGCGCTCGGGCGAGCCGATCGTTCCGTGCAAATACTTCGAAGCCACGATGTTGGTCGCTGTCATCGACCAGTCGGCGGGCACTTCCACGTCCTTCTGCTCGAAGATCGTGTTGCCCTTGCTGTCGGTGATCAGAGCCGTTCGCCGTTCCCACTGGACATCGTCATAGGGGGATTTGCCCTCGGTTGAAAAGCGACGGGAAAATGTCAGGCCTCCCTGGCTATAGGGAGCTTGCAGCGCTGCGGCGGTGATTTGAAGGTTGGCCTCGCTCATCAGTTCTTCTCCATTGGCGATTTCTTTGAATACTTGTCCCTGGGGCTTAACGCAGCCAAATTTGGGGGGCTAAGTCTTGCAGCGAACGGAAAAACGGGGGCTTGCTGATCCGCGGGTTTTTCAGTTTTATGCGGGCTGAACTCGGGCTCAAGGTTACAGTCTGTTAACAGCCGCAGATGCAAAAATAGCGCTGTCTATGGTGCCTGTCAACCGGAAACCACAACATCTTGTATTTCGATGGTAAATCGAGCACCCGGTTGCTAAATACGGCCATTCAGCCTGTGGAAACCTCTAAAAGGCTCGCCGGCCACGGTTTTTTCAAGGAGTAACTTGCCCCAAATCCAGTGCAGATGCGGGGTTCAGCACTGTCTGTGCGCGGATACAAGCCTAGTTTGCGCACAAGACACCTTACAAGGCGCAGAAACAGTGCATTTAGCCTATTCGCCTGTGCGAAATCCGGCCCGATGTGGAGAATGCGGACGTTACTCTTAAGGCTCTCCCCAACGGCTGGATTTTGACGGCTGATAGGCTGAATCCGTGCATCTGCCCCCAGAAGACCTTTCCGTTTGGAAGCCCGTCGAGATTCCCTCTCGCTTACCTATTCACGGCCGGCACGTAACGCTCGATCCATTGGATGCAGAACGACACACTGCTGACCTCTGGCGGGCGGTACACGGCCACGACGAAGTGTGGGCCTACCTCGCAGATGGCCCCTATGCCAACGAGGCCGCCCTGCGGCGCGCACTCGCGGAAAAGCAACTCAGCACAAGCGCCGTCTTCTTCGCATTGATGACAAAAACAAATGGCCGTACAGAGGGCTACGCCAGCTACATGCGCATGGACCCGGCCAACGGCGTAATTGAGGTCGGCAACATCCTCCTTGCCCCTTCCCTGCAGCGCACTATTGCCGCGACCGAAGCAATGTACCTGATGGCGCGCCATGTCTTCGAGGATCTGGGCTACCGCCGTTACGAGTGGAAGTGCAACGCCAATAATGAGCCCTCGCGTCGCGCCGCTTCGCGGCTCGGATTCACGTTTGAAGGCATCTTCCGACAGCACATGGTGATTAAAGGCCAGAACCGCGATACCGCATGGTTTGCAATGCTGAACAGTGAATGGCCAGCACGCAAAGCCGCCTTCGAGGCATGGCTCGATCCCGCCAATTTCGACCGCGAAGGTCGCCAGAAAAGCCGCCTGATGCAACTCCCGTGATCTGAGTTTTGGCTGCGTGAAAATCGCGTTCGCGAAGATCATTTTCCGTGCCGCTCCTCATTTCCTTTCTCGCATCTGATGGTTTTGCAGAGATCGCAAGCAAGTTTGCCAAAGGCGACCCTGCTAAACGGAGGAAACATGTCGGAAGCTGCGCAATTGACGGGCGCTGAGGGAATGAAGAAGCTTGGAGACTTGATCGCCGAGATACGGTTCGCGATGCTCACAACCGCCGCCCCTGACGGCACGATTGACAGCCGTCCCATGGCTACACAAAAAACAGAATTTCAGGGGAGCGTCTGGTTTCTTACCGCGCATGACTCTCGAAAAGTGGGCGAAATCGCCGACAACGACCACGTCTCGCTGATCTACGCTGATCCTGGAAATGCCAGCTACGTCACCGTGAAGGGTCACGGCTATGTCTCGCATGACAAACAGAAAATTCACGAGCTCTGGAATCCGATGTACCAGGCATGGTTTCCAGGGGGAGAAAGCGATCCTCAAATCCGAGTGCTCCGCGTGGATGTTACCGAGGCGGAGTATTGGGAGGCGAACGACAGCAAAATCATTCGCAGCATCAAGTACCTTGCCGCGGCAGCTACCAAGGGTTCTGTTGACGTGGGAGAACACGGCAAGGTCAGCGTGAATCGCTGATCGCGAACTGGAGATTGCGCAAATAGAGTAAGCGCAAAACGATCGGAAGCTTCACCGAGCGATATTCAAGAAAAACGCCGCCCAATTTCGGACGGCGTTTTTCTGTATGCGACAACAGGAAATTGTTCCTACCCTTTTGACTCAATTCTCATTCCATAGAACGATTTGTGCACGAAGAACACCGACACCAGGAAGAATGCCACCGCGAGTATGTGCGTCAGCATCGGGTTATTCCCACTGAGGGTCACTGCAAGTTCCACCGCAAGTAATCCGAACAACGTCGTGAATTTGATGATCGGATTCATTGCCACGGACGAGGTGTCTTTGAACGGATCGCCGACGGTGTCTCCGATCACGGTTGCATCGTGGAGTGGTGTCCCCTTCTGCTTCATGTCGACCTCTACAATTTTCTTGGCATTGTCCCAAGCGCCACCGGCATTTGCCATGAAGATCGCCTCGTAGAGACCGAAGATTGCAATCGAGAACAGATAGCCAATGAATAAGAATGGTTCCATAAACGCGAATGCGAGAGTGGAGAAGAAGACGGCGAGAAAGATATTGAACATGCCCTTCTGCGCGTACTTCGTACAGATTTCTACCACTTTCTTGCTGTCAGTCACGGATGCCTTCTCCGCGCCCTCCAGGTGGATATTCGCCTTAATGAACTCAACCGCCCGATAGGCGCCAGTGGAGACCGCCTGCGTCGAAGCACCTGCGAACCAGAAGATCACCGCTCCACCGCAAATCAAGCCCAGCATGAACGGCGCGTGCAGTAGGGAGAGTTTCGCCACGTTGTCTGTCAGTCCGTGAGTCAGAGCCATGATGATCGAGAACGTCATGGTTGTTGCGCCCACCACAGCTGTACCGATAAGCACTGGCTTCGCCGTTGCCTTGAACGTGTTTCCTGCTCCATCGTTGGCTTCGAGCAGGTGTTTACAGCGCTCGAACTTCGCATCGATGTTGAAATCCTTCTTCAACTCAGCCTGGATGTTGGGAACATCTTCGATCAGCGAAAGCTCATAAACAGACTGCGCATTGTCGGTCACCGGTCCGTAGGAATCGACGGCGATAGTGACGGGACCCATGCCGAGGAAGCCGAAGGCCACGAGGCCAAAAGCGAAGACGGCTGGAGCCAGCATCATGCCCGCAGGGTTGTTCTGCAGATCAGGTATGCCCATGCTGAAGTAGTAGCCCAGTCCCATAAGTGCGACCATGCTAAGCCCGAGCCAATAGGCTGAGAAATTACCCGCCACGAATCCCGACAGGATTCCCAGGGAAGCTCCGCCTTCCTGAGCCGATTTGACGACTTCCTTGACATGAGTGGACTTGGTTGAAGTGAAGACCTTCACCAATTCGGGTATGAGCGCCCCCGCCAGGGTTCCGCACGAGATGATCGAAGCCAGCTTCCACCAGAGCGTTCCGTCGCCCAGGGTGGGGAGCATGAGGTACGAAACGATGTAGGTGAGGATGATGGAAACAACTGACGTGATCCATACCAGCGAAGTCAGTGGAGCCTCAAAGTCCATTTCGTCGGAGTCTTTGTACTTCGCGCGGGCGATGGCTGTGTTCAGGAAGTATGCTCCCGCGCTTGAAAGGAGCATCCCAACGCGCATCACGAAGATCCAAACCAGCAGTTGTGCCTGAATCGTTGGGTCCTTGACGGCCAACAGGATAAAGGTAATGAGAGCGACGCCGGTCACGCCGTAGGTTTCAAATCCATCGGCGCTTGGGCCAACGGAATCGCCCGCGTTATCGCCGGTGCAGTCTGCGATGACTCCCGGGTTGCGGGCATCATCTTCCTTGATCTTGAATACGATCTTCATCAGGTCGGCGCCGATATCGGCGATCTTCGTGAAGATGCCGCCGGCGATACGCAATGCTGCCGCGCCCAGCGATTCCCCGATCGCAAATCCTATGAAGCAGGGCCCTGCGTAATCACGCGGAATGAAGAGAAGAATGAAGAGCATGATGAGCAGTTCGACCGAGATCAGCAACATACCGATGCTCATGCCGGCCTTCAGCGGAATCGCCATGATCGGATACGGTTTGCCGCGCAATCCGGCAAACGCAGTACGGGAGTTGGCGAAGGTGTTCACGCGAATTCCGAACCACGCCACGCCATAGCTGCCGGCGATGCCCACAAGCGAAAACAGCAGGATGATAGGCAATGTGACGGCGATCGATTTTCCGGGAACCGGCGCCAGCCATCCGAAGTACATGGAAATGATGACTGCGATGAAAACCCAAAGCAGCATGATGAACTTGCCCTGGGTGATCAGATAGGTCTTGCATGTTTCGTAGATCAGTTCGGAGATCTCGAGCATGCTGCGATGAACCGGCGCGTTCTTCAACTGCACAAAGATGGCGAGGCCAAACAACAGGCCGCCAACGCAGAACAACAGTCCGATCATCAGCAGTGCGTGGCCATTCATGCCGAAAAATTGTACCGTCGACAAATCGGGCAATACGAGGTTAGCTTCGCCCCCGCCCGCGTGTTCCGGTTGCCCATAGGCAAACGCGGGCAGCGCCATACACAGAAGGGCTACGACGGCCTTGTACCGCCTTTTCAGAAATACTGGCATGCTGAACGATGAGCCAATTACTTGACGCGCGAAGAAAAAGGCCACGAGCGATAAAATGCTCACGGCCGGAAGGAAGTACACCCAGTCTTGTGCTGTCACAAGTCCTCCAATGTGAATTTTTGATTGCCGTCTCGCAGGCACTCCGACGGTCGCGACCCAACGACCTTCGGTTAGCCACCCCCGCAGGAAAATAGCGACCCGCAAGAGTCCCGGCTCAAAGTCACCCGGAAGCCTATCATCCGTGTCAAACGCTGTCGAGTGATTGCAGTCACATGGTTGGGGAGCGCATTTCTATTGGGAAAAAACCAGACAGTTTAGTCCGGATTAAAACAACCCCTTGTCGATAGTGCGGGCAGGAGTCTATCAATACTCCATGAGTTCGTCTAACCTTTTGACTCCCCGACAGGCAGCCGAAAAACTTGGCATCAGTTACCCGGCGCTCAAGCACTGGATCCTCGCGGGTCGCATCCAGACCATCAAGACTCCCGGCGGCCACCATCGCATTCCCGTCAGCGCGCTGCAGGAATTTCTGCCCAATGGCACTGCGCATACCGGATCCGCGCGCATAAGCGGTCGCAACCAGTTAGCGGGCACCATTGTTGAAGTCACGGTGGATGGCCTGCTCGCCAAAGTGGTGCTCGCCATCGGCGAACAGCGCATCACCGCCATCATCACCGCCGATGCGGTACGAGAACTCGACCTGAAACCAGGCGAATCCGCAATCGCTCTTATCAAGGCAACCGAAGTGATGATTGGAAAAACCTAAGACGGGAACCATGAGCTGTCATGAAATCCAGCTACTGTAGCGGAATATCGATTTTGTCGCCGGGAAGCTGCTGCTGCAGGTTGGTTCCTTCGATCAGACGCACTTGACCTCCAGGCAGCGGATGCAGTTTGAAAAGCACTAAAGTGTTGCGTTCCGGGTCGTCGAATGCCTTGAACGCTGCCACCTGCTCCAGCGAATAATGCGTGTGGATATCTTCCAATGTTCCGAGGTCGATGTCATTCCACGTCGCCCACCAGCCCGGCTTATAAACTGCCATCTTAGTCGGAAGGTCAGGAAACGCGGGGCTCAACGTTCCGAAGTCATCGCATAATGCCTCTACATGCGACACGAGAGATATTTCGTCGCCGCTGATCGAGACTAGAATCCGGTTTCCATTGGGATGTTGATCGATATATGCGGTCAGCTGTAGCGCCGCATTCACAAAGGTGTACTCAGGATGCGCCGCATAACTCGCTGTCTGAAGTCCATTCAACACGATGGCCATCGCAGTCACCGCAACAGCTCCCCACCCTAGCAGGCGCATTATCCCTGCTGCTGAAACCATCGCTTCCGTCGCCATCGCGATGATCACGAAACAGAACACGGCTACCAGTGCGAAATAGCGCGGTTGCGGATGATTCTGATAAGTCATGAAGAGGATGTACCCCCCAGCAGCCAGAATCGAAGCACCAAATATAGGATCGAGCAAAAGCCGCTTGCCCCAGCCGTTCTGCTTTCGCAAGAAAACAGCAGCGACCAGTGCGGCGCCAATCAGAACTTCACAGAGCGGAATCAGAATCTGATCGACCCAGATTAAGCCCCGCAAAGACCACCAGAAACTCAGAAGCGGCCAATAGAACTCGGTGGGCTTTATATATTTGTTGATAAAAAGCAGGTATTTGTAATCGGCGAAGTAGCCCAGCGTCACCACCAGCGCCATCCATGCGCCAAATGTCACAGCAAAGGTTGCCAGGGCCACCGCGGCGCAACGTATGGCGCGGGGATCAAACCACGCGTGAAGGCGGGATGGGTCTTGATCAGATGCGCTTGAGATGCGTTCATCACCGGTAGCCCTAAACGCAGCGAAGAAAGCCCACCCAATTGCCGGGAGGAGAAAGATCGCTGTCGTCTTGGTCAGCATCATCAGCGTAAAGAGCACTCCAACGATTGCTGAGGCGACCATCGGCCTTTTCATGCGTGGCAGGCGCACAGCGAGATTGAGTGCCGTGAGCAGAAATGCAGTGAGCATCGGCTCAAGAATCGCTAACCGGCTGAAGCAATACAGAAACGAACTGGTCACCATCAAGCTTAGCGCCAGCAACGCCATCCACCGCGGTCCACGCGGCCTCAGAAGTGTGTACGTAAGAACCAGATTGGCAAAGAAGAACGCTACCGCCAGGGCTCGCGCCGCCGCAATGGAAACGCCGGTAAAGAAGAAGAGTATCCACTCTAGAAACGGCCATACCGGAACAGCAGGCGCTGGATTGAAGTCCCCCGGGAAATACCAGCGCCCAAAGAGATGTGCGCGAATCGCCGCGTTCCCATACCAGCCTTCATCGGTGTACTTAGCCCAGTCGATGTGAAGAGGTGTGTGGTTGGGAAAATCAGCCGTGAGGTTCAATGCGTGAAGCACAGCAAATGCGCCGATTCCCACTACCCATACCGCGTAGAACCAACGCTTGGACGCAATTGCCAATCGATCTAACTCCGCTGTTGCAGAAGATCTGAATCAATCTGTTACGGGGGAATCTGGAAAGTATAGCGCGCGCCTCGCGATCTTGATTGCAAGAGGCGTTCCGACGTTTGAATTCTCGAGTTGAATACTACTCGTATGCCAGCGCGTCGATTGGATCTTTGCGCGCCGCCATCCATGCCGGATAGAGGGCCCCAAAGATCGCACCCGCAAAGGCGATCAGAATACCCCGACCCATCCAGCCGGCCGTCAGTTCGAAAGCAAAGGTCGAGAACTTTATGTGCAGCAGCGCTCGTACACCGTATGTTGCGGCAATGCCCAGGACAACTCCGGCTGTAGCCAATAGCGCAGTTTCGCGAAGCACAACGCTGACGATCGTCGCTTTGGATGAGCCCAGTGATTTAAGAATGCCAATCTCGCGTGTTCGCTCAAGTACCGCGGTGTACATCGATTGAAAGATCACAAGGAAACCAACAATGACGGCGATTGAGATAACGACATCGAGAGCGATATCAAATCCCGGAAATCTTGAGGGAGTGTACTGCGAAACCAGGTCTTCCATCGTCTGCACTCTGTAGTTTGCAAGACCCTTTGTGCCGTGGACCTCTTCCATGATCAGGTTGTCGTTTGCTGGGCTGTCACTCTTCAAATAGATGACGGATGCTTTGCCCTCGGAGCCAATAAGGCCGCCAAGCGTGTCGATGGGCACCAGCCTGCGGCCGCCCTTCCCGTTCTCGACGATCCCGCATACGCGGAATGTGTGGTTCTTGATAGACATCGTGTCTCCGACGCGGTACCCCTTGCCGGAACGTGCGTAGATATCGTCGATAATCACATCGTCGGGTGTCTGAAACGGCCCTCCGGAAAGAAATACGAAGGGCCTGAGCGCGTCGTAACTCTTGTAATCAATCCCATAAAGGATTTCAACGGCGCTCGACATATTGAAGTCCGTGATCACTGGTGCCGCAACGGTTACATGTGGCAAACCCGCGAGAAACCCCGCAAGTTTAGCTGACATTGGAGCGCCGCCAACTCCGGCTATCATGCTGGCGTTTGAAGGCATAACCACCACGTCGGCACCAATACCATTGGTGCGTTCCTTTTGACTGTCCAGCATTCCCATGAAAATAGCGACGATCGACAGGATCATCACGACTTCAATCGCTACGGCGGTAATGCTGATCAAGGAGCGGAGAGGACGGTGGAGCAAGTTGGCAATCACGAGCTTGTTCATCGGTTCAGTCAGGCTCCGAAAGCGGCGCGAAAGGACTTGGCGGCTTCCTCATAAGGTTATCAGTCCGTTGCTGGTGCTCATCTGGACTCCACCCATAGAAATATCCCCTCCGCGAACATGTGAAGCTTTTGCAGCATTTTGCACAACAACCGGTGACGGAAAACACTTTATAGCCCTCTAGCTCGGTGATAAGAAAGGGTGATACAGTTATTCCAAACGTGCAATGCCATAAGTAACTTGCCTGTGATATGGCACAGGGCTATGATGTCGAAACTGGTTACCAAATGAGTACTTTTGGGGAAGAGCTTCGGACGCAGCGGATTTCACGCGGTATCGCGTTGGAGCAGATCACTGCCGTGACCAAGATCAGCCAGCGCCACCTGGTAGCGCTGGAACAGGATCGCTTCCAGCAACTGCCCGGCGGCATCCTCAGTAAAGGCATCGTCCGAGGTTATGTCGGGGCGATCGGGCTTGACCCGCACGACTGGACGGACCGCTTCCTTAAAGCTACCTGCGAAAAAGGCACTCCTGTTGAGCCTGCCGCGGATGGGTGGGCGACTTTCGCCTCTAATGTCGGCAAGGAGCGCATGGAGCGCCGCGAATCCATGGAGCAGCGTTTGCGCTGGCTTGGCGCAGCCGCCCTGGTGGCTTTGGTCACGGTGCTCGGCTTTATCACCGTCCGCTATTTTGGCGAACGTGCGGGCTGGTGGACTTCGATCATCCCCGTCCCGCAGAAGGCCAACGCGGTTGTCTCACACGTAGCCTCCTGGATGCGACACTTTTAGGTCCTCCTTCTCCTAATCAACTCATTCCGTCCCCGCAGCTCAACACGCCGCGCCTTTCTGAACGCGCGTTTTCGTGACGCGATGGCGGATCGAATCCAGTGAGATGAGACGAAACTGATGCAAAAGACAAACCCCCGTTGAAGGGGGCTTATCTCTCCCGATCGGCCTGCACTCGAGATCGCTCATTCGCGAGAAAGATCGGCTACGGCGTGGCGTTATAGAGGCGCGCAACCCCCAATCCCGACGTCAACACCACATCCGGCTTGCCATCCTTCAGGAAATCCGCAACCACGATGCCACCAGGCACAACTCTCGAAATTTGTCCGGTCGGGACGGTGTAGACCTGATTAGCGATATCTGCCGTGAACAGTTGCTGTGGCTGGAAGGTTTCATCCCCATTTCCAAGCGCGACCGCAAAGTGTCCAATCGTGCCCGTGCCTATGTCGACCTTCCCGTCGCCGTTGAAATCCGCAACGACGACTGGCCCATTCAGAATCACATCGCTGAACTCCTCTCCGCTCAATGCTGAGAATTCGTTGGTGAACGTGCCAGTGCCATGCCCGTCGCCAATGTAGCCAGCCACTCCTGAAAAAGTTTCACCCCCGACCTGAGCATTGCAGCCGCCGACATACGAGTAAACGATGTCGTACGCTCCGCCTGCGCGCAAACGAGCCAGTGTCATTGAGGTCACGGGCTGGCCGAATTCGTTGGAGATATTCTGTCCAGTCGTGAAGCCGCCCTTGCCGTCGCCCAGCAGCACCTGAAACTCGCTGCCGCAACCGCCGAAATTGCCGGAATCGACCAGCACTACATCGAGCTTGCCATCACCATTCACATCTGCGACCGCAAAATGCAGAGTTCCGTCAAAGCCAAATCCGGGGAACGGCTTTCGCGCCGCAAACGTGCCATCTCCCTTGCCCAATGCAACACCGCCTGCCGTCACCAGATCCAGTTTCCCGTCTTTGTTTATGTCGATGAGCACAGCGTCGTTGCTGAGAGAGCCGAGATTGTAGTTGCGCGCCGCTTGGAATGTTCCGTCCGCTTTTCCCAACAGCACGCTTGTATCAGCCGCATCACCCGGGAAGGAATTGACTACCACGAGATCGAGATAGCCATCGTGATTCAGGTCCCCCGCTGCAATCGCTACCCCGTGCATGCCTATCGCATAGGTCGTTCCAGGGCTGAAGTAATTCGAGTTTGTGCCCGGAAACACCGTGACCGTCCCTTTGCATGGAGCCTTGCAGTTCGGCGTGTTGACCACGGCAACGTCCTGCTTGCCATCGCGATTGAAATCTCCGGCAACAATGCCCGTTGCATTGATCGAATGCGTCACTGGGGCACCCTTGAAGTGACCTCCTCCAATGTTTTGCAAGAGCGACAGTCCCGCATCTCCCGAATCGAATGTCATCAAATCGATCTTCCCCGAGCCGTAGAAATCGCCCGCCATCAACGTGACCGGAGAGTTTCCTATGCCATAAACGGTGGGCGATCCAAAGGAGCCGGTACTGGTGCCCAGGTAGACACTCACGAAACTGGGGCTCGAAGGTCCCGGCGACGTGCCCGCTATAGCCAGATCGAGTAGGCCGTCGTTATTGAAGTCGGCAAATACGAGTTCGCCGGTCAGGCCGGGGACCGTGATTTTCTTGCCCGCCGTCAGTTGACCACTTGCGCTGCCAAGCATGTACTGCACGCCGGTTGGCGTGAGAAGAGCGAGGTCCGCAAAGGCATCGTGATTCACGTCGACGACAGCTACCGGCGATCCCCCAATTGTGTATGTCGTGCCGCGGGTCAATGCACCCCCATGGGTCGCCAGATAAAGCGTCACCGTTCCGTTTCCGATCAATGCAACATCAGCCAGTTTGTCGCCGTTGAAGTCACCGACGAGAACTCCGCCCTCGCCAGCGCCGGCGGGCAATTGGTAAGTAAAGGCAGGATGGAAGTTCGCTGCTCCATCGTTAAACAAAATCACCATGGTGTCATTCGAAGTCAGAACCACCATGTCCATGGTGCCGTTTCCGTCGAAATCCCCCACCGCATACGAGTTCGGACTAGCACCTCCGTCAAGCGTGATGAAACTCGCATCGCCGAATGTGCCGTCTACAGACCCGAGCTGGATTTGAATTTGGTTATAAACGCTTGTGACAGCATCGGTAATTCCATCGCCATTCAGATCAGCGCCGAAATCCGGCCCGGTCAGGCCGTCATTGGCTCGTCCCCCGTGATTGTCGACCGTCGTAAAAACGCCATTGCCCTGGTTGATCGCTGTCTCAGAGAAGTTGACCGAATTTGGCGAATTATCGGTCACGCCCGAGAAAACCACGTCCAGAGGCCCGTTACGGCTGAAGCGACCCGCGAATGCTTTGTAGGCACCGCTTCCGGGGCCGCCTCGTGCCACGGTTGGTGCGGCGACAAATTTGACAGGATTGCCCTGCGCGAGCGCCAAAGGCATGGCAAACGCAGGTGTGAGAGAGGCGAGAATGAAGATCTGTCTTACGCGAGGCAACAGCAGGCAGGCAGTGGATCGATTGAGCATAGAACCGCCGCGAAATTCGAATTCTGGCAGGGCCCATGAGCGATTGTGAGAGGTGGGTACCCGCAAGTAGATGTGGATGGAGATGCGAGCAGGCTGGGGTGAGATGTCCAATCTTTCGAGAGAATCAATTGAACGCCACCTTGCTTTAGGATTGAGTACAAATGCCTTGTTGGCAGGCCCGGTAAGTCCGCTTAAGCGCAGAACTCCGTAACCCCTTTTTCGCCCTGCCCATTGACCCCTCACAATCCTCCGCTGACCGCCCCCTGGTCCCCATTCGCTGACCGCTTTGCCCATGATGGCTTTCTCCAATTACCATAGAAAGATGCGCAGGTATGGCCTTGGTCTGCCCAAGCGCGTTGTCTCCGCTGCCGTTGCAAAAATCGCAACCGCCCAGGCTCCCGATTGAGCTTCTTAGCCATGTGCGGCAGGCAATCATCTTGAATCCCTTCAATGGGGAGGAATGCGAAGTTGAGCGATCGTTTTTTGTTTACCTCTGAATCGGTCACGGAAGGTCATCCCGACAAAATTGCCGACCAGGTCTCCGATGCCATCCTGGATGCCTGTCTCGAACAGGATCCCTACAGCCGTGTTGCAGCGGAAACGCTAACAGCCACGGGCCTCGTCGTCATTGCCGGTGAGATCACTACTAAGGCCTACGTCGACTTCCAGAGCCTCGTTCGCGGCGTCGTCGCCTCTATCGGATACGACAACGCCCTTTACGGATTTGACTCCAACACCTGCGCCGTCATCTCGTCCATCAACAAGCAGTCGGGCGACATCGCACAGGGCGTTGACACTGGCGGGGCCGGCGACCAGGGCATGATGTTTGGCTATGCTGTCAACGAGACCCCCGAGCTGATGCCGGCGGCAATCTCGCTGGCCCACAAGCTGACCCACCAGCTCAGCAAGGTTCGTAAGAACGGCAAACTGCCCTACCTCCGCCCCGACGGCAAGAGCCAGGTCACGGTGGAGTACGACGAGAACGGCAAGCCATCTCGCATCGACGCCGTCGTCATTTCCAGCCAGCATGCCGAGAACGTGGGAAATGACGAGCTCCACGCCGACGTCCTCAAGCACGTAATCCAGGCCGTTCTTCCCGCCAAGTGGCTCGACGAGCACACGAAATACCACATCAATCCCACTGGTCGGTTTGTAATCGGCGGACCGATGGGCGACACTGGCCTCACCGGCCGCAAGATCATCGTCGACACCTACGGCGGCGCGGGCCGTCACGGCGGTGGCGCCTTCTCGGGCAAGGACCCGACAAAGGTGGACCGGTCTGCCGCGTACGTCGCGCGCTACATCGCCAAGAACATCGTGGCCGCAAGTCTCGCCGACAAGGCAGAAGTGCAGCTCGCCTACGCCATCGGTATTGCCGAGCCCGTCAGCGTGCGCATCGACACCTTCGGCACCGGCAAAGTCGGGGAAGCCAAGCTGACCGAACTGGTTCGCAAGAACTTCTCACTCACGCCCAAGGGCATCATCGAGAGCCTCAACCTGCGTCGCCCCATCTATAAGCAGACTGCGGCATACGGCCACTTCGGCCGCACCGAGCCTGAGTTCACATGGGAAGCGACCGACAAGGCCGCAGCTCTCGCAGAACAGGCTGGCGTAGCAGCTCCTGCCAATGCGAAGTAGCGCGGCTTAATTCTGCAGCAATACAAAAAGGGACTCCGCCACGGAGTCCCTTTTCGCGTGCCTTTGCATTTTGCACTCGACGCTCGTCAGGCGCCCACCATCCCCGGTGCTTTAGAATCCTTCGGTAGCGTTTTACGTCTTGGTATCAAGGAGAATACATGCGCCTTTATGCTTTGGCTGCCCTGGTTTTGGGACTCACTGCGTCCGTGTCGGGCGCGCAATCCGGGGCGCATTGGGATTACTTCGGAAAGACCGGGCCGCTTGGCTGGGGGAGGCTCGATCCAGCTTACGAGGCTTGCTCCAAAGGTCACGAACAGTCGCCCATCAATATTCGCGGCGCACATCTCAACAAAGGTCTTCAGCCCATTGAATTTCACTACATCGCCGGTGCTGTCACGCTTGAAAATACCGGCAACACAATTGTCGTTCACGTGGTGCCGGGCAGTTACATCATGGCCGGCGGAATCCGCTATGACCTGCAGCAATTCGAGTTTCATCACCCCGGAGAAACCGCGGTAAACGGCAAATTGGCCGACATGAATGTTGAATTGCTGCACAAGAGCGCCGATGGCAAGATGGCCATCATTGAGGAGCGCATGGCAATGGATCGCGGCTATCCCAATGCTGTGCTTGCGATGTTGTGGCCGCATCTTCCCAAGAAGGCCGGCGCAACTGAAAAAGTTGCAGACATGGTGAACCCCGGCGGCTTTCTTCCCGCCGATCGCGGTTATTGGACGTACATGGGTTCTCTTCCTACTCCCCCATGTACGGAAGGAGTGCGTTGGTTCGTCTTTGAAAATGATCTAACCCTGAGTCTCGACCAACTGCGCTACTTCGAAATTCTGTTCCGCCTGAATTCGCGCCCACTGCAAGACCCGCATGGCCGTCGTATCGAGGCCAACGAGTAGCACTACTCCGCGAGCGGGGTAAACGTCAGCACGATTCCCTGCTCGCCATCCAGCTTCCGCACTTGAACGCCAGTGACATCCTCAATCAGATAATGCGCCGCGCTTAACGACTCCGCCTCGTGCGAAAACGTGGTTGCGATGACCGTGCATCCTGCAGCACGACCTGCCAGCGTACCGGATTCGGCGTCTTCAAACACTACGCACTCCTCCGGCGGCAATCCCAGCAAAGCGGCGCCAGCTAAATATGGAGCAGGATCGGGCTTGCCCTGCGTCACATCGTTCGCGGTGATCAACCCTGGGGGCACCGGAATTCCGGCCTGCGACAGGCGCATCCGCGCGAGTCTTTCGGTCGCGCTTGTCACCACCGTCCAGCGATTTGAAGGAAGGGCCTCCAGCATCGTGAGTACGCCCGGAAGCACGGCCAATCCCTCGCCGTCGGCTAGTTCGATGTCTTCAATGAGCTTCAGTTCGGCTTCGCTATCGAGATCAGGCCGCAGCAGAGCCGCCGTTTCAATCGCGCGACGACCATGCGCTGTTTTGCACGCATATTCCGGATCGACTCCGCGCATTTCGGCCCACTTGGACCAGCTCCGCTCCACGGAACCTATTGAAGAGATGAGAATGCCGTCCATGTCGAACAGCACACCTTTGCAGCGAATCTCTACCGGGGAAGCAGCGATATGCCTTGCCATTCTTCGATTGTACCGAGGCGGTATGGCTACTTCTTTTTGGAATTCGCATTCTTCGCTTGCACAAATGCCACTGTTGGTGGCTCGCCGAAGGTGACTGCGGCATTCACTGTGCCCTTGTGCGAACCCTGTTGAACGAAGTTTTCATTCAGCGTCGCAACACCGTTCGCGATTTCCGCGTCACCGCTGAATTGCTCGAACCGAGCCAGCGTCGCCGGGACGCCCTGGGCAGGTTGTCCGCTGACCGTTCCTCTCCTCCAGTCGAAATGCAGGGTTCCCTTGGCGGAGTCTGAAAGTTCCTTGCCGGTATATCCGGCCAGATTCACACTGCCCTTACCATCCAGGCTCGTGCCGGTGCACTTCAGTGCAAGCAGTTCGCAAAATTCCGGCGCATTCATACCCTCGAAATTTCCTTCGAGTGAGTAGGCAGGCTTGACGCTGTTAGCGACCTTTCCGGTCAGGTGGATCACTCCGCCCAGAAGTCCTGCATCAAGACTGGTGATTTCCGCCCCAGTCGAAGCGACTTTCACATCCGCCCTGAAATCCTGAAGCGTCACCTGCCCGAGTACCAACGAATCCGCTTTGATTGTTCCTTGGAACGCCGGCCAAGTGTGAGTCGAAGTTGGCGTCAGTCGGGCAATCACCGTTGAAAGCAGCGTACCCTTCTTTTCTGCGCCCAGCAGAGTGCTCTGCAAATCCGCAGCATCCAGATCGGCAAAGTCAATATTCACCGTTGGCGTGCACAGAGAGTCTGTTGCGCTACACGGGGGGAATTCCACCCGCGCCGTACCCTTCAGAGTACCATAAGCAAACATCACTGGATCCCAGACACCTGCTCCACCCCCAAGGTGCAGCGTGGCCTGTGTGATTTCAACCGCAGTCGCCAGTGTGTCGGTCTTCCAGTTCGCGTTGCGCAGATTCACCGTGCCGGTAAGTCGATCCGGAATTGTCTGAACCACGGCAGTTGTCGCGGCGCCGTCTGCTCCAGCGGGAGGAACATTCGGTGCCGCGTCTTGTGCGAGAGAAATATCCTGAGCCGGAAGCCACGGTCCTTCGATCACCAGGTTCAACAAAACCGGATCGCCGGCAATCGCATCGAGCGCTCCGGCTTCTTTCAAACCCGCTGCGTGAGCAAGCTGGCTAAGCCGCAGCGGTGCTCCGGCTCCCCGCGCCGTCACTTGGTATCCACTTAGCGTCAATCGCACCGCGAACACCAGCGGAGTGGGTGCTCCGGCAGGCAGGGTCGCCGTACCGCCCAGTGCATCACTCTGTCCATTTATTCCGGCTGCTGGTTCAAACACTACCTTCGCAATCTGAATCGGCTGTGTCAGACTTCCGCCGCTTAGCTTCAGCGCGTCCAGCGTGATGTTTCCGGTCAGGGGATTAGGCAAGATCGGTGCCACCTGTTTACTGGCGGCCGCTTTCTTTCCGCGTGAAATCGCCTTGATCGGCGCCGCGGGTGCCGACGCTGTCGGATCATAATTAAGTTTCCCGCTCAGGGTTCCATCCGCTTCGAGGCCTGCCCCCAGTTCTTGCCGCACGGTCCGCAGCGCATCCAGAATTGCCTGTGCTGGAATCTTGCTCAACTCAAGCGCCAATTTCGGCTGACCACCCGCCGGCAGATTGCCTTCCAGGCGCATTCGCCCATCGCCGAGGGGAGAATCGCATACTAGTTTCTCAATCGTGCGCGCCGAGTAGTGATACGCAAATCCGCAATTTGCATCGAAGTCCATCGGCGCTGCCGGAGCAAATTCTTCGCGGTGCACACCAGTGGCCCTCAAGCGCGTCGTGACGTCCGCCGAATCAGGAATGCCATCCAGTTTTATCTCTGCCGTCAGATCTCCGCGCCATCCCGCATCCGATCCAATCAGCAAACGGCTCAGTTGTCCCATCTGCGCATTGCGCCATTCCAACTCAACGTGCACCGGCATCATGCGAAGTTCGGGCGCGCGCCGCATACGCCCTTCCAATTGCAATATTCCCGTGTCGCCTTGTTGAAGGCTCACGTCGGTGCGCACAGGTTGTCCCTTAATCCGTACGCGCCAGTCCCCCGGGTCTTCTTCCCAGAACGAAAGGTCGGCGCCCACCAGCGAATAGGGCAGCTTCTCAAATCCCTGCTTGATATTGATGCGCGAATTGGTCGCTTCAAGGTACGGAAGCGGAACAGGTCTCCCTTGATGCGATCCATCGGTTTGTGACTGCGCCGCAGTTCGAAACAGTGTGTCCATATTCCACCGTCCGGCGGACGTGTGCACCAGGTTCACGCTCGCCTCATCCACACTGATTCGGCTGATTTCAAGCCGACCACGCCAAAGCGAGAGGAGGCGTATCGACGCCTTGACGGTTGTTGCATGCAGCACTGGCTCGGCGCCGTAGGAAGGATCCTCCTCCACCGTGAGGTCGGTGATGACAAACCCTGGCCGCGGCAGCACGCGTAATTCTACGGCGGACATACGCACCGGCCGACCTAGCGAATTCGACATCGCCCGTGTGATTCGCGTTTTGTAGCGATTGATGCTGACCAGTGGCGGAATCACGATGATGGAAACAAGGATCGTCAATGCGAGCGCGGCGATCCATAGCCTCGATCGTCTTTCGCTCCGGCCTTGCACTTCTTCCGTCATGAGTGTTGTTTGCGCTTCGATGAAGGGTGGATGCCGTATCTAGCGTACAAGGTGCAGCGTCCTTTTCCAGCGCGTGTCGGTGAAGAAGTGGAGCGCTACATGCCCCATCCACGCAATGGTATTGCCCACTCCGGTTTCATCGAACTGGTGCTCAGGGGTTTCAAACGACCAGTAGTTAAACAAAGGCCTGCCGATAATATTCTCGCGCGGAACGAATCCCCAGTAACGCGAATCGAGACTATCGTGGCGATTGTCACCCATCATGAAGAACTTTCCTGCCGGAACGACCAAGTCGCCTTCCACCACATGACTTGGGAATTCGTTGGCCCAGGAATCGGGTGTGCCATTGTTAGGATCGCCATTTCCCTCCGGCACGATGGAAGGAAACTCGTCAAGAAATGGCTGGTAGTTTGCGGGAGTCGTGGGCTGGGCATGGGGCTGTGCCTGTTCCTCTCCATTGATGTAGACGATACCGTTGTGGAGATGGATGTGGTCGCCCGGAACACCGACAAGCCGCTTCACCAGGAACAGGATTGTCGGCTTACCTTCGGCATCGATGGTCCCCGGCTTGATAAATACGACGATGTCCCCGTGATTCGGCTCGCGATAATGTACGAGCGGCATCCACGTTGTCGGCGGAGCCAGCGTAACCCGGTCCACTACCAAGTGATCGCCAACCAGCAGCGTCTGCTCCATCGACCCCGAGGGAATCACGAAGTTCTGCGCAAGGAATGTAAGGATGAACAGCCCCACCACCAGCACCGAGCAAATGCTCGCTGCTGCCTCAAAGGGTGTCTCCTCATGGTTTTTTTGTTCGGGAGCGGACTCGATTTCTGACGGCGTCTTGGCTGGCGGCGTATTCTTCGTGGTCATCCTGTCGCTCTGTGCCTGGTGTGCCTGGACGGCTGGCGGCTCAACTGTGGGACCTCAAATCGTTAGTGGACAACACGAAAAATGCGCTTCCATCGCGCAAATGTCGCCAGCCGAGCCGAAAGTTCCCTGTCGTGTCCGAGTCTATCATCCGCAGCCTGTTGCACATCCGTGGTCGATGGCCGGCGCAGAGAAAAGTAGATAACCAAAGGACGCGCAATGATAGCTTCCCGAGGGACAAAGCCCCAGGATCGCGAATCGTAGCTGTGATTCCGGTTGTCTCCGAGCACAAAATATTCGTTAGGCGGTACGACAAGTTCGCCATTATGTGTCAACGTCCGCATCTGTCTCCACCATTCCGGATCAACATCAGGATCGGTATAGACCTGGGCCGGGAAGTTATCGCGAAACTGACTCGGCGCAGCCGGCTCAAACGCAGCATAGGGTTCATTTGCAGGGGAGTCATTGATCATCACGCGCCCATTTTCGATGCGCAGGCGGTCACCTGGAACTCCGATTACCCGCTTGACCAGGTATGGATGTGGCTGTGGGTGATGGAATACCACGATATCGCCGCGCTCGACCTGTCGATAGGGCAGCAGATGTTCGGTAACACTATTGTTCGGTGCAAAGACCTGCTTGTTCACGAGGAGAAAATCGCCGACTAAGAGCGTGCGCTCCATGCTCTCGGATGGAATGAGGAAGGGCTGCACGACAAATGTCAGCAGAAACAGCGCCACCACCACGGTACGCATAAGCGACGCAAGCGCTTCGGGCACCGTGGGCAGGTGATTCCATCTGTGCGCCGAAGCGCGCGGAGTAGCCTGAACGAATTGAGTGGGGGAACTCACTCGATCTCTTCTGCCTCCTCATACAAAGTTTCTGTATGGCCGTTCACAGACGTCCTGGTTTTGGTAAGTCGAGCCAATGCTCTCCGCGCCGCGTCTTGCTCTGCGTGCTTTTTGGTCGTACCAGTTCCGCGTGCCAAAGCCTTACCAGGTTCACCTTCTGATGTCTTGATTCGAACCTCAACCAGAAACCGCTTGCGATGATCGGGACCGCTTTCGCTCTTGACCCGGTAAACCGGAGATCCCGCGCGCTCAGCTTGCAACCGCTCCTGCAGTGCCGACTTATAGTTTCCCAGAGCCGCACCGGAACGCAACTGCTCAGCCAGTAACTCTACCGTCTCGCCGGTAACATAGCGGCGCGCAAATTCCCTCACCGGCTCGAGGCCACCGTCCAGAAAAAGTGCGCCGATTACGGCCTCCATCGTGTTTGAAAGCACCGTACTCTTGCGGCGCAGTCCACTGCGGTCTTCGCCTCGGCTCAGGCGAAGATGATCGCCCAGGGAGACGGCAGAGGCGACCTTGGCCATGTGCTGTCGGCTCACCAGTTGCGCGCGGACCCGAGTCAATTCGCCCTCATGCCATTCAGGATGGCCCAGAAACAACGCCTCACCAATCACCAGCCCAAGGACCGCATCCCCTAGAAACTCAAGGCGTTCATTGTCGGCCGCTGTGAAGGTTCCGTCGGCGCCGTTTTCCTGAATCTGCTGATTCGCAAGGGATCGATGCGTCAGCGCGCACAGCAGCAGCTCAGGGTCTGCAAAAGCATGACCGAGCGCAACTTCCAGTTCCGTAATCACTGCTTCCACTTACTTCCTCTAGGACGTCCGGCCAGGGCGAACCCACAAACCGCTGCCACTCTAATTATTCCTTAGACGCGCCGACTCATCCAAGTGAAGCCTGTGAGGGGCAACACTCAGAGTCCCTATCTCACAAACACAGTTCGGCTTAGGTCGGCGGCCAGCGAATGTCACAACTTGGAGCTCGGCTTGATCCTACGCCTTGGAGCGGTAAGTGGATTTCGAGGACCAACACCGCGAATCAAATGTTCTGCCGCAGCATCTCTCCCGCCAGGTACTCGGATGCACGCATCGACAACGAGAGAATCGTCATCGTGGGATTCTGCCAGCCGGCACTGGTGAACTGGGCGCCATCCACCACGAAGAGATTCTTGTGGTCGTGCGACTGGCTGAATTTGTTGAGCACGCTTTTCTTCGGATCGTTGCCCATCCGGCAGGTGCCCACCTCGTGAATGCTGTAACCCGGAGGATTAGGTTTGTCGTTCTTTGACAGCACTTCAAACCCTGCCGCATCCGCCAGTTCGCAGGCTGTATTCACCGCATCTTTCGCCATGTTGAATTCGTTGTCGGTGTACTTCGTGTCCACATGCAACACGGGAATTCCCCACGCATCCCGGCGATCGTTGTCGATGCGGACATGATTTTCGTACCGGCCCAAAACCTCGCCCATGATCGTCATGTAAAACCCGCTGCCGTGGTACTCGTCCATCTTTCGCTGCAACTCTGCGCCGTACGCCGCAAAATTTCGCGCGCCCACTCCACCGGCCGACGCCGTCGTGTTGAAGGCATATCCGCGAAGAAACTTGTCGCTCTTCGAATCAATGTTGCGAAAGCGCGGGATGATCGCCGACGAACCCATCACACCTTTACTTTTTCCGTTGCGCGCTTCAGGCACGGAGCACACCACGCCCGCGCCATAAATCTGGTCCATCAGATAACGACCGACCAGTCCGCTGGAATTCGCCAGCTTGGAATTCAGCAGCAGCCGCGTGCTCTCAAGAGTTCCCGCCGCCAGAACGACAACACGAGCCTTCACGCTCATTTCGCGATGCGACAGACGATCGACAAAATTGCACCCATTGGGCTGCCCCGTATTCTTGTCGATAGTAATTTCGCGCACCACTGCATTCGCAATCGATGTGAGCTTTCCAGTCTTCTCCGCATCCGGCAGCAGCAGATTCACCGAACTCGCAAGCCCATCACGCCCCAGAGCAGCCCGCTGTTTGCACACCGGAATTCCCTTCGGCTTCGCCACATCCATGAACCTTTGCATCGCCGAACACCACGGCACATCATCAAGAGTGAAATTCCCATTCGGCATCTGCGGCGGCCCATCCAATGCACCCTTCACGCAGAAAATTCCTTCCACGCGCGAGTAGTACGGAGCCAGATCCGCGTGATTGATCGGCCAGTCCTCCCCAAATCCATCATGCGACTTCGCCTTGAATTCGTAATCACTCAGCCGGAATGACTGCCGCGACCAGAACAACGAACGTCCGCCAAACAGCCGCACGCGCACCCAGTTGTATGGCTGGTCGTTCTCAAATGTGTAGGGAACTTCCTGCTCATCTACCCACACGTTCGCATTGAACTCGTTGGACTGAAACACGTGCTCCAACCGGCCCGGCGGCCGGAATCCGCGAAACGGCAGCTCGTATGCTGCCTTCTTCTCCGCGTCGTGACTCACATCGGCCACCGGCCCCGCGTTCAACATCAGGCAGCGAATTCCATACTCGGTCAAAACCTTCGCAGCCATTCCTCCGGCATGCCCCGACCCGATAATCAGCACGTCATACGTTTCATTCAGCATCGCCCTGGTTGTTACTCCCTATTCCCTGATCCCTATTCCCTGTTTTTTACCGCGGATACGACGGCATCGGGTGATCCGATTTTGGAGCGGCCTGCACATGCGGTTGCACATGCGCGCAGTCCGAATCTCCAAACGATACATCCGGCTCGATGGGCGACCAGTAAAGCTCCACCGAAGTCCTGGGCTCAGAGCCCACTTCCGGCGCTGCAAACCATGCCTTCGAATTTACGGTAGCGGTGCGAATTTCATCGTGCGCAATGTTGATAAAGTCGGCGTGTTTCTCCGTCGGCGGGTTGTCGCTCATCCAAGTCCGCAGCCACGGCTTCAGCAACTCGTCCGCCTGCGTATCACTCAATTTTGCAAACTCGACGTTGAATTTTTTCTTCGCCTCGGCATCCAGCCAATCCAAGCCTTCGCTGTAGACCCGCTTGCGCGCGTCCGGCGAATCGCCGATCAAAAAATCCAGAAACATCGGCGTCTGCGCCTGCACTGCTCCCGGCTTTTCTCCGATTGGCGGCATCAGAAAATCGCTCAGGCGCGTCAGCGTGGCCATTTGTTCCGGCGAGAAGAAGCGCAGTTCCGCCACAGCCAGCTGGTCTGCAGCTACAACATGAGGAATCGGTGTTTTAGGGTTAAGCCCCAGTTGCCACGGCACGGGCGCCGGCAGCGGGGTCGCCGGGGTTGCAGCCTGTTGACTCAGTAGAAGTTTGGGAGCAGCACCGACTGCGAGCACGGCGCGGACAAAATCACGGCGCAGCATTGACCCTCCAGGGACATCACCCACGCTACAGCGCACCCCACTTGCCAGTCCAGCGCGAATTGTTCCCTACTCCGCAAACGATACCTCGACAAGGTTAGAGCTAAGCCCGCTTTCCCAGCAATCTTTCCACTGCGTCACGCTGATACCGCGACATCCGCAATTCCTCGCCGCTTTGCAGAACAACGATATGGCTTCCCTGAAACCACGGCTGCACTTCGCGGATGCGGCGCGCATTCACAATCGTCGATCGGTGAATGCGGATGAACTCTCGGGGATCCAGTTTTTCCATCAACGCTTGCAGGGTCTCTCGCACGTCAAAGACTTTCCGCGAAACATGCAGGCGTGCATAGTTCCCTTCCGCCTCGATCCAGTCAATGTCTGCCACGGCAACAAACATGATGCGACCACCCGTCGCGACTGCGAGGCGCTGTGCATAGTCTGTCTGCAGCCGGCTATCGAGTAGCGCAAACAGCCTTTGCGCTGCTTCCTTATCCTGCCGCCCCAGGCAGCGTTCGCGAGCACGCGCCAACGCACGCGTCAGTCGATCGGGTGCAAAGGGCTTCAGCAAATAGTCGACCGCATTTGCATCGAAGGCGCGAATCGCATAGCGGTCAAACGCGGTAACAAAGATTGTCACCGGCATCCGATCAACCCCGACCGCCTCGACCACTTGAAATCCGTCCATCTCCGGCATCTGCACATCAAGGAAAACAATATCCGGTTGCGCTTGCCGAATCGTCTGTACGGCCGACTCCCCATCGTCGCACTGTCCAATCAGGTTTACATCGCGTTCGCGCTTCAATAGTCGCACCAGCGCCGTCCGCGCCAGGGCCTCATCATCCACGATGAGCGCGCGCAGTGTCATGAGGCGGCCTCGACGACTGTTTGCGATTCGGCAGGTACGCTCTCGTGCGCCGGAACAGAGATCAGCACCACCACTCCTCCCCGAGCCAGCGAACGAAAGATCAGTTGACCTTTCGTTCCGTATAGCTGTTCCAACCGTGCCCGCGTATTACGTAATCCAACCCCGCGCATGAAGAGCTTTTCGCCCTCCTCTTCTGCCATGCTGTTCGCATTCCAAACTTCGATCTGCAAACCGCCATCCTTCTTGTGCGCGAAAATCTCTACGCAATCCTTTCCTTTGTGCTTTCCGATTCCGTGGCGAATCGCATTTTCAACCAATGGCTGCAGGATCAACGGCGGTATAAGCAAACTCAGCGTGTCAGGCTCGGCGTGAATCTCGACCGCAAGACGATCGCCGAATCTCGCACGCTGTATTCCGGTGTAAAGATCCAGAAACTCTAATTCGCGCGCCAGCGAAATTTCGTTGCATTCCATCTGATCGAGCGAAATGCGCAGCAATTGACTCAGCCGCAGTAAAACATCCTCGGCAGCGTGAGGGTCTTCCTGAACCAGCGTGATGGCGGCCTGCAGCGTATTGAACAAAAAGTGTGGATGAATCTGCATGCGCAGTTTCTCCAACTCCGCCGATGCAAGGCGCGTCTCAAGCTGCGCCTGCCGCAGTTCACGCTGCCGCATCTCCTCGCGTAGGTACGCAAAGCCGGCAATGATCGCAATGACGCAGTAGGCGATGAAGCCCAACAGGCCGCGCTTCTCAAACCATTCCGAAGTTAATGCGATTGACGTTGCCTGCAGTTCGTGGCTCATCGAGTAGATTGAACCAGCTATTCCGCGGCAAATAGCCTGGACAACCATGAGGCCAACACACGCCAATGCATGAGGAACGATGAGGTGCACTGCCCAATTTCGTCCCGTAATCGGATAGCGCAAACCAAGTTCGAATATCAGCGGCGTGAGCGCTGCATAGACGTACCAGTTGAATACCGCCCACGCGATGTAATGCATCGAGGGCAGAACGTACCCTCGCGCAGCATCGTTCATAAAGACCTGGCTGCTTTCGAGCAGCACCACACCTGTCCAGCAAAGGATCGAAACGACCAGGCGACGCAGATAGACGGGTGCCGTCCCGAGTTTCAGAAACTTCGCGCCCTCTTTCATACCGGGCACCGACGAGGCCATAGCATCCCCCTTGGTCACTTTATAGAGCCTACGCAAAGCAGTGAAGCAAAGATTCATGCCGCCAGAATTTCAATCTACGATTCGGCCCTTCTGCCCAACGATTCGTCCCGGCAAAGATCGATTGAACCCTTTGCGGCAGGAATTAGTGCGGCATGTGGCTAATCTCTGCGCAGCAGAGAGGTGAAGGCCATGCGGAACAGGATGAGGATCGCGGCAACTCTATTAACGGCGGTCGGAGTGATGTGCGCCAAGACGCCGGCGCAGCAGAACACCAACCCATTCGCGGAAAAGATAAGTGCACAGGAATTTGCTCAGCATCACGCGCCCGGAGATCGCGACGGCTCCGCGTGGCTCAAACTGGCCATCCTCTATCAAGACGCGGCGCGTTACACCAGCGCCGATAGCGCGTATCACAAAGCCATCGCGTTATTGAAGTCCAAAGATCGGAACACCTTTGCGGCAGCGCTCGATCATCTGTGCAGCCTCTACATCGAACAGGGTAGATTTTCCAAGGCTGAGCCATTGGAACAGAAGGCGCTCGAGATTCACGAGAATGCGAAAGACCGTGTGGGAATCGGCGTCACCTACACGCATCTCGCCAGCATTTCCTACGGACGACATGATCTGGCGAGCGCAGAGGCAGACGCGGAAATGGCAGCCAGCATTCTGATTCCCGAGAACCCTAATCTTGCAGAGACAGGCGCAACTCCTGAGGAGCAGATGTCTGCGCTGATCAATCTCTCACTCATTCGGTGCGCGAAGGGCGCATGCGCCGGTGCCATTCACGATCTCAATCGAGCTCTCAATCTCGCCCATGCGCACTACGCAATCAACAGCGTGCCCGTTGGACTCATCGATTTTCTGCTCGGCTACGCGCACTGGAAGAGCGGGGACAATCGCACTGCGTCGGAGTTGATGCTGGCCGGAACCACCGAGATGGAAGGCCAACTTGGCTGGGGCCATCCCACCTACGTCGCCGCTCTCAGGCAATACCGCTCCTTCCTCGAACAAAGCGGAGAAACCGCGGAAGCTTCCGAACTTGCAGTCCGCATTGCGAGCATTAGAAGAACACCTCCACGTTCATCCCGAGAACCCGACAGCATTCTGATTGGCTCGATGGTGCGGTGACCCATGCCTGAATGGTCGGCGATCGAACATCACTGTCAACATGCCGCTTTGCTTCGCTCGGCGTAAGTCGTTGAGACCACGAGGAAGAATGTCCGCCTGATTTTGCAGATTATTTACTCGTTTCAGAGCAACATAGACCTGTAGTTCAAATCCGTTCTAATCCACGGCCGGAGCATCGAAGGGGCGGCCAGAGAGGGATACCCCCCTCCCCCCCGGCATTTGTTCTTCTTTTCTTCACCCAATCAGATGTATACGCATGAAAATAAAGATCAAACTCCAAAATCAAGGCCTTCGATTCTGCACAAAAACAGATGCATTGCACTGAAAACAGTGCAATCTAATTCATTTGCTCGGACGGGCACACAGATGGAACTTTATTGAGGCTTCTGAGAGTTAGCCGCGGGAGCTGGCCCCGGTTTTGTCGGCGGCGCGGGTCCAGAATCATCCGCGTCGTCCTCGCAACTGTGGCCTTTCACTGCGTACGCAGCCTTTACTCCGCGCTCAGCGGCCAACCGCGTATCCTGCTGCCCGTCACGGGATGCGAGTGCCGCCTGATACTCCGAGACAGCCTGGTCGCGATGGCAATCGAGGTCCAGGATGCGCCCCAGGTAAATGTGCGACCACGCGAGCAGGCGCGGATCCTTGCTCGTCGAAATCGTCTTTTGGAAATCAGTAATAGCGACGTCGGGATGTCCGGTAACAATCGCCACGCGTGCCAGGATGAAATTGGCGCGTGCCTCCTGGGCCACAGAATCCAGCGTGTCGGAGCGATCGTTTAACGCAGCGTGCGCCATGGCGTTGGCCGTCGCGAAGTCTCCCTGCGCCAATTTGGACTCTGCCAAATCGAGCCCGCTGAGCACACGCGGCTTGCTTCTTTGCAGCACGTCGCCGTCAGCTTGCTTGTCAAATTCAGTTTGACGCGCGCGGTGTATCTGTTGCTCAATGTCCATCCCGTACACCATCTCACCGATGGTGTCACGCAGGCTGACGGCATCCCTTTCGAATTGGATCAGCTGCTCGAAGAAATACTGAGTCAGCACAAACCCCTGCGTCATATCGTGATGCACGGCCGCCACGCGCACGGCCTCCATCTTTTGGGCGGTGAATTGGCGCTCATGCTCGTAGCGCGGCAAATCAGAACGCTCCACACCAGCGGGAATCTTGTACTCGGGAATACCAGTATCCATGGTGCGCGCTTCGATCGCCTTAATCAGGCATTCAACCACCAGCGCTACCGTTTCAGATCGATACCGAAACTCCAGCGGAGTGTCATGCACTTCCTTCAAAATCGGCTGCATCCGCTCGATCGCGTTGCTGCGAGAGTAAAGCAACGGTTCAATGACATAGTGCAGATAGGTGTGACGCACGGCGTTCATCGGAATCGACCCGTTAACCGGCGATACCACGATGACGTAATCAGTTCCATAGACACGTGCATTCACCATCTTCGGTGACAGCAGCGGCTCGATGACCACAACGAAGCGACGACCCTCATAAGTTGTCGCCGGCATCTTCAAGTACAAGTTAGTCGACACGATCATCTTTGAGAGAGGATCGTGCAAGCGATCCGTCTCCACATCGTAGGAGTGATGGACCGCCAACCAGATCCCGTGAAGATCGACTGCCGCAACAAAGTCGCGCAGAAGTGGAGCTATCTCTACCACCTGCGTAGAATCAGGCGGCATCTCGGTCAGTTCCACCGTAGTCTCGAGCGCGGGAGGCGGACTGAGGTAAAGCGCGAGGGAGATGTACTGCGAGATATCGTGCTCGGTTCCGGTAAGCCGGTGCTGAGCAATGTACAGGCAGACCTTGTCGCGTTTGGCCCGCGCATCTTCGCTCTTCGCCAGAGCATCGTTGATCTCATCCCTCACACGTTTGCGGATGGGCGAACTGTCTTCGAGACCCTCGTCGTATCCGCAGGCGTTGAGCGCGGCGGCCATCACAAACACCTGCTCGGAACTCACGAGCGAGATAGTAGGACCGGCCGGGTCGACCAGCGAAGGGGCCTTTTCCTGCAGAGACTGGGACGAAGAACTCTGCCGCGGCGCAGGCTGGTTACTGCTGGATGCCTGTGCGTTTGCCGAGAAGGTGAGAGGACCAGCGAGAAGAAAAACGGCGGCAGGAATGACGAGTTTTGAAGAACAGCTACATAGCATCAAATTGGGACCTTGCCAAAAGTCTACGGCATTTCATCGGTCTTCGGCCTGAATCAGTTTTCCAAGTTTCTAGCCGTCACGGCAACCATGCGATTTGAACGGGGTAATCTTGGAAACTGCTCGTTAGACGTGTCAAATGCGCAAAAAGAAAGACCCTCACGCATACCTGCGAGGGCCTGACTTTTGACGATAATGGAAAGGTTATCCGCGAACGGAAACCCCCGAGAACGAAAGCACTGCAAGCCCGCGCACTGGCTGACCGAAGAAACGAGCCGGTTCGAAATGACTCCACAGCAACAGATTTTCCACTTGGGCCTTGGTGTTGGCATCGACTGGTCCAGAAACGATGCGATAGTCATACACTTCGCCTCGGCCGTTGATATAGGCCTCAACCACCACCGGTCCTCCCCCCTCGCGGATCTGGTCGTTGCTGCTGACCGCGGAAGAGAGATACAGAAAGTGTGGAGAAGTCGCCCTGCCCAATGGCTCGTCTTCGCCCCGGGCCATCTCTGGCCGGGTAAACATCCCCACCAGCACCGTAACTGTACCCAGCAGCAGGACTGCGCTTGCAAAGCCCGCTGAAGCCTGAAGCAAAAACGGCCCGACGGTATTTTCCCAAGCTAACTTCCAAGACTGAAAGACAGGCCTTCGACTGCGTGCCCGCTCATGGCTCACGGCTACACGGATGCGAAGCAGCAGGTCTTCCGGCTGCTGAACAGGTCCCAGAGCGGCCAGGGATAACTGCGTCTCCTTCGTAGCCTTCCACTCACCCGCGCAATCTCCGCATGCATCAAGATGCGCTGCAATATCCTGCATTTCGTGTCCGGTTAACCGGCCATCAAGATAATCAGAAAACTTCGATTGAATAGAGTTGCAGTTGCTCATCGCGCCTCCTCTCCCAGGGAGATCTCAATCCCGGCAGGCGTCGCTTTCTTTCTGCCCGGCTGAGACTCCATAAGAATGGCCCTCAGAAGCGCTCGTCCGCGAACGAGTCTCGATTTCACGGTACCGAGATTCACCCCTTGAATCTCAGCCACTTCCTCGTAAACAAAGCCCTCAATGTCCCGAAGGATGAGCGTAGTACGAAACGGCTCCGAAACCTGGCTTAGTGCTGCTTCAACAATCTCTCGGTTTTGCTGATGCATCGCCATTTCAAACGGCGACTCAGCCGGATCGATCAGTGTCTCTTTCAGCTTGCAGGAAGAGCCGAAATCGCTTGACGTCATCTCCTGTTCAATCGGAACCTCCTGCACTTTGTGCCTCATCCACCAGCGCCTCTGGTTCGAAGCTTCGTGCAGCGCGATGCGATAAATCCAGGTGCGCAAAGACGACTCCCCATGAAAATGCCGCACCCCACGGAACACCTTTACAAAAACTTCCTGAGTAAGGTCGGCAGCGTCCGCACGGTCGTGCACCATGCGCGCGAGCAGCGAAAAAATCGGTTGGTGGTAGTGGTTGATCAGCCACGCAAACGCTTCGTCTGAGCCTGCCTGCAGTTCTGCAATCAGTGCGGCTTCCTCTGATCGAATTGCGATCGCGCTAGCTAGATTACCCATGGTGAGATCCGCCTGCATTCCGTTCCCCCCACGTTATCGCATGAGCGGCATAGTTGGCATCTGCCAATTGTCCGATCGCTTAGGCCTCGTCTCCCCAATGGAAATCCACTGAGGTATTGAACGGCACCGACGCGTGGGAGCGAAGCACGATTGCCCCACGCCTATTCTCTTAGACACCGGGACACCCCCAAAGTGTTCCCGGTCACGGTTATATTCCTTCGCAGATACCGCATTCGGGAGGAGATAGTCGCCTAAACAGCTCGGCTACTTTGCCTTGGCCATACCAATGCCCCTGGCTTCCCAGTGCGAACTTCCGTCGCGCCTGTCGATAGCCCGCAGGTGATTGCTACTCGATCATCATCTACGGCAAAAAACACACTGGATCTAAGGCTTTCTTCATTGCTTTCCCGTGTTTGACGAATCCCCTCCTAAACGGAGACAATAGGAGAGTTGCATCCCCTAGAGTGGGCCTGTGGCGCAGCTGGGAGCGCGCTTCCATGGCATGGAAGAGGTCATCGGTTCGATCCCGATCAGGTCCACCAAAAACCTACCAAATCAGTAACATATACATAGTGAACGGCGATCCCGAACAGGAGATTGACCGCTTCCATGGAAATTCTCTACCAACAATTCATCCGAGAAAACAACACCGAAACAACAAAACGAGTGATATGTCCGTAATAGCCTGTTACCCGACTCAACGCAAGAGTCCCGGCGGGGGGAACTCCGCTGATGCATCATCCAAGACCAGCACCCAATCGGGCCCGTAGGAAGGCGTGCGAAACTGCTTTTCTTTCCCGCCATCCATCACACCGATCAGCGTTCCGATTCCCGTGCGCGGGTCAAACCACCAAGCGCGAATTCTGCTTGCTTTCAGTTTGCCTAAATCCACCGTTGCATCAAGATCGTTGATGGGGAAGTAGACAAATGCATAGCTGCCCTCGCGGTCGCGCGTTGCCTGCATATGCTCCCCGCCTATTCCAGCATCGCCGAGAATCACTGACTGGTCTGGAATTCTCCTGAAAAATGGTCGCGATTCTATTAATGCGCGCAAATACTGCATCTGACGGCCCGCGGGGCGCTGCGTCGCATCGATCCAGTCGCGATCCGCGTGATTAATAGTTCCGTTGCGCGCATTTGCAAAACCCCATACTGCGTGATGGCCGTATGTAACTCCGCAAGCGCCCGCAAACACCGAACGATAAACTTGCTTACGCACATCGATGTCGCGAAAATATCCGGTTGCCGGGTCCCACTCTGGCCATGGATTGTAGGGATGATCTTCATAGTTTGGTTCAAGGTCCAGGGTGGGCTTTACAGGTGTAATTGCATAGTCGCGGGCAATCCACTCCCACACAGGAATGTCGTGCCCGCCTCCATGACCGCTCTGCATGCCATTGATGGAGAGCCACGGTTCGTTGTGAAGAAATACCGATGAAGACTCCTTCCCTCCTTGGGGGTGGTAGACGATGATGGGCTTCCGGCCAAGCCCTTCTTCAAGTCCGCTGGCCACTTCGCGCCAGATGGGGGTCCAGTCCTGGTCGGAAGGAAAGCCCGCTGACCTGCCCATTTCCTGAAGATAGTCGTTGTTCATCCCTTTGAGTCGCGGGGGCCGGTCTCCGCCCAGAATCCAGAGCACGTTGGTTCGATCCCCGAGACGTTGCGCCAGGTAACTGGCGAATGAGTGCGCATCGCTCAAGTTGTCCAGGCGAAAAAGTCGGGGGCCACTGCCCCAGGGCGCCGTGAGTTTGTCGCCCCAAATGGGCACCAACGCTACATAGAGGCCATTCGCCGCAGCCTCGTCGACTATCTCAGCGACGCGATCAAAGTAGGCCGGGTTTGGGCGACGCGGATCGTTATCAATAAGAGGTTTCAGTCCAAGTGCGCTGGGCTCCGTGATTCCATTGAACTCTGATAAAACGACCGTCTGAATTACCGTGAAACCTTGCCTGCTTCGAGTGTGCAGATAATAGCTGGCTTCTTCGCGTGTAGTGTGATGAATCAGTTCCCAAGCGGTATCGCCCATCCAGAAGAAAGGCTGACCATCTTCCGTTGACAGAAGATGCCCATCCGAATGGACGCGTATCCGGGGCATGGGATTCGCCATTGCAGATCGAAGAGGCTCCGCGACAGAAACTCCAGCGATGGTCTCGGCTCCTAATGCCGCCACAGCCGAACCAAGAAATGTGCGACGGTCCATTGCAGCTTTCCTCCCTCGGTCTTTTATTCCACAACTCACATTACGCTCCAGATTTCGGCTTTGCCGCAAGAGGTGGCGGTGCAACATACATTCCGAGCGACCCACAAACTAACAGGAACGTCGCCAATGAGCGCTTTGCTCACTGAAGTCGACAAATAAAATCCGGTTCACCTGCAATATCATTGGACACTCGCCGACTAGCCAGTACTAACATCGGCGCGTGAAGAAAGTTTGCCTCCTCTGTTCATCAAACATAAGCGGAGTGTTGCATGGATTTCCTTATGCGCCGCACCCGGGATATTCCGCGTGATAGGATTTGCGCGAATTCTTTCCAGGAAGAAACGGGAGAACGCAATGGGATTGGGAGACAGGCTCAGCAGGAGAGATCTGCTCAGGTCAGGTGCTGTGCTGGTTGCAGGCATGGCGTGCGAACGCTCGCTACGCGGCGAGCCGCATGGCGACTTTGAAGAGCCGAAGGACGAAGCCTGGGAGTTGGGGAATGATCTGATTCGGCGCGAAGTGGGGTTCCGTCCGGGTATCGGTTTGTATACGAAACAGCTTTCGAACAAGTCGACAAAGACAGACCTTTTAGTTCCTGGGAGAGATATCGCGAAGGCGCGGCCGGAGTTTTCGTTCAACTGTGACGGGAAACCGTGCAACAGCAACAGCGGAGCCTTCGAGCTCCTGGGAGTGAGCGACGCAAGCACAGGCAACGGGCAGTCTCTTTCCGTGCGGATGAAGCACAAGAACATTCCGCTAGAGGTAACAGCGCTCTACTCGATTTACACAGGGCATGGAGCGTGCCGCAAGTCCCTGGTGATTAAGAACACGGGGGATGCCCCGCTCAGCATCACACATTTAATGGTGGAGACGCTGGAACTGGGGCTCGGGCCTGAGAACGAAATGACGCTGTGGACGCAATACGGCGTGGTTCCGCGGGAAATCTTCTATACGGGGCGCTCGGAAGATGCGTGTGTGATGGTGGTGAACGGGCGAACCGGGGATGGCGTGGCCATCCTCAACGAGGTTCCGGGGTATATGAAGCGCACCGAAGTGGCGGGGTGGGATGCAGAGAACAGCGTTCGGGTGAGCGCCATGTATGACACGGACGTGATGCCCTTTGAGCGGAGGCTTAGACCCGGCGAGGAGTTCACCACGGCAAGCGCGTCCCTGCTGCCGTTCAGGCGGGACGATGGGTTCAATGATTCGCGCTGGCGGGTGCCGGGCTATTCGGCCGCGGTGCTGGAGCGGCGCATCGATAAGCAGGGGCCACCGTGGATCTACAACACGTGGGAGCCGTTCGAGCGCGGCATCAACCAGGAGATCTCGATGGAGCTGATCGAGGCGGCTGGCGCAATGGGAATAGACATCTTCACCATCGACGATGGATGGCAGCAGGAGTACGGGGACAACGCGGTTAATCTGACGGCGTTTCCGGGCGGACTTGATCCAATTCTGAAGGCTGTGGAAGCGACGGGCATGCGTCTGGGGCTATGGATTCCGCCAGCCGCGATTGGAATGACGACGGAGTGTTACAAGGCGCACCCAGACTGGGCGGCGCTGGACCTCGAAGGCAACAGACGACGTGGACCATGGCGGGACAGAAGGCGGTGATGTGCATGGCGTCTCCGTTCAGACATGCGGCCGCGGCGCGGATCAACGATGCGATTGAACGTTTCAGGCTGGCTTACGCGAAGCTGGACCTGACGACCATCTTTAACGCGTACGGCGAGGCTCCGGGATGCTGGGCAAAGGGACATGACCATGCAGACTGGGCAGAGTCGTTGAACAGGATCTACGAGGGCATCAAGGATATGACTACGGAGGTCTATGCAAAACATCCCGAGGTGCTGCTTGATCTGACGTTCGAACTTTGGGGACAGAAACACATCATCGATGCGGGACTGCTGGCGGCGGGCGATCTGGACTGGATGAGCAACGTGGACGACACGAAGCCGGATTCAGCGGGGCCGCTGCAGGTACGGCAGTTGCTTTACGCGCGCGCCGGATCGATGCCGGTAGAGGCAATGCTGATCGGAAACCTGCATGCCGAGTTGCCAACGATCGCGGAGAGCTTTGCGACGACGATCGGGTCCGCTCCGTTGCTGCTCGGAGATTTGCGCAAGCTGACAGCAGCGGATCGCGCGTGGTATGGCGAGAAGATTCGCTGGTTTAAGCAGCTAAGACAACGCGTGAAGCTGAGCGAGAGTTTCTTTCCTCTGGGAAGTTGGCGACAGACATCGCCGATGGCCTGGGACGGGTTCGCGCGGTTGGCAAAGAGCGGCGAAGGCGTGGTGGTGCTTTTTCGAAACAAGTCAGATGCGGCGGAGGCCCGCGTGGAGTTGCCGCTGATTCCGGAGGGGCGGTACCGGACCCGATCGGTGATGACGGGAAAAGATCTGGGGACATTTGAGCGGATGGCATGGAAAAAGGGTTTGGGGATCGCGTTTCCAGGACAGGTTGAGGTGCTGGAGTTGCAAAGGGTGTAGAGGGTGCGATTCCCCAGATTGGAGTTATGTCCGAATCGCCCAGGCTGGAATACAGTGAATCCGAGCCGTATTCCGGGGACGCAGTTTTTGCAACCGCGCCTATGGTATGAACCAAAGAGAGCTCACAAAATGGGTGCTATGGATTTTGAATGCCAACTTTTTCTCTACGAACTCTACCGATCGCGACCTACGCTTCAATCGGCGGCACCCGGCGTCCAATCGATCTCGCAGATTGGTCAGTTTCGAGGAACGCCAGCCATGTGTCGTTCTGAGCAAGCATTCCCTGTAATTCGGGCTCTCCCATAACCATGCAAGCCGTGGAGAGAGCGTCGGATTCTGCTGCCGTATCGGCAAGGACCCAGGCCCGCCTTTGGCGCAATGCCGGTTTGCCGGTGCGCGGATCGAGAATATGAGCGCCTTTCACTGCCACTCCTGAACCGCTCAATGACGCATGAGTCAGAAAAAAACGCTGCGATGCGTTGTCTTCACCCAAGCCACATGACCAGCCCGGGGCATCGGGAGGCGGGTCTCCTGCAAGAATGCTGCTGCCGCCTGCGACCAGCAAAAACGAGGGGCAATCCCATTGACGGAGCAGCTCAGCCATGCGGTCGAGAGCAAATCCCTTTCCAATGGCGCCCAGATCGAATTCAAGCCGGCCCTTGATGCATAGAAGTGCATGCTCGCCTCGCATCAAATCCCACTTGGGAAGCGAGGCCTGGGTTTTCAGCGCGCCGGGCGTGGGACAGAACGCGCCCTGTGTAGCTTCATCCATCCGCTTCGCAATTTGCAGGCAGGCAAAGGCAGGCTCGCTCAACCGCATTTTTTCACCGGGTTTGAGATCAGCGAGCCGGGCAATGTCGCTGTCGATGCGGAAACGGCTTAGACGCGATTCGAGTGTGTCCACAAGGTCGAAAGCGGCCTGTGCAGCCTGCGCGGCATATGCTCTCTCCTCGCTGGCGATACGCGCTTGAAAGTGAGTCGCCATGGCGGCGTGGTTGAATTGATGGATCTCAGCCATTGGCAGTCACTTTCCCTCGGGCAGCCATAATAGGATGAGCACGCCTGGGCGGCTCCCAAAAAAATCAGGCCGGAAGCCCCGCAATGTACCGGCATACTGATCAGCGGCCTCGGTAGACGTAATGTAGAAGTCTGCAGCCGGGACTTGCTGGCCGGGTTGCCAGAAGCCCACTTGTTGAAATTGGCGAAGGTACCACGGAAGCGGCCACGGATCAGAGGCGATCACCGCGATGCGCGGAGTGTTTATGCCTTCCCGGCGAGCCGCATCTGCGATTTCACTGGGGAGTGAGAGGATGTCATCCGAAGTGTGGGCATAGGCATAGGGATTGCTTTCCTCAACTGGAGCGAGAAAGACGCGCTGGCGCGTATCGTGGACAATCAACAAACCCAGCAGCATTGCGGGGATGCCGAAGGAAAGAACGGCAGCGCGATGGCCAAACCGTGTTTCGGCCATGGACCAGATTGACTCCACTGACATCGCAGCGAGTAGAGCGAGAGGAAGCCAAAGATTGAGCGCCAGCCACGGTGTCTTATAGGGAATGAGGCTGTAGATGGCGGCAACAATCAATCCGTAGTACGCAAGGAACTGATAGGCGGAAGCATCCCGCTTTCTGAATGCGATGAAGAGGCCGAAGCAGGCAAGACCAACCAGCACGCCGCCGGACCAGCCGCTGACAAGGAGTTTTCCAAAGTACCAGAAGGGATGTTCGTGACCCTGGCCAGTCGAGCGAGCGAAGACATTTGGAGCCACACGCTCCAACGCAAAGAAGGATTTCCAGTTTCTGCCGAACCACGTGAACAAGATGACAATCAATGCCAGAAACGTGGAAACGCCGGCCAGCAGCGGGCCGAGCCGGAATGATTTGGTGAAGCTCTTGCCGCGCAGGTCCCACACATTGGACACGAGGGCTGCAACGGTTAATGCGAAGAGGTGAAGGATCGCGGTTTCCTTGCAGGCAACCATCAACGCGACGCATGCGCCGGCGAGAGCGGCGTAACCAACTGATCTTCGATTGAAGGAGCGCCAACTCGACAGTATCAGCGCGAACGTTGCTGCGCAGAAGAGTGATTCATGGATGAAGTAGCGGTCGTAGTAGACCGGCAACGGAGCAACGGCAAACAGCAGAGCGGCGAGCAGACAGGGAACGACTCCGAACATCTCAGCTGCTGCGCCAAAAAGAAGAATCGTGATCGTCCCAGCTGCGACTGATGTTGTCCGCAACTCCGATTCGGTCAAATCGGAGAAGGATTTTGCTCCCTGCATCCTGGCCAGCGGCAGAGCAAGGGCCGCCAGCGCAGGACCATGGCGGTCCTGCGGATCGTAGGTGAACGCTTCTCCTTGAAGGAGTTGTCCGACAATGTAGCCGTTGATGGCTTCGTCTGTGTGCATGGGCCGCGCGCCCAAGTGCGGAAGGCGAACCGCCAATCCGATGAGAGCGACAATAATGAACGCGGGCCATCGGGTCCAAGGCAGACGAAGAGCCAACGACCCTATTGAAGGCGTGGCGGAACGAGTGAACTCAGGCAGGCTTGCCCCAGACTTCAACCTCGATGTAATCATTCAGTTTGTTCGTCGTGTTTCCATTGCTGTAAAGGCGAACGTAGCGGCCCTTCGCGCCCTTGGCATCGATCAGTTTTCCCTGGTAGGTTTCGACGTAATTCAAATCCTTGCCAGCTCCGAGGCCAAGCTCACCTTTGAAATCGTTGTTGAAGATCGTCGTCACACCCGATTTAAACGTGGGGTCATCTGACACCTGAGCCACAACGTCGCGGTAGACGCGCGCCTGGGAGTGAAAGTGCCACACGAGGACAGCGGAGACGTTTGCGCTTTTCGCCAAGTCGATCTGCACCCACTGCTTCCCCGGCCCGAGTTCGACCCAAGAGCCTTCATCGCCGGCCTTATCGCCATCGGTGACCAGGTCCAAAGTACCAACCACAGGATTGGTGTCGCTGCCCGTGACTTTCTTGCCCTTGGCTAAATTGACAGAGCCTGCAGGAACCATGAAGTCGGGGCGCTTGCCCTTCATCGGCGGCTCTAGATTCGGCACGTTGAGCGGAACGGGTGTGCCGACGAACAGAGGACGGGGTAGTTGCGTCTTCAGTGGAACTTTGTCCTGTGCGAGAGCTGCAGAGGGAATGAGGATGACGGCGGCTAGCAGGAAATTATTAGAAAGGATTGTTTTCATAGTCTCAGGCCTTCACTTCTTCGTTGGTGATCAGGAGTTTTTTCTCGGCAGCCACCGCGTCGTTTGCTCTGTGAATGACATATTCGCTTGTGAAAGCTTCGTCGGCGGGACAATTCAACTTCGCAGTTCCCCGAATTGCGTTGAAGAAGTTTTCCAGGTGTGGCTGATGCGGAGGTTTATTGAAAAACACAGGAATCTCGTATTCCGCCAATTGTGCGGTCTCGCGTACGTCCACTTTTGTTGCGTCTACCGCAGCAGCCGGTTTTGCGGCTACGTATCCCTTCTGTACGAGGTCGTCCCATGAAACCGCATTTGCGCGCGCTTCACGATAGATGGCGCAGAGCGACGGATCTTCCGACATCTTGATGGTGCCGTCATCGCCCATGAACGACTCAAAATAACCGCCCCCGGCGCTGGTGGTCGTCTGCACCTGGTAGAACGCGCGCGCAACACCCTGATCCAACGGATACTCGTAAATGACCATCGCGTTGTCATACCAGTCGTGATTCTTGAAATAATCCAAACCACCGCTGGCGACCACGGACTTGGGCGTCATGCCCAGCCACCAGTTGAAAATGTCAATCTGGTGCGCGCCGAGGTCAGACAAGGGACCGCCACCGAGACCTTTGTACCAGCGCCAATTACGGAACTGGTGCATGTCCTTGTAGCCATACTTAGCAAGCATGCTCGTCGGCATCTCGAATTTCTTTGGCCAGCCAAAATCCTCTTTGACTGCCCGATTCCATTGTCCCTGCACAGCGGTGAGGCGGCCGCAGAATTGGGCATCGTGAAGCAGCCGATTCAAGGTGAAGACGTATCGTGGATTACTGCGTCGCTGGTGACCGATCTGCAACAGCTTTCCAGTCTCGCGCATGGTCTTGACCATCGAGCGCGCACCTTCAATGGTGTTGCTCATCATCTTTTCGCAGTACACATGCAGACCTGCTTTGAGGCAGGTGTTCGTCATCGGCGCATGCCAGAAATCGGGAGTCGCGATGAAAACCGCCTGCAGATCTTTTTCCTTGGCGAGCAGGTCTTCATAGTTTTCGTAGACGCGGACTTCGTTTCCGAGCTTCTGCAGGTAGCGTTGCCCCTCGCCGCGGTGGTAGTCCCAGATGTCGCAGAGAGCGACAAGCCGGACGCCTTCAATATTCAGTAGCGACTCGAGAAGAATCTTTCCTTCTTCGCCATAACCAATCAGCGCGACATTGATGGTATTCAGCGAAGACTTCTTTACGGCTGCCGTCTGTTCGGCGGTGTCGGACTTGCAGGCCTCTAACAGCATGGCGGCGCCCGCTACTGCCGTAGCGCTGATGAACTCACGACGATTCAACTTGTCTACCATTTATTCAGAACCGCAAACCTGTTGTGCTGGGCGAGCAAAAACGCAGCGGCTACCAGTCCGATGTGGATGCCGAGATAGGCCACGCCGTCGTTCGCATCAATCAGAACCAGTCCGACCGTCAGCGCGATGAAGAGCAATCCTTGTACAAGCAATGAGACACGTGTACCGAGGCCGATGATAAGCATAATTCCGGTCAAAATGAAGGCCGGGCCAAGCATGCGATCGAACAACGTCAATGCAAATTTCGGGAAGAGCGGGTCATGAGCGAACTTGTCTCTGAGTCCAACAGGGATTCCCGCGTAATTTGCCAACGCGTAGGACTTCACGCTCACGTTGACCATCACGCCGCTTGCATCCGGCTGGCCGGTCGAAGGATCGATAAGAGGCATTGCAACGGATTTATAGGCGGCATATTTCTGAATGCCGACGAACAAGGCTCGAACACCGAGCCAAAATCGCAAAGACAGAAAAGCAAATGTGAAGTCCCATGCGACTTTACGAACAGGGAGCGTTTTTATTTCAGTTGAAGCAGCCATGTACCCTCGGGCGGTGGAGATGCGCTAAATAGAAAGGCTTTTCAGGTAGTCTGCATCCACCTTCAGCGACTCCTGCCACGGAATGTCAAAGGCCTCCTGCTCGACGAAGGCATGTGTAATCTTCTGGTTTTCTGCTGCCTGCGCAAAGATCGGCCGGTAGTCGATCGATCCGCGGCCAAGCTCCGTCACTTTCGCTTCCTCGTGCGTCGCAAACGAAACGTTCGGTGGAAGATGGAAGTCTTTCACGTGAAGCATGGAGAACCGCTGCGGATATTTCTTCATTAGAACGGCGGGGTCCTGGCCTGCAACCCTCACCCAACCGCAGTCCATCTCGAAGGTCGCTTTGTCGGGCTCGCAGAGTTCCAGCAGCACCTCGTAGGGCACTTTGCCTTCGACCGGCTGAAACTCGACCCAGTGGTTGTGATAACCGAAGTTGATGCCTGCCTTTTTCAGTTTCTCGCCCGCCTTGTTGAACTCTTCGGCGTTGTATTTCCAGTCATCGACCGTAAGAGGAGCCGCGTTTGTGCCCGAAGCTGGAGGGTTCTTGCGTCCCGGTCCCGGACAGATGATGTAGCTCACGCCAATGGTCTTCTCAAACTCGGTCGTGGCATCCAGATCTCGGGTGACATCGGTAAACGAGCGGTGCGAACTCACACACTTTAGTCCAGCCTGGTCAAGCGCTTTGCGAATTTCGGACGCGGGCTTCTTCGGCAGCGAAGCAGATTCCACCTCGAGGTACCCTGCCGCGCGAACTGCGGCCAGAGTCCCCTCAAAGTCCTTTGCCATCTGCTGGCGCACGCTGTACAACTGGATGCCCGTCGTTAGTTCCAATGGCATTCCAAACGAGAACTTTGTTGAAGAAAAAGCAGCAACTGCGGCTGCCCCCCCAATAAAGTTCCTGCGTGTTATGGGTCGCATATACCTCCAATTGAACGGCCATTCTATCGTCGGCCGGAACCCCTGACTAAACCTCGAATTTTCGAACTCATTGCGAATCTGGTACTCAGCGGAAAGAGGACCGGTGGGCAGAGACGGCGCTAGCTCATCTTCCAAGGTCCTCGGTATTCGCGTGTCATCAACTTGCTCGCTTCCGGATCGCCGATGATCTTCTCTTCCTTCGCATCCCACCGGATCTTTTTTCCAGTGAGCATCGAGATAAGGCAAAGGTGCCCGGGTAGCGCAGAGTTATGTCCGACCTCAACGGGCGTGACAGTCGCTTGACGCGTCTTTATGCAATCCAGGAAGTTTTGTTGATGATCCGATGACGTATATAGCTTGACCTTGCGCAGTTCCCGCGGCAGGTATTTGCCCTGCTTCCACGCTGGATTCGATGCGTCGAATCCACCGCGGTCGACCCACACCCAGCCCTCGGTGCCAATCCATTTCACTCCGGTTTTGATATCGGGATGGCCACCGGCAATTGTCATGGTTATGCCGCGTGGGTATTTCAATTCGAACCGGTATTTGGGCGCGGTATTCCAGACCGCGTGGGCAGGTGGGAGTTCGCCACTGCCTTCAACCTCGGACGGACCGGTGTGATCGAAATCGAGGCCCCAGTGAGCAATATCGCAATGGTGACCGATCCAATCCAGAAGTTCGCCACCGCCCGTGTTGTAGTTCCAGCGCCAGGATTTGTGCGAGCGAGCCCTGATGTACGGCTCCATCTTCGATGGACCGATCCACATCTCGTAGTCCAGTTCCTTGGGGGGATCGGTGACGAGCAAATTCCAGGCCGGGCTGCCCTGCACAACCTGCTCCAGGCTCGCCACGCTTTGCCCTCCTGAGGCCAAGTCTGCGAGCGCTTTCTTCCCAACTTCGTCGAAGTCTGAGTTGCCGCCTGGCAGACCGACCTCGACATGGGTAACATCTCCAATCAGCCCGTTTCTAACAATCTCCGCAGCTTTGTGAAACATGGGAACAGAGCGCTGCCATGACCCCATTTGCCAGATGATCCGATTCTGCTGGACAGCGCGCACGATAGATTGCTGTTCGGCGATGGTGTGCGCCAGAGGCTTTTCGCCATAAATATCTTTTTTGCGCCGGGCGGCTTCAGTGGCGACGATCTCGTGCCAGTGGTCGGGCACGGCGATCATAACGGCATCAATATCGTCACGAGCGAGTAGCTCGCGATAATCGTGATAGCCCTTACAATCCTCGTTCCCGTAAGCGTCATTAATCTTCTTGACAGCAGCTTGCAGATGGTTGGCATCAATATCGCACGCTGCGACGACCTGGCAGTCCGACAAAGTTAGAAACGCTTCCGTGTTTCCGGGCCCTTGCCATCCCATGCCTATCACACCCAGATTGATGCGGTTATTGGGCGAGGTGGCCGGTGTTTGCGCTCCGAGGCTGCGAAGAGCGGCGGGAAGAATGGCCGCAGATCCGGCAGCTTTTAAAAAACGGCGGCGATTGAAAGAGCGAGAGAGGGATTCAGGAGCGGATTGATCAGGCATTAGGATTCCATTAGCACGAGTTCTATGATGCAACTGATTTATATCATTCTCTGACCTGTTGGGCGGGTTCAGGCGGCGGAACTGATCTAGGAGAACTGCTTCCACGCTGTTTTGGAGGCTACCGAGATCCTGCATAGCAAGAGCTTGGACGAATCGATCCGGCTCTGCTGTAGGAATTCGGTGAGCTGAAGAAAATCGCATCTGGCTGGCGCGACCCGTTTCAGAGGGCCGACAGGGCCGGGCAACGATTCTCATAGTGCTCGCGGATCCCAACCCTTACGGTATTCACGGCTCAGATATTTATCAGCCTCTGCCACATTCGTGACCTTTTGGGATTGCCCGTCGTAAAGCAGCTTCTTGCCTGTCCGCAGTGCGACCGCATACAAGTTAACGGCCTCTGAAATTGGACCCGCGTTCAAGAAACTTGAGGGCGATTGCGGTCCGCCGCGCACAGCTTCAATCCACTGGCGCATCCCCGACGGAACGGCGCCGCGTTGGCCTCGGCCCCTGACTGGCGTGACCAGATCTTTCGGCATGCTTCCTTGCGGCATCAGATGTGGATCTTCAAGCTGAAAGCCAGCCAGAATCTTTCCCTTGCTGCCGACGAACATCATGCCCTCGATCGGAACCTCTTCCTTATCCATCTCAAGCTCCGGCGCCGGGGGACGCATCCCGCCGTCGTACCACACCAGGTCCACCGCAGGTCTTTTCCCGCTTGCTGGATATTTGAAGCGGACGGTACTGGCCGTCGGAAAGGAGAAGTCGTTATTCACTGTATACGCGATTCCGTTCTTCAACCCACATGTGTGAGTCAGCATGGGTTCGACGCTGATCGGTGATCCCAACTCCAAGGCATTGAAGACCGTCCACAGGCTGTAATGCCCCATATCCGCCATGGAACCGCCGCCGAAGTCATACCACCCGCGAAATACCATGTGCGTGTAGTCCGGCGAATATGGCCGCTCGGCTTCAGGCCCCAGCCACAAGTCCCACTCGAAGCCTTCCGGAACAGGCGTGGACGCGGTGGGAACGCTGGTGTACTGTGGCCACACAGGACGGTTCGTCCAATTATGGATTTCACGTAGATCGCCGATGGCCCCACCGTTGATCCAGGCCATCACCTGATCCATCGATCCATTCGCTTCCCACGGCATGAAGTGCGTGGCAACACCCGTTTCTCGTGCGGTGTCGATCACCAGTTTGGCTTCGCGCAATCGATTGGCGATGGGCTTATGCATAATGACGTGCTTGCCCCTCTTCATGCAGGCGATGCTGATGATGCCGTGAAGATGATCCGGCGTCATGATCTTGACGGCATCGACGTCTTTTTCTTTGTCGAGGAGCTCGCGGAAATCGGCATACGCAGAGCAGCCCTTGAATGCGCCGCCCTGCTCAGTCGCGTAGTACGTCTCGACAAAGTTCTTCGCTACATCGCGGCCTCCGGGAACAGTTCCTTCGGTTCCGGCCATCCATTCGGGCTTATCGAGGACCGTCCGCAGTTCATTGAGAAGATCATCCGTTCCCCAATCCCGGTATCCGATCGCATGCTTTGAAGGGTCACAGACGGCAACAATCTGGACCTCGGGAACCGCCATCAATCTCGGCATCTCGCGGAGACCCTCCGTGCCAGTGCCGATGTGAGCAACCGTGATTTTGTCGCTCGGAGGGACGACCCCGCTTCCCGCCAATACATGCCTGGGAAGAATAGTGAAACAAGCGGAGGCGGATGCAGTTTCAAGAAACGTGCGGCGATTCATCATATCTGTGAGCCTTTCTGCTTCGCATCGCATTACAAAGTACAAGGTCGTGTGCGGCTTCCCGCAACGGCCCCGGTCATACAAATCCGTCAAACCTGAAGTTGGTGAAGATATGGCACGGACGCTTTCATCAAAGGCAGGTCCATTTCGACGAAGTAGTTCTTGATGCCTCCAGTCTTCGCCGCCGCAAAAATCTTCTTCCAGTCGAGCGTGCCCTGCCCAACCGGCACAATGGAGCGCGTCTTCGCCGACCATCCCTGCACGTGCATGGAGATGAATCGGCCTGGATACTTCAAGAAATATTCAGCAGCGTCAAATCCCTCGCTGATCGTCGATACCTGGAACTGGAACTGCACAGCTTTTGGATCGAGAAGCTTGAACAGCAGGTCATATGTCCGCTGGCCATCCACCGTCGTGCATTCGAAACCCTCGTTGTGAAGCCCCTGCACAACGCCTGCCGCCGCGGCACGCTCGCCGATCTTCTCGTATTCTTCCGCGGCGCGCTTCACATCATCCATGGTGGGATTCTTCGGGCCGCCGAGAGAGGCGACCAGCATCTGCGTCATCCCCACGTCTTTGGCCCAAGCAATGCGCCCGTCTTGATCCTTGCGCAATTCATCGAGTGAAAAATGGCTGCTTACACAGGTCAGGCCCGCGTCCTGAATGATGGATCGCAGTTCCCTTCCGCTGTATTTCCTCAGGCCTCCGAAGCCCGAGTCGGCGTACCCCACGGGTGAGCACATCTCAATGCCTTGAAAACCTGCAGCCGCCAACTGCTTGAGGGTTCCGGGAAAATCATTCGCAATCATGCTGCGCACCGGCCAGGTCTGACAGCAGATAGGAAGCCCGAGAGGGTTCGCGTAAGCCATCTTGTCTGCCGACAAGAGAAGTTCACCAAGGGTTACGCATATACCCGCCTGCTTTACAAACGTTCTCCTCGAGATAGTCCGCACGTATTTCTCCTTTTATGACTGCGAGGACATTGTAAGCGGGAGGGCGCAGCGCGCTGAAACAGACCCAACGCTGTCGGGGGTCGTAGCCTCGAATGATGTCGCCGCTGAATAGGTACCCGCGATGTCAGCCAATGTTCACTTAGAAATCCAGCTCACCTGGAAGTAACATCGGCTAATCGGACAGGTGAGACGGCGGCAACTGCCTGCAGGTTGCCGGAGAAATGATCCGCGATAACGTCCTTTATTGCAGATCAAGCCTTGTCGCTGAGGTGGATAACTTTGGCGCAGTTGCGATTTCCGCTCAGATCGATTTGAACAATGCGGCCCTGCTGGCAAGGGAGTGAGGTCAAGGTCGTTTCTCGACACTATTGTTCGTGACTGTCGCGGTCTCAACGTGGTCGTGGTATGCCACAGCGTAGTCGTGCTCGGTTTCCGAGCCTTGCTCGAGCGCTGGGGTGAGGATGACTATCTGCAAGTAGACAAAGAGAATGATGTGAGAAACGCTTCAGTCACCCACTACCAGTTCGAGGACAAGCTTCGGCTCAGAGAATACAACTCTGTCTTTTACGACGATTCATCTTCGCCTGCGTAGAACGAAAGTCCGCACCTTTTGCAACGAAAGTCCTCTTCGGAAAGACAGCAGCCGCCAAGCACAGCATTCCCCGATCTCACTTCTTCTGGTATCTCTCGAAAAAGACCGTAGTAGATCGGAACGACCAAAGCGCGTGAATGGCATTGGGGACACTTCTGTCCTGGCGATTTGGATTCACTCTCGTTCGTATCTTGCATTTCCCTGCTACTCCTTCTCAGAACGCGACGTTGGGCTACCAACGTCAGTTTGAGCAAAATCAAGCATCCCATACGAATCACTGTCACCGATTGTTCCGCTCAAGTAATTGTTCTCGTCTCCAATACCAGGCTTTGAGCTGTTGCCGCCTAAGTAGTCCGCAGAGAAGCCATTTCTCAAATGACCGCGCATATAATCGCCGCATGACTTCCCCGTCAGATCAAGACTGGTACGTGGCAGTTAAGGATGTCGTTGAAGCCATCGTGCGACAGAAGATGAGAGTAAGCCTTTCTCCGACTGACAGCAGCCGAGAAAACGAAGACGCTCTCGATCTGGTGCAAGACGTGTATTCCGAACTCACTCAGGCCTTGCAATCCCAGGACATCGAAGTCAGAGATCCTAAGTCTTATGCAGCCGTCGTTACATATCATGCTTGTGCACAGTATTTTCGTGAGCGCTATCCTGAACACACACGACTGAGCAACAGGGTCCGCTATTTTCTCTCTCATGAGCCTGGCTTTGCCGTGTGGGAAACACCCGAGGGAGACGTGCTCTGCGGCTACTCAGGCTGGCAGCAAGAATCGCGCACTCAGAACGTGGCCAATGTACTGCCTGAAGAAATCTCCGAAAGGCTGTTCGTCCGGAGATCCGCCCCCTATGCAGCGGTCAAGGCTTTGGACGCAATGCGGTTCGCCGATTGGAGGATGCTTCTCGAAGCAATCTTCGAGGATGTCGCGGGACCCTTTGAGCTTGACCAGCTCATCTCCATTCTTAGTTCGCTATTTCGTGTCAAGGAGGATCAAAAAGAGTCCCCGGAACGGGGACGAAAGAGCTCGGAGTTTGATCGCCGCATTCATCATCAGGAACTCATGCGGATGCTCTGGATGATCCTCCAGGATTTCAATCATCGGTGGCTGATGGCTTTCTTGCTCAACTTGCCTGGCGTGACTAAAGAAGCCCGTGGAGAGATCGAGGCTTTCGAGACTAGCGGCGCCGCAACCCGTCGTGAAATTGGGCGCCTCCTCGCAATCAGTCAGAAGGAGTATTCCGAACTCGGTTACGAAACCCAGGGTTGGCCGCCGGATCCGGAGTTAATAGAGGAGCGAATTTGCGCAGTATGGCCATTTCTGCCGCGCGAAGACCTGCATATCGCTAGAGCGCTGGGATGCAGAACGCAGCAAGTTGTCAATTTAAGAGCGGTAGCCCTGCAAAAGGCCGCTATGCGGCTGAATCAGTCTATGAGGCCAAAAAGAAATCTCTGAAGCGAGCCAATCTGCTCCGCCAGTTGGCGCCTTCTTACTTATGACGAATGGTGTAGGTGCGAGGACAAAGTGACTGAACCTTTTGAGATACCGTCAAGGCTTTTGAGAGAGCTAAATGAAGCCGAATCAAAGCACTTGACCTATGCACAACTCGAAGGTTTTGTAGACTCCAGGCTTGAATCCACTGAGGAAGAATTCGTGCGCGCCCACCTTGAGTTGTGTAGCCAGTGCGCGAGGGAAATGCAGGATCTGAAATGGTTTACTGAGTCTTGCCGCTATCGGGAAGTTGCAGCTGCGTCAGCCGCTCCCTCCCCGCGGCGCCGCTTCTGGGCGGTTCTCGGGCAGTGGTTCAGAGTTCCCAGTCACGGGTTGATTCTGGCGGGAGCGACGATGGCCATGGTAGCAGTAGTCGCCGTTCTAACCAAGCTCCACCAACCATCCACCAGCTCACCAATTGTGGCGTCTAAGGCCGCGCCGACGAGTTCACCCTCGACGGCCGTCGCGCCCAAGCAAGAGAGTACGGTATCTTCTCCCAGGCCGGAATCAAACCTCGAGGCGTCCGCGAAGCCGGAGACGGTTCTGGAAGCGCCATCCAGCGTTCAAGGAGCAATGGGATCGAAGCAACCCAGGTATGGCCCGCGGGTATTGTCTGCAATCGAGGCCCTCTCCTATCGCGAAGAGCTGGCTCAAGCACCCAATGATCCTGAAACCCGGGCAGCAATCGCGATCAAATACGGGCTGTACGGCGAGGCAGAGAAAGAGTATCTCAAGATGGAAGCAGCCGGCGGCCAACAGGCCGAAAAAGCTCGTGAGCTTCTGAAGAAACTCAAACGGTTGCGCGGCCACTAAAAAATATTTAGCAAATTTACCAATCTGCAGTCATGCTGCTCACCTTCAGTGTATGTAACGGCAAGGGGAACAACCCAAGCCAATGCCAAGGAGGATGAGAGATGAATCCGGTCAATCAAATGAGCAATGAGAAGAGGGCGAAGGTCGCCCTGGCTATTGGAACCGCGTGCCTGGCAATGTGCGCGTTGGCAGCAACCGTCCCGGTGCTTCGCGTGATCGCATTTGAGGCACTTATGCACGTGAGCGGTATGGTGATCGGCTTCTCAGCCATGTGTGTCTGCTTCTCGATCTCAACGCTGTCGAAAGATCCGTCTATTCCAGTTTGGTTGCGCATTCTGGGCAGCGCTTTCCTGATTCCTGCGTGGGCGGTGTTTGTGGTGGTGTTGGGATTGATGGGAGGCTGGATTCTGCTGGCTCTACCGCTCTTTTTCTTTGTCGCCTGGTTTGCCGGCGGACGTCCAACGTGGAAGCAGATCAACCGCGGATGAAAATACTGATTCAGGGCCTTGGCAGCAGTAAACTAATATGCCGCAGCCAAGTACCCCGAATCGATTCCCCAAACCACTAGCGAGCTCTCCGGTATGAAAACTCTGCAGGTCGAATGGAGAGTAGGTTCACTATGAAACATCCATCAAGTCGCGCCGAAAGACGGCATCAGAGATTGAGGATAGTCGCATATCGTCGCTCGAAGAGAGTGAGCGGGGCGAGAGTTCCATGGACAGGACATGTTTGGGGAAAATATTCAAAATGGAATGGCAATTGCGGCTCCACAATGTGTCATGAAATGAAGTATTTCAAACATAAACGCAAGCGCAGAGCAGCACTGAAGGGTGCAGGCAAAAACGAGGAAAATGTTGATGTCTCTCTGCTAGGTTGTGAGGTCAGCTGACGACTACCAGGTCGCGAAGTCGATCCAGAAAAATAGAAGTCTGAAACAGAATGAAGGCTCGTTCGACACCGTGGGACGCTTTTCATCGTTGGGCCGAGCGATTGGAAAATCAAAATCCAGTGGAAAGGTGACGGAAGGCAAATGCTTCTGAGGACTGTCAGAACAACTCTGGTTTTCTTTGCGGTCATCCTTACGGCCAGCGGCATTGCTGCCGCCCAACTGCGCTTTTCCGATGCGCAGATCCGGTCCGAAATCAATGACATGCAAAGGCATCTTGTAAAGGTTTGGACGGCGATTCTCGGATCGAGTTTCGACCCTCCCAGGCTCGTCTATTACGATAGCCCCAGAAAAACCGGATGCGAGGAAATCTCACCTGGGAATGCGTTTTACTGCAAGAAGGACAACACGCTTTATATCGACATCGGTTTCATCGCGGATGTCGATCGAGAGGCATCAGAGCATTTGAAATCCCCTGGTAACTATGCTGGACTGGCTGTTGTAGCTCATGAATTTGGCCATGCGGTTGAGCACAATGTCTCTCCGTTACCCGGCACGGAAGGCGGTGCGGACTGTTTTGCCGGGGCTGTATTCGGTTTTGCAGCCGCCAACAACGACTTTCCCGAGTATGCGTTTGACGAGGCGTTATCCTTCTTAAGCATCGGGGGCGACGATACCGTCCTTGGCTTCAATCCCAACGATCCTAAAAATCGCACTCGAGTCATTTACACATGGATGCTGTTTGGCCCACTCGACCACGGCACCGTCGTTGAAAGACAGTCGGCGTTCCTCCGGGGATTTTACGGTGGCCCCGATTTCTGTAGTGGCACGCTGAAAACTCCCTCGCCGCGGACGGGCGGTGACGCGCTGGTTTCGCACTCTCTACTGCTATCTCAATCTACTGTTACCTCTACTCAGAATTGCCTTGTGACTCCAAGCTCAAAAGGGATCAGAGTACGTAACTACGGCACTGACGAGAATTGCGTCATCAACTTGTTGCCAGCTGCAACGTTCCTGCCGGAACACGTCCGGATCGAACTATCTGTAACTTTGCTGCCGAATACGGCGGCAGGTCGCAACAGCAGGGCGGGCATATATTACGGCGACAATCGATCGACTACCAGACTCGTCCGCTTTGGATATGCGCCGCAGACCTCCACGGACGCAAAAGTTGTAAACATGGATGGTCAACCGCACGTTGAAGAGCCTGATTTGCAGGGTTACTGGTACATTGGAAATGTTCCCCACCCCACAAGCGGAGCCCAGCACCTCACCCTCGACATTCATCATGAGGGCAAGAATGTTTATTTCATGGAGTTCCTCAATGGAATAGCCGTTAGTCACAACGAGTTGTGGCAACACGGAACCCGATACAGGCGACTCAATATTGCGGCCATCGCTAGTTCAGCAGATCAGGCTGGGATATGGGTGCGCGGAGCCGGCTCCGAAGCGATCTTTTCCGATTTTCGCGTGACGGCCATTTATCGCTAAGAGTTGACCCGTCTACCGTAATTGTGATGGGTCGGAGCCTAGCCATTCACGAGCCATTTCAGCGTAACTCCGCACGCGATCACTTTCGTCGGTTGCCAAATCCAGCAGCGCGGGAATGGCTGCTTTTACAGTCGGCAGGCCCATCTGAGACAAGCACTCGGCAGCACAATATCGCTTGTATTCGTCGGTGTCGCGCAGGCGGTCGATCAATATCTCCACCGCCGAACTCGCGCTTTCTGGTCCGATCGCTTCGAGCGCCAGGGCTGCCGGGGCTTGAGTATCTTCATCCCACTTCTGCAGCATCCGTAGTAATTCAGGCACCGCGGCGCTCGCCAGCGGACCCATGCAAGCCAGGGCCGCGGCTGCCGCATCCGCCACAGAGTAATACTGCAATGCATCGATGATCGCGGGTATTGCTACCGCAGCTGCGCGCCCGCTTCGGGATAGGCCCCAGATCGCGTCCCTGATGCGATCCCTTTCTGCGGAGTGTACGAGCGCGGAGTGCAAGATTGGCACCCCGCGCGCGGCAAACCTCGGTGCGATGATCGCCATCGTCAGCGCCGTCTGAAAACGTACTTCCTCGTCCTGGTCCTCCATCGCTGAAAGCAGCCCTAAGACCAGGGGGAACATGACCGGGACATCGATGCGCCGCAACAGATCGGCGGCAGCTGCTCGAATGCCGGAATCCCTGTCGGTAAGCGCGTCGATCAGTTCGTCCTCAAGGCTTGCGAGCGTGTCGATCAGTCCAGGTTCGAGGCCCTCATCGGAGTATCGGATCCATCGCATTTCCGACGCCGCCACCGGAAACGTCAGCGGGTTCCTCTCCCGAAGAATATTGAGAAGTACTGGAGCCGCCGGATTTGCCTCTGGTGGACCGATTATGCTCAGAGCGTTGGCGGCAGCGCGCAGAACTTCGACACACTCATCACTCAATGCCTCGACGAGGGCAGGCACAACGCCCATGTCGGTATAAGGTTCGCGATCCGATTTTACTTTGCGGCCTAATTCGATCATTTCCAGCGCGCATGCCGAACCGGCACGAACGCACCAATCGGGAGAGCGCAGTGAGTTGAGCAACTGAGGGACTGCCGCGGCGCCAAAGAACTCGAGTACCCAGACAATGCTGGAGCGGCGGTCTTTGTCTTCCTCTTTGAGGGATCTAATCAATGGCGCGATGGCCTCCTCAGGCCGGGGTTCAGCGTAACGGAGTACTTCCGCAGCACCTTTGCGCACGATCCAGTTATCGTCGTCTATCGCTTTAATCACTGCCGGCATTACCGAGGGGTCTACCTTGGCGATCTGCGCGAGAGCCTCAGCCATCGAGCTATAGATAGTCTTGTCACCCTGGGTAAGCAAGGCCAGGAGGGGCGCGGTTGCGGCACTCCCGAAATTCACCAGCGCCCGAGAAGCCGGATCGGAAGCCGCCCAAAAAGCCAGCGCTGCCTCGATCAATGCATCAGGAATTTCCCCTTGAAAACGCGGTTGGATCGCTGCAAGCGTGCCGCGGGCAAACGCCATAGCCTCATCCGGAATCAATTCGGAATCAATTGCCTCGGCCAGAGCCGGCACCGCTTCCACCCCACGTTTCAGGATCTCTTCACGCGCCCTCTGCCGCACATTCTCGCTCTCGCTACCCAGGGCTCCAATGAGGTCCCAAATATTCTCTTGATCTGTCATTGGTCATCACCTCGATTCGAAAATCATCGCAACCTGAAGCCAGTCCATTTGGATCACAGTTCTCCGCCAAAGCCCACCTTCCATCAGGTGCAATGAATATAGGCGCGTGTAAGCGCAGCAGATTGGTAAAGAAGAAATTTTCCACGAATACCAATTTGCGCACTCTGCCCACGCCTGAACCAGAAGAGGATTAGGAATCCATGATCTCCAAACAATACCCCTTCTACACATACTGCTTCGGAACAATGGGCAGGACACTGATGACGGCTCGCAGCACTGGTTTCTTTCAGTGGTTCCATCTCGTCCAGACGGAACAAGCCAGGGAAGAACCAGGTCAACTGACTCGCTTTCGTCCCGAAGGCAAAAAATTTCACGAACTTTGTTATCTCGATGTCCTTGAAGCTTCAGACGGCGCAATGGTGCAAATGGAGCTCGTGGTTTCACGCCTTTTCATCGAGGGAACGAACCGGCTCTTTGCTCAGGATCTGGTCAAGAGTTTTCTGATTGCGGCGTTACCTGATGCATGTCAACATCTGTTAGCGGATTTTATGAGAGAAATCAATACACCGGGTGCGCGCGGAATAACACCGGGGTCTCTCGTTTTGGCGGGGCAACGAGACGCGTGGGCTACCCAGACGGGATGGTCAAGATTGGCTTTAAACAACGTTACTCACGATAACGAACGCGTGTTCGTTGTGCGGGTATGCCCGAATCCCGAGGCGCCCAATGCCACCCTTGTTGGAGGCAAATCGAGCCATATGCGTAAACTTCTAGCGCTCTTCGGACTGACAATGTCTTTGTTGGCATGCCACAAACCACCCATCCAGCCAGAGGTTTCGCTCAAGGGCACCTGGGATATGACGTCGCAGCAAATCTCTAACTGCGGTAAGCCGGTTCCGGTGAGGATCGAACGGATCAACTTCACTGTGCAGGATGCACCTTTACTGAATCGCGCGGAGTCTTCATTCGACTTCCAGAAAGCCAACGTTACAGGAAGCGTTTCGATGGCACTCCATCTGGAGGGCGCGCATCCCGGTATGGCCGACTCCGGAATTCTGGTTGGTGAAATCGTAAAAGACTCAGCTGCAGGGGAAGCCGGAACCCGGCTTCAGGGATACATTCTGTCGGAGGCGGAGTACGGAGCATGGGTCGCGAAAAACAAGCAGGGTTTTCCGCCCACGGACGCCGGCGAAGTGGACTTGGCAATCCAAGGCAATGCCGCGCAGGGCTATACCCTCAACGGGGAAATTCGTTCCAGCGAAGCCTGCGCAACTTACACGCATCTGGACGCCGTTGCGGGGGACCTGACAGGTCATTTCGGCCGAAGCGTTCCCGCTGAATGGTCGGCCAAGGTTTTACTGCAAAAGAAGTAGATCCTATTGCGGGTCGACGGGAATGGCGCTTACAACGGAGCACTCGGCCTCGAATTGGCCGGCTTCATCGAGCAGTTGCGCGCACTTTGATCGCTACAGCGGTTCCGCAAAAAAATAGCTAAGAGCCACCAATCTGCCGCCGCGTTCGCCGCCATTTCTTTTTGAAAGATTAAAGGGAGGAGTGGCAGGAAGATGAAACTCACAGTCGCAATCGCATTCGTTGCTGCTTTGTTCGTTGTGCAGTCCCGCGGGGTGGCGCAGTCGGTGGATCCTTCGCTTGTTGGTAACTGGGAGATGACGGTTCCAAACGAAGCCGGAGCCGCGCTTTGGGTATGGGAGGTTCGGGCAAACGGAACTTACGATTTTCATGCCGAAGGACCAGGCAATGTTCCTTCGCATCATGGAATCTTCCAGGCCGCCCACGGACAGTATGTGCTGAAGGCAGCCAACCTGGATTGGCAGGATACCGGGACCTACGACCCGCCCGCATACGGCATTGTGCGAATGACCAGCAGCCGTCTTGGCACCGGCTATTGGACGCAGAGACCAACAGCTGTTCAGACTCCGAGCAAGAGTTCTAAGGAATCTGACAGCGTAGATGACATGATTAAGGGCCTCGAACAAAATGGCATTGGAGAAGATGCAGAGTTCGGCCACTACGATAAAACTGCTTCGGACAGGGCAAAAGCGAGGAATCAGAACAAGATCCAGATCATGCCATACTTCGGAGCGGTATTGGCTGGAGCCAACAGTAACAAGCCCGTGGTTCTCTTCTATAGCGGCGGAGACGACATCAATGCGCTGATCTACAGTGATGCGATGGCTGCGCTGGCTGGAAGAGCGCAATTTGGCCTGAACGACGAAAACGAGCCTGATCTGACAATGACGAACGCACCCCAGAGGTCTGGAATTCAGAACCACACTTTCCCCCGTGTGTTGATCATTAAGCCGCTTGTCACTCCCGATCAGATCATCGAGTTGGCTAAACAGCATCCGGGGCAAAAGAAAATCGATTTGCCGACCCTGGCGGAATTTGAGTGGGAATACCTGGGCGCAAAGTCAGCAAAGGAGTGGGCCGCGATGATCTCAACGGAGTTGCGCAAGTTGGGTTATTGAGGCGAGTGAGTCCTGCGGATTGCTCACCGGCGCGGAAGGTCCGCAGCTTTCCTAGTCCATGGCGCCTTCAGCTAAAAAAAGGTGAAGGATCGAAGCGAGCATTCAGATGATCAGAAGGGCGACAATCAGGGTGGCCGGTTATGCGCTGAGTTCCGCAGTGGCCGCCGCTTTTTACATCGGTTGGATCATGGTGGCAGGAGGTCCCGGAAGCTTTGAGACTCGCCTGATTGGAGCCCTCATCCTGTTCGTGTTCGGAGGCTTTTTACTGGCACTGATGCTGATGGCTTTGCCTTGGGCCCTCCTCGTCTGGATATCCAGCAAGGCACAATCGCTCACGGCATCGTACTTCGCCTGTTCAGGTGCCGTATCGATGATCCTTCTCGGTTGCGCGGCATCCTCGGCATCACCCAAGCCGCTCTTCGTTGAAGACCAAACTTTCTGGGAGGGCTTCCTCATCGCTCTCGAACGTCAGGGAGCGTGTCTCGCCCTCTCCGGCATGATCATCGGCTTCGGATACTGGTTTTTAGCCGAGAAGAGAAAGAACTCTTCTCGCCACACAACGAAGTGAATCTGATCCTGATTTATGTAATCGGGTCCAACGTTAGTCAAATCTCAATGGGAGGGTCGACCGTCCCCGATTCTGCGACGCGAACAAGCGCATGTTTTGTCTTGTTTGCAAATCCGTTTGCTTCACTTTGACGTCAAACCGCCTTCTCGTAGATTTGCCTCGTACACAGCACGAGGCAATCAATCCGAGTTCAAGTTGACGAATAGGCGACCATACAGACATGGGGCCTAAGTTGCTTTTGTCGGTGAGCACTTTGGTGATGTGTCGCTCTTCCATTAAGGAAACTGTATGTACAGATCTATTAACCGCTCGACAGGTTTAGGGCGCAATCTAGCCAATCGTCTTGCGCTCACTCGAGGAAGTCCCTTCCCCATCGATCATGTATATCTCGCGTGTCGGAATCATTCCCATATCCTGTAAGAATCCGAGGCCGATCGCCTTTGTCCTCGCGTCTCACGGTAGAAGTTGGCGAGCACTGCAACCAGGAACGACACGCCTCCGCCAACGATTGCGGAGAGAACAATTGAAGTGGTCATCACATGGTCTCCTTCGAGCACAACTGGAGTGTAGACTGCCAAACCTAAACAAGGCCTAAACATCGCCTAAGGCTTTCATAAGGTGGTGTCTCGTGTGCTTCCTCACTCTCCCTATCCAAATATGCAATTAACTCGCACGCTTCGTATTCAAGTGGCGTCCGAGGTAGGTCATCAGGCACTAAAGGCTACGGAAAACCTATTAAGGCCTTACTCTTCCGTGGCGGATAGGCCAGTTCCCTATACCAAGGATGCTTGTCGCTGGTTCTAGTAACGGCGTTTCTTGCAAATACTTTGTACAAGCGCGAGCTGACGGAAAGAGGAGACTCAACAGATGAGAGGATCGCTGGAGCACACTAACGATATTCAGGCAACGACGAATATTCAACACCTACCTGATATCTAAACTCCCAAGGACCGTACTCTGCAGAGAATTAGAAGGAACAAGCACCCGCGGTCTGACCAGGAGCCTGCGGTCGCAGAGATTGTGGTGCGACTTGCTGCGGCCCTAATGATGATCGCAGTCTGCGCGCAGGTGATCTCTCGATAAGAGGTACCAGAGAATTGCATGCTCCCTGTTCTGTATGTCCGCTTCAGAATGTTGTTCCTTAATTAAATCGGTTCGTGTTCATGCGTTCTTCATGTATTACATTTCATTCTGAATCCATCATCGCTTTCGTATACCAGCAGAGTGATGGTTACGCGATCTTTGTCGTGTAACGAATCGCATTTCTCCGCGAAACGCCGTAGTCAGTACTTTCCAATCTAATAGAAATCAATTCGTGCGGCCCAGGTTTAGCCCGCAGCACGATAGGGTGTCCCACGCTCCAACGCAGTGCTGTGTTTCAGAATCAACATGCTTCTTTTATGAATTCTGAACATTCGACTTACGGTTTGCTTATGGATAGTCGACTGAGATTGAAAGTACAGGCGGTGCAAGATCGCTAAGGCCCGCTCAAATGACGCAACTTCGGAAGCATCATCGGAATAACAAATCGCAGTCTTGCCACCTGTAGTCATGTCCGGGCCAGTCGATTCCGATGCTGCATGGGTTTAACAAATTGCACGGTCTTCCTGATTCCAAGCAGAAGATGAGGGGTAAAGATGAAAAGCACATTTCGATTGGCACTGACACTCTCTCTCCTTATGGCATGTTCTCCAATATCCGGTCTGGCGCAGATGGCTGGGGCGACCTCACCTTCTTCAGAATCGAGGACGAGTGACGATTCAGCTGTTGACAAGGGGTCCACGTCGTCGCCGGCGACCACAACGAAGCAGGAGTTGAGGCCAGGCGTCGAGCAGAAGATCGACTTGCTTCAAAAGCAGATTGACGAATTGCAGAGTGAGCTAATGGCGGTTCGCGCCTCAGCGCATGCTGACGCTGATTCATCTGCGCTAAAGACTGCAGAGAATACTCTGATCGCGGGAAGTAACTCTTCAACATCAAGCGGTTCAACACTCGGTGCTGCACCTGCTTCGTCGTCGGCATCGCCTGGTTTCAGTTCATCGATTGCTGGACAACAGCCCGCGCCCGCGGCAGAGGCAGCTGCGCCCGTTAAAGAGATCAGCGCCCAAACAACAACAAAAGGTGAGCCCTTCGAAGGCGACTGGACTTGGCTCAACAGCAACGGCCATGCATCTGACAGCCCCATGGCCACGAAGTACTTCACGCCCGAGTTTCGCGCTGATGCGAATTACACGTTGGATTACAACCATCCGAAGGACGACTCGCTCGGTGGCTCAACCGAGACATTTCGCTCCGATGAGTGGCAGCTGGAGCAAATCAGCATCGGCGGCGACATCCATATCGACAATGTTCGTGGCCGCATCCTCACCATGGATGGTTTGTTCGCTACAACTACGCCGCGTAACGACGCCACTCCCAGTCGAGGCCAATGGGACCTGTCCAATGCGTACAAATATGTCTCTGAAGCGTGGGGCGGTTACCACTGGGATGTAGCACACGGCCTCAACGTCGACGCCGGTATTTTTGTCTCCTATATCGGTCTCTTCAGTTATTACAACTTTGACAACTGGACCTATCAGCCTTCGTTCGTTTCGTCCAATACACCGTGGTTCTTCAACGGCCTGCGCATCCAGTATTTCCCAACCAAGAAACTCAAGATTGAGCCTTGGATCATCAATGGCTGGCAGTCCTATGCGCGCGCCAACGGGAAGCCTGGCCTGGGCGGACAGATTCTCTGGCGTCCGAAGCCCTATCTGGACTTTGTGTGGAATAACTATGGTTTGGGTGAGGATGTAATTGGCCAACCCGGACGCTCGCGCGTTCATGCCGACTACAGCGCACAGGTCAAAGTGTATGACAATCCCTCAAAGCTCCTGGATAAGATCGCCTTCACTGTGACAGGCGATCTTGGCTGCGAATACGGTGGAGGGCCGGCTCTGGGAACCTACGACCCGAAAGGCAATTCTCCTGAGATGGGTTCTAACTCGACCTACGCTGGTGGCGTGAATTGCCATAGCTCCAAGAATGGGCGGCCCAAGCAAGACTTCGTTGGATGGATGATGTACAACCGCTATTGGTTCAAGAAGGACCTTTACGCAGTAACACTGGGAGGCGGCCAGATGAGTAATCCAGGTCGCTACCTCACTTTGCTTCCGCCTATCAATGGCGCCACTGCTTTCTCGGGCACTCCGTACTTCACAGAGAATCCCGGGGATCGCGCGCAGATGCACGACGGCACGATTACGTTCGATTACATGCCGAGCCAGTTCATCACTTTCCGCCTGGAAGAGGGCTATCGCTACTCGGATGTCCCTTATTGGACCGGTCGCGGGGGCATTACGCCTCCCGGAGGAAACAACGGATTCCCGACGCAGTATGCATGCGCGAGCGGTGCGAACTCCGGCTTCGGATATGGCAGCCTTGCGGCTGCAGAACTGGCTTGCGGCGCTGGAGCGAACGCAGGAACATCTTCCGGACTCAACTCCATCTGGTGGCCGGATCTGCGCACGAACCAGACAGTCAGCACGATCGCAATCATGGTCAGATTCTGAGAAGCGAGCATGAACGACGGAGGTCGGACTTGTGAGTGGCATCCGAACAGCATTCAGGTTCCGATGCTTCTCATAGGTCGACGATCTCGACGTTTATCAGTTGCGAGTTCCTTTTGTTGTGAAGCAACTTCCAGATGCAAACCAAAGTATTCGGCTCGAAATACCTCAACAAACTGAATCGACGAGACGTCATGAAGCGAACGGCAACTAGCATTCTTTTCTCGATGATGTTTGCTGCTTTTACTTGCGCATTAGCTGGATGCAGGGAAAAGCATGCCGACGCTGCGACCGAGGCTCCTCCTCCTGCAAAGGTGGTGCAAGACATTAACGTGGCCAGTTGGTCTGTTGAAGATCCGTCGAAGTATCCGCTCGTGACGTCAGAGCCTCATGAAGCGGCTGCAAGGCTCATGGTAACTGGGACGGTGGCTCCTGATATTGCGCGCACTGTTCCCGTAATCTCACTCGCATCGGGTCGCGTTGTTGAGATCAGGGCGCGACTCGGCGACGAGGTAAAGAAGGGCCAGGTACTACTGCGCCTGCGCAGTGATGATATCTCAGGCGGATTTGCCAACTACGAGAATGCAGTTGCTGACGAGGAACTAGCCAAGGCCCAGTGGGAACGGGCTCAGGATCTCTACAAGCATGGAGCAATCGCGCTCAATGACCTGCAAATCGCAGACGATGCAGAGAAGAAAGCAAAGGTCGCCAGGGATGCCGCAGCCGAGCATCTGAAACTGATGGGCAGCACAGTCGACCATCCATCTGGAATTGTCGATCTGGTAGCGCCGGTCTCCGGAATCATCACAGATCAACAAGTAACCAACGCGGCAGGAGTGCAGAGTCTCGGTACAAATCCGTTTACGATCTCCGATCTCTCTTACGTGTGGGTTGTTTGCGACGTATACGAAAACGACATTCCTAATGTGAAGATCGGCGACACGGCAGAGGTTCGCCTCAATGCGTTCCCGGAAATGGCACTGAAGGGAATGGTGAGCAATATCCTGCCCATTCTTGATCCGAGTATCCGTACGGCAAAAGTGCGCATTGAAGTTCGCAATCCGGGAATGCTGCGCCTGGGCATGTTCGCGAGCGCGACATTCTCCAGCCTGAAGAAAGAAAAGCACACCATTGTGCCCGCATCAACCATCCTTCGCCTCCACGACCGGGATTGGGTCTATGTGCCGGCGGCAGGAAACAAGTTTCAACGCATTGAGGTAATCGCCGGTGATTCACTCCCCAACAACATGCTGGAGCTGATCTCTGGCCTGCAGCCGGGGCAAAAAGTGGTTGTGAATCCCCTTTCGCTGCAAAACGAAATCGATAACAAATAGTTCCGTCGGAGCCTGAACGAGCGAATGATTCGTACATTGGTAGACTTTGCACTCAGCAACCGCTTTGTCGTTCTCTCGGCGACTGTATTGCTGGTGTTATGGGGAGCTGAATCCTTCCACAATTTGCCCGTGGAAGCCTACCCGGATATTGCGGATAACTACGTTACCGTCATTACGCAGTGGCCGGGGCGCGCAGCCGAAGAAGTTGAGCAACAGGTCACAATTCCCGTTGAGACGGAGATGAATGGGATTCCGCATCTGACTGCTCTAAGGTCCGAATCGATCTTCGGTCTCTCGTTCGTGCTCATGATCTTCGACGATGAGTCGCAGAACGACTGGAACCGCGAGAAGGTTCTGGAGCGACTCACACAGGTGAACTTTCCTCCTGGCCTGCAAGGGCAGATCGGCACCGATTGGAGCACGGTTGGGCAGATTTACTGGTACACGCTGCATAGCTCGAACCCGAAATACGACCTGATGGAATTGAAGTCCATTGAGGACTGGACGCTCGAAAAGCAGTTCAAGTCGGTCAAGGATGTAGTTGACGTATCGACGTTCGGAGGCACTACAAAGGAGTTCCAGGTACGCGTCGATCCTAACAAGCTCGTCTCCTACGGGCTCAGCATTGGTCAAGTTGAGCAGCAGCTAACCAACAACAATACAAACGCCGGTGGAAGCTTTGTGGAGACCGGGCAGCAGCAGATGAATGTGCGTGCGCTTGGCCTGTACCGATCCGTGCAGGATATTGAAAACACCGTTCTCACGACGCAAAAAGGAACTGCATTGCGGGTGAAGGACATCGCCGAGGTCGCTCAGGGCCCGCGAATCCTGCTTGGAGCCATGGCGAGGGCCGATCATCTACCTGACGGGACGATCATCGACAATCCAGACGTAGTGCAGGGTGTTGCGTTGTTACGCAAGGGGGCAGATGCTCAGCCTGTCCTGGATGCCATTCACCAAAAGGTAAAGGAACTGAATGATCGCATCTTACCCGAAGGCGTGAAGATTGTTCCCATGCTTGATCGATCAGATCTGCTGCACTACACCTTGCATACGGTGCTGCACAACATGGCCGAAGGAATGATTCTCGTCACCATCATCTTGTTTCTCTTTCTCGGCAATGCACGCGGCGCCCTTATCGTCGCGCTAACGATTCCATTCGCATTGTTGTTCGCGTCGATTTGTCTGGATCTGAGCAAGATTCCGGCCAACTTGCTCTCGCTGGGCGCGCTGGACTTCGGGATGGTCGTGGATGGCGCTGTAGTGATGGTCGAGAACATAGTTCGCCACATGAGTCGCGGAATCGGCCCAAACGGGGCTAATGGTGCACCCCAAACCGATATACAGCCTGCATCGTCGAAATCGCCTGCCGAAGTGATCCGCGACGCCTGTCACGAGGTACAGCGGCCGGTTTTCTTTGCAATCGCGATCATCATTACCGCCTATTTGCCAATCTTTACGCTGCAGCGCGTGGAGGGAAAGCTCTTCAAGCCGATGGCATGGACAGTCGCCTTCGCACTGCTGGGTGCACTGACGTTTTCCATACTGATTGCACCTATGCTTTCGAGCGTGCTGTTTCGGCGGAGTATCAAGGAATGGCACAACCCGATCATGGTCTTCCTGACCGTGCAGTACAAAGGGCGACTGCGGTGGGCAATTCGGAATCGCAAGATCGTGTTTGGGGCTGGTCTGGCTGCACTGGCCGTCACCGTTTTTCTGGCTTTCAGTGGGGTCATCGGTTCCGAGTTTCTTCCTCATCTTGATGAGGGCGCAATTTGGGCGCGAGGTTCACTCAGCAACAGCACAAGCTTGAGCGAAGGCAAGGACTTTGCGACCAAGGCGCGACTGATCCTGGCCTCGTTTCCTGAGGTCACAAAGGTCGTCTCACAAGCGGGGAGACCTGATGACGGCACGGATACTGGCGGATTTGGCAATACTGAATACTTCGTGGATCTCAAACCGAAAGAGGAATGGCGGGCTGTCTTTCACGGCGACAAGGACGAACTCATTACAGCTATGAGTCGAGAAGTATCAAAGCTGCCTGGCGTCTTCTGGAACTTCTCCCAGCCCATCGAAGACAACGTCGATGAGACCTTGACGGGTACGAAAGGCGGGTTGGCCGTCAAGGTCTACGGTGACGATTTGAAGACGCTGGAACAGAAAGGCGAAGAGATCATGCAGCAGATGTCCACTGTTCCGGGGGTCAAGGACATCGGTCTGTTTCGAGATATGGGCCAGCCTAACCTGAATTTTGCCGTTGACCGCCAGGCAGCGGCCCGCTTCGGAGTCAATGTTGCGGATATTCAGGACGCTGTCCAAACGGCAGTCGGCGGTAACGCGGTGAGCCAGGTGCTGCAGGGTGAAGCACGCTATGACGTCGTGGTGCGTTACAAAGAGCCCTATCGAAACAGCCAGGAGGCAATCGCAAACATCAGGCTGCTTTCTCCGTCAGGTGAGCGTGTATCACTGGCGCAACTGACGAAGATGCAGGTGCAGGAAGGCGCGTACGACATCTTCCGGGAAGCGAATCAGCGCTATGTCGCGGTGCGCTATGAAGTGCGTGAGCGGGATCTGGGCACAACCGTCAACGAGGCCATGGCCAAGGTGGAGAAGAATGTTCAGCTGCCCAGGGGCTACCACATTCAGTGGTCTGGCGAAAACGAGAGCCAGAAGCGATCGTCGCAGCGCCTAATGATTATTGTCCCGCTAACGGTGTTGGTGATCTTCATCATCCTCTATTCAATGTTCCGATCAGCGAAATGGGCATGTCTGATTCTCTCCGTCGTTATGCTTGCGCCGCTCGGCGGATTGCTTGCACTGCTAATCAGCCGGACACACTTCAGTGTCTCGACGGGAGTCGGTTTTCTGGCGCTGTTCGGCGTTTCCGTACAGACAGGCGTGATCATGCTTGAATACATCAATCAACTTCGTGCGAAAGGCTTCACCGTTGAAGACGCAGCGATAGAAGGAGCCGTACTGCGGCTGCGTCCGATCATGATGACAATGCTGGTGGCTACATTTGGATTGATTCCCGCCGCAATGTCTCACGCGATTGGTTCCGACTCGCAGCGGCCGTTTGCGATCGTAATTGTTGGTGGGCTGATGGCCGCATTGCTGATGAGCCTGGTTTTGCTGCCGACTTTGTACGTGTCAATCGCAAGGGATGGCGATAAGCTCCCGGCGCCGGATACGGGGGTGTCCTTTGAACATTAAGAACATGAACCTGCGAGGTCACGCAGTTTCAACGCGGTGGTTCTTACGTATCGCGGCAGTCGGAGCACTTGCGGGCATGTTCGCAGGCCAATCCTTGCATGCGCAGACGAACCTGTCGTGGGACGCCATAAAAGCAGAGTTCGAGAGTGAAAATCCCACTTTGAAGGCAGACGCTCTCAATGTGGATGAAATGAAAGCTGAAGAGATTACCGCATTTTTGAGGCCCAACCCGGGGTTCACACTCTCGTCGGATGGAACGCAACTTGTCCCCCACAATGGCGTTTGGCAACCCTTCACGGGTACACAGGTGCAGACCAACTTTAGCTATCTCCACGAACGTGATCACAAGCGCGAGTTGCGCCTGCAGAGTTCGAAGGAAGGAACACAGATCAGCAGATCACTGCACGCTGATCTGGAGCGGAATCTTCTTTTCAATCTTCGCGTCGCGTTTGTCGATGTTCTACAAGCGAAGGCGATCCTGGGCCTGACGAAGCAGGAACTCGACTATTACGACCGCATTATCGAGATCAGTCGTGAGCGCAATAGAACGGGCGCGATGGCGCAAATTGACCTGGACCGGGTAGAGTTGCAGCGCGTTCAGTATGAGTCTGACTGGCAGACGGCCGAGGTCAGCCTGCGCACCGCAAAGATTCAGCTTCTGCAATTACTGGACGATAGGACGCCGGTTGATCAGTTTGATGTCCAGGGCCCGTTTGAATTCTCAGATGTGCTAAAACCGCTTGAAGATTTCCGGCAGATTGCTATGGATAACCGGCCCGATCTAAAGGCTGCGGTTGAGTCAATCCAACAAGCAAAGACAAACTACAAACTGGCCGTTGCGAATGGATCCACCGATCCGACGTTCAGTGGTTGGTACACCTACAACCCATCCTTCAATAATCCCAATGATCAGCAAACACTTGGAGTCAGCATTAGTGTGCCGTTGCGCATCTTCGATCGAAATCAAGGCGAAAAGAAGCGCACATTGCTCGATATTGATCGAAACCAGAAACTAGAGGATGCTGCGCATGCGCAGGTCTTCAGTGACGTCGACTCAGCGTACGCACAGGTCAACAGCAACATCATTTTGTTGCGTCCGTACAAGGACAAATACCTGGAGCAGGCGCTCCGAGTCAGGGAGACCGTCACGTACTCGTGGCAGCGAGGTGCAGCTTCACTGATGGACTTCCTGAATGCACAAAGCGACTACCGCCAGGTCCAATTGGCTTACGTGCAGTTGATCGGGTCGTATTTAACCGCCGCGGGTCAGCTAAACCTGGCTGTTGGTATCGAGGAAATCCATTAGTAATCCAGTAATCACGACTTGCAACGTTCTCGAAAGGCGGGCAGGAAGAGAATGACTCGCGAAGAAGCTAGAACTCGGATTGAGGCGATCGGTATATTTCCGGGCATTCGCGTCGGCTCCGCAGATCAGGCCTTGTATTGCGCCGAGATCCTCTACGCGTCGGGAATTCCCATTGCCGAAATCCCCATGACCGTGCCGGATGCCGTGGAGATCATTCGCCGAATCGCGCGTGAATTTCCCGACTTGGTAATCGGCGCTGGAACTGTTCTCGATAGTGAGACTGCATATCGATGTATCGATGCCGGCGCGCGCTTCATTACCAGTACCGGATTGATTCCGGAGGTGGTCGCTGCCACGCTCGAGGCAAACGTCGTCGCCATTCCCGGCGGCCTTACACCGACAGAGGTAATTGCGTGCTGGAAGGCTGGCGGGGACTACGTGAAGATTTTCCCGGCCGCTTCTCTTGGCGGCGATCTCTACATTCGTTCACTTAGGCTTCCCCTCCCGCAGATCCCCCTGATTGCAGCCGGCGGCGTGAGCCAGCAGACCGCTGAAGGCTTCGTTCGGGCTGGCGCTTCTGCCCTCGGGGTCGGAATGGAGCTTCTCCCCAAGGAGGCCGTTGCAAAGCGGCAAAATCATCGCATTCAGGAACTTGCACGCCGCTTCCTCGGCCTTGTCCAGAAAGGACGCTCGTCGCAATAGAGTTCAGCCTTCACTATGCAAAGCCGCTAATGTTTGAGCGGATTTAGCTTCGATCAGTATTGGGACACGCGACAGATCGCGAGCAGTCCTCACGAATCCTTTGTATCTCATTTATGGTTTGTTGACGCTCCCGTAGATATGCTTCGCTCATACCCGGGTAACCAGCGCGCTATGAGAATTTCCCAAAGCCTTCGTGAACATGGTCCGCGGGGTCGGCTTCGTTTTCTTGCCGAATCGGCTGGAGGAAGCTGGGTTGTGATCCTGATGTGTTTTTCTGGTTACATCCTGCACTTCAATTCAGCCCCGGTAGGTTTTCTTTGCCTGCTTATCGTTGTTGCCGAAGCAATCCTATTTGGGTTCTGGCAAGCGACAGTCGTGTCCTTTGTTGCCGCTGCGTGCCTGGATTTCTTCTACTATCCGCCGTACCTGACGCTCAACATCACCGATCCGCAGGATTGGGTGGCACTTGGCGCATTCGAGATAAGTGCGCTGGTGGTCAGCCGGGTATCCTCTCGCGAACAGCGGAGTTCGCAGGAGGCCAGTTTGCAGCGTGTGGCGATGGAGCAGCTATATGAACTGAGTCGCAGTACGCTGTTGATCAACCTCCACCAAGCGCCTGGGCCACAGCTTTCGCAACTAATTCGCACGATCTTCTCAATCGACGGCGTCGCGATTTTCGACGCGAATGCCGGCAAGTGTGACACAGTAGGCGTATTTAGAGAAGGCGAAGAATATCTCGCGAAGGAATGCTATTTCATTCAAGAAGACAAGGACGACCCTCTCACCGGAATCTCAGTCAGAGTCTTGAGAATCAGAAATGCGTCTGTCGGGGCAATCGCCATTCGTGGCGCGCTGAATCCGCTTGTAACGGATGCTCTCGCTTCGTTGGCGGCTATCACGCTTGATCGCTGCGTGTCGTTTGAAAAAGAGATCCAGATTGAGCGGGCCCATCAAAGCGAGCGTCTGCGCGCCGCGGTGCTTGATTCACTTGCGCACGCCGTTAAGACGCCTTTGACAGCTATTCAGACGGCTGCCTCCGGACTGCGGGAAGTCGGTGCTCTCAATACCTCGCAGACGCAGTTGGTCTCACTAGTCGAGGACGAGTGCAGTCAGCTCAGCCAGCTTTGCAATCGGCTCCTTCAAACAGCGAAGCTCGATGCCGAAGAAGTGACTCTACATAAAGCCGAGATAGCGGTCTCTGATCTCGTTGGGCGCGTAGTGCGGGAACAGTCCCCGCGTATGGCGGGACATGCCATCGAGGTCGCATTTCCGGAGTCTTCTTTGAGAGTCAGGGGTGACCCGGAGTTGCTTTCAATGGCATTGGTGCAATTCCTGGACAATGCCGCAAAGTATTCGTTTGCCGGCCAGAGGGTCAAAGTGTGCGCATGGGAAAGTCACTCTGAAGTCACGATCTCGGTACACAACTTTGGGCCCGCCATTCCAATTTCTGAGCGAGAGAGTATCTTCCAGCGCTTCTACCGGAGTGAAGGGTCAAAAGCGACGGCAGAGGGCACGGGCGTTGGACTTTCGACGGTAAAGATGGCGGCCGAAGCGCACCGAGGTCACACGTGGGTTATCAGCGACGAGAGAGAAGGAACGACATTCTTTCTTTCACTACCGCAAGTTGGAAGGAGATCAGATTGAACGAAAATCAGTCCACTGTACTTATAGTCGACGACGAACCTTCGATTCGCATTTCACTGCGAACGATTCTTTCGGGACTTGGCTTCGTCGTCGTGGAGGCTGCACGGGGCGAAGAAGCGGTCTCGCTAGTCCGCACTGCGCACTTCGACATCGTTCTTCTCGACATCAATATGCCGGGCTTGGGCGGGATCGAGGTGTGCCGTGTGATGCGCAAAAACGAACCGCTTCTTCCGATCGTCATGCTTACCGTACAGGGGAGCGAAGATCGCAAGGTGGAAGCGTTGGATGCTGGGGCCGATGATTACATCACCAAGCCGTTTCAACTTCGCGAGCTCATTGCGCGAATCCGAGCCGCTGTTCGCCGCAACATCATTGTTGAGGATCAAAACAAGCAGATCCTGATCGGGGATGTCCGGCTCGACATTGAGCGGCATCTGGTGCAGAAAAAAGGTAGGAACGTCCACCTGACTCCAAAGCAATTTGACTTGCTCCATTACTTGATGGCGAACGCAGGTAGACCTGTGCCGCATGCCAAACTGCTCAGAACAGTCTGGGGGCCTGAATACGGAAATGAGCTGGAGTACCTGCGAACATTCGTGCGACAGGTGCGAATGAAGATCGAGGACGACCCAGCGAATCCGGCGTACCTCCTCACCGAATCGCACATTGGCTATCGATTTAGCGAGTCTGTGTAGCAAACTGAAGTTAGCGTTCGATGCTCGCGCGATATGCATTGGCGCGACCATAACACTCGTCGGCTTTGCTCCTATATTTCCTTATCAGTTCACGGGTGTATTCGACTTGTGTCGCGTAGGTCCGGGGATGGAAACGAATGACGAGCAGCCGTTCGAGTTCTTTCACTTCCTGATTAGCCTTTTGTTCAAACTCCAAAGATTGAAAATCAAAGTAGTCGGCGAGGCGTTCGAAATCTTCGGTAGTTTTTGCGTCTCGAATCATCCTTTTGATTTCAGTTCGCTTGTATCTGGGTGGCTGATCGGACGCGCGAGCGTCGAGGAAAGTCCGGCTAAACCCATTCTTGCTGTAGCCATGCAAAGACGTCTGGCTTGCAGCCACCTCTGCACACACGATGCACATTGCAGCCAATGAGAAGAGTGCCCTTATCAATCTCATGAAGATTGATTCTCCTAACATAGGCAGTATCGGAATTGTGGAATTAAGTAGGCATGAAGTGGGCGTGAGGATATTAGAAGGGTTTTATAAAAGTTCGATACCTGGCCATATTCAATGTCGGCGACTTGATCATAGAGCGACCTCTGCGGCGAGGACGCAATATCTCCACTCTTTCGCGCCCATCATTCCAGCCAGAGGCACGAATGAATTGGCCGGAGTTACCGTTCTTCATTAGGTCCTCGGTGCGCGTATTGACAAACGGAACCCAAAAACAATTCCGGCTCAAGAGCGCGCGATAATTCTGATTGCATACACTCTACGACTGCCGGCACCAGCCTGTCCTGAGGAGGGAAACAAAAGACCGTGTGTTTGAAGTGGCTGGGCTACCGCGGAGGTGATTCTGATCGAACGCATCGTCCATCTCGATGATCATGCGCTGTGTCTGACACGCTAAGGTTGAATTGCGATGCCCAACACTGAATATGCCGGCACGGTTACCGCGATGGTGATTGTTGAACCGGACTGCGAAGTCTCGAGGCTGCGACGACTAATTGAGTTGCCATTCTCCACCTGAAACAACGTCGCGGTTGCGGATGAATAGCCCGGATTCTGCACGGCGACGGATTCAGTGCTGGCCTGTCCTGTGGGATTCACAATAAGAACGGAATCTTGCTGCTGCGTGTAGAAAGCAGCCACGACAATTCCGGCGCCTCGCGCCTGCGGTGCGACAGAGGCCGCAAGAAACCCTCCGCTATTCATATCCAGATAGTCCGCAGAAGCCATCAGCTGGTACGCGTAATACTGCGGATATGGTTCGGGCGATTGGTTGGGAGACAAATCGCAGTTCATGCTGCTATTCCAATCGCCGACTACACAAAAATACGGATTTGTATTCGCTGAGTAATACGTAAGCTGGCCGGGCGCGCGTTGCGCTCCATCGTAGACTGTGTCGAGCATGTCGCTCACATAAAGCGCATTCCAAACCGGCGCATAAGTTGGATCGTTGCGACAGCAATCCTTCTGAAATTCCCAGTTCGTATTGAACTCGTCGACATATACAGGGGTCGCGGGTCCAAGCGGCTGTTGCCCCGCAGCCACCAGTGTTTCAGCCTGCGCAAAGATCGCAGCAGGGCCGCTCGACTTATCCTGTGTGAGCTGATACAGAGGCGTTCCCGAAGCGTAGGTGTCCCACGTCGCAGCAAGATCGTTGGAACCGCCAACGTAGTTGTGGTAGCTGACGAAATCTACGTAGGGAGCGGTGCTCGGATTAGTAAGCAATGCGCGGAACCATTCCTCGTTAAGCTCTGCGGTCGTGGGCCCTCCAACACGAATAGTGACGCCGTCATTCGCGGCCTGGCTTTTCATCATTGGCGCCGCAGCGGCGTAAAGCTTGAGGTAAGTCTGCAACGGGTCGGCTTTAGTGCATAGGCCGCCCGTATCCGGCTCATTCCAGATTTCGTAATCGGACACCAGGCCGGGAAACTTTGCGTCGATGTGCGCGACAATGGTCGCGGCAAGTTGCCCCCACACCCGCATATCGGACGGAGCGGCCTTAGTCTTATCGGCCTTGCAGGAATTCGGGTGAGGCTGCAGCCAGTTCGGCGTGTATGCAATCTGCAGTAGAACGTGGAAGCCCGCAGCGCGAAGATCGCCGAGTTGTGGATCAAGGTTTGACCAGTCCGGATGCCCTTTACTTGTAAAAACATCCTGCAGATTTGCGTAGGTACGCGACAGTTTGAATCCTGCACGCGCCACGAGTTGCTCATCCGCCAAATTCCGTAGCCAGTCAACGTGGTTAATCCCCAGAATCCCCGCAGGAAGCGCATGCTGCTGACCGCTGCGATTGCCAAAGTCCACAACGATGCCGGTGCCTACTGTAACGATCGCCTGATCACTCTGATTGGACTGAGTATCCGTGCCCTTTACGATGTGCGTGCCTGTGCCGGCGGGCGCGGTATACACGCCATCCGCCGTGATCGTGCCAACCGTACTGCTGCCACCGGCCACTCCATCCACCGTCCAGGAGACATTGCTGCTGGCCACCCCGCACGTCTGGGCATGGAATGCCTGCGCGCCCGAAGGCGGAAGCGTGGCGGCACTCGGAGAGACATCGAATCCTGGATTCGCTGTTACGTTTACCGTGGTGCTCGCCGTGACGGTCGTATCGACCTTGCTCGTGGCTTGTATGGAGTGTGAGCCCGCTATGTCGGGCGCTCCATAAAGGCCATCTGTCGAAATTGAGCCAGTGGCACCATTACCGCCTTTCACTCCATCCACAAACCAATCAACCGCAGAACCGGAAAGGTTTGAGACCTGGGCGGAAAACTGCGCCGTCCCGGCCGGCAGAATGCACGAAGATTGCGGTGTAATCGTGATGGAGCCAGAAATCGGCTGAACAGGTTGCACGGGGGCTGCTTGTCCAGCGCGTGTGACGTACTCATAGCAGCCGGACAAGGGGAAGACCGTGGCAAAGACCGCCAGCAACCAGAGCCTCGAACGTCGGCGAGGGCGAAAAAGAGAGGAATACCGACTCACTTGAAAGCAACATGTATATAGGTTTGAAGCCATAAATAAAACTGACCACCCTCGGAGCGGTAGCAGAAAAAGGCAGCTATCTCACTAGTTGCTTCAAAGGAACGAAGAGATGCCCGCAAACCGTTGATTGCTTCAGGTTTTGAGACAAATTGAGCGATTGCGTCCCGTATGTCGGTCCTTCAGACGCGCGCTCGCAAAGAGAATGTCAAGGCGGAGAATGACCGCCATCTGACAATTCGTTTTTAAGCTTCATCGGGCAGAATTCTGTGCAAGAGCCTCCGGGACAGAGTCGACATAGCTATCAAAACGCAGTCTTCGCGGGTTTAGCAGTGGCGCCGGCGGGTGCTTTTCGCCCCACATCCAGATGGTCGAAATTGAGCGCAGCATTGAGTACAAGCATGAAACTGCCTTGTGTCTCCTGACGCCACATCGGATTATTGGCGAAGAGCACAATGTGGCCGCGGCCTGACGGCACATCGACAATTGCCGGCGCACCCGCCAACTCCGAACCTCCCGCGAGCATGCCGCTGATCCACAATTCTTTTTCGTCAGCGAAGCGCAGGATGACACGCGGATAAAGCGAGGGCGGAGGAAGTTCGCTGCTGAAGAAGACACGGTTTTGAGGGTCCACATATAGTTCCTGTGCCGCGCGGCTCCGCTCCGGTTGAGCCTCCGGTGTCGTCCAATTGCGACCCTGCGGAATGTCAGGATCAGTGGTGGAACCGCGTCCGCTGGGACGCGAGGCTTCTGACGCTGCACGCCCTTCCCCCGTCAGCGAGACTTTGAAAACTGGCGCCTGGTTGAAATACACGCCTACTGACTCGTCGTATCCATAAGCAATCGGGCTTTTGGCATCCTCCACCTTAGCGCGGACGATGGAGCCGCGCGCCTGCAGTTGGTGCGTTTCCGCAATCGTGACGGAATCAGTTAAGCCCAGATCGACGGCAAGATGCGTACTCGAACCGACAGCGATAAATAGCCCGCCGTCTTCTACGAATTGCTTCAAGTGGGTTAAACCTTCAAAGCCAAGTCCGCCGCGTATGTCGGGAGATTCGTCGATGCCTCCCCAGTTTGGCGTGACATCGGATTTTTGCCATGGGATAGGACCGGCATCGGTGCCATCGGGCAAGATGCGCTTTGGGATGCCTGCAAGAAGTTCGCGCAAATCAGAAAATGTGGGTGGAAAGAGGATGACGTCGAATTTGTCGCGCAAGTTAGGCGTGGTGCGCACCGCGGTATCGGAGATGTACGTATAAGGAACTCCCGTCGCTTCAAGAGCCAGTCGAAACCATCCTTCATTCTGTGTACTGGTCCAGGTATGAAGCAGGGCAATCCGTGGCGCTGTCAGCGCGTGACGAGCTACTGCAGGTTCCTGCGCTACGCTAACGACCTGAATGCCTAACTCACTCGCGGCCTGTCGCAGGTCCGACTCCAGACCAGGCGAGTTGCCATCCACCGGGAGAAGGAACGATCCAGCGGCGAACTTCTTGTCGGCCGCATCAAACGATTCCTCCGCCGCGAAGATCTTTGCATCTTTCAAGCGATAGCGCAGCGCCGCCAGGTTTGGTTCGGCGTTGGCTTGGATGATGTAGCACTTGACCCCCGGAGATTTTCCCTTGGCAACAACTGGTGCCGCAACACCTCCATTGAGATTGCGCGCCGGCCCGTCCACCATCGTGATGGGTGCTTTCAAGATCGCGGTATCGGTGATGCGCAGAGTACTGACGTTGCGCAGCGGTCCGAGTGTCCAGCCCGTGTCATCGTAAGGGCGTGGATCAGCTGTCGAGTAGTACTGCGTATCGAGGAGCATGTCCACCATACGGCTGTAGGGCTGATCCATGCGGATGATGTAGCTGCCCTTTGGGACCTTGATAATTTTGCTCTCAAGTTTTTTGGCGTCTGCGTCTTTAGCAGCGTTGTTACTTTCAGGTTTATCGGACCCGGGCTTGTCCTCTTTCTTTGCCTCGCCTTCTGCCTTCTTTGCGTCTCCATCAGCGGCTTTCTCGGGCGCAGTTGCAGGCTTCGCTTCAAAATCCTGATCGAGCCTTTGCACCTCGGCGCCTTGGCTTTGCATCAGCCCTGCAAGCTGGGCGGCGAGTGCTGGCCGACGGCCATCGTTTAGAATCGCCCATGCCGCCGGGCCTTCCGTGGTTGCCTTGGCTACCGAGCGTTTGCTCTTGAGATAAAAATTGCTGAGAAACTCCTGCGGATGCTGGGCGAGATAATCAAGTGCCAGCAGCACGCCGCTCTCCTCCAGATTGGTGTTGTTGCGCAGCGACCACTTCACCTTGGGAAGCGGCGGGTTAGGGCGGTACCAGGTGCGCGATGTCTCCGACGGACGCAACGTGCGTTCGGTGGACTCGGGGTACAGGTTGCCGAAGGTCTCGTAAAACCGCCCAATGGAGTTGTGGCCGTTCGCCACATAGAACATGTAGTTCGGCGCCCACCCATCGTAAAAGCCGTGGGTCCATACCCCGACCACACCCTTCTCCGTCAGTTGTTCCACCTCGTTGTACGCCATCTTCTGCCACTCGCTCACCACAATGGGATCCAGCCACGCATTGTAGGGACCGGTGCCGGTCGAGATATATAAGTACGGCTCAGATTCGTGGAGATCGTGCAGCACCTGCGGATGCCACTCGAGAAACTCCTTCATCATCATTTGCGATAGCTTGAGACCCATGCCAATCGCGTCGCGATTATTGTCGTGCTGGACGTAGTGTCCCCAATAGACGAGGTCGGGTTGCGGCCTGGTGGGATAAGCCTTGCGGTAATTGGTCCAATCCACCATGCGATCGTGGCCGTCCACTTCCACGATCGGCGTAATCAAAAATACCGTGTTCTTGCGGATGCTCTGAATCATCGGCGTGTCTTCAACCGCCAAACGATATGCCAGTTCCATCAGCATCTCAGGCGAGCCGGATTCCGGTGAGTGAATGGAGCCGGAGGCCCAGTAGAAAGGCTTGCCGGAAGCAATGAGCTGCTGCGCCTCGGCTTCCGATAACTTGCGTGGGTCAGCGAGCTTAGCGGTGATCTCCTTAAGATGGTCAAGCTGTGCGATGTTTGCTTCATCGCTTACCGCAACCAACACGAAATCTCGACCCTCTTCCGTTTGTCCGACTCTGAAAACCTTGACGCGTGGCGAAGCCTTGGCTAATTCGTCGTAGTAGCGATAAATATCCTTTGAGTATGTCAAAACGTCGGGAGCGCCGACGATGTGGCCTAGGACCTTTTCCGGCGTTGGAACAGTCGCCGAGGCTGGAAGATGATCAACAAGGTCGGTCAGGAAAAACGGCTGAGTTGTGTATTCCTTAATTTTCTTCGTGTAACCTTCATCGTTCGCAGAGCTGCTTTGCGAGCTTGCCGGAACTGCGACAAGACTGAGCACTAACGCTGCGCTCGCGACACACCGAAGCTGCGAAAACGAACGCCGCGCGATTACCGGAAGACTCATATCGAAACTGGGCCGATTCATCCTGGGATTCTCCTGCCTTCGTGAATGTTCTGCAAAACCAAAATTGTTTGGGGATATCGGAAAGCGCTCGACTTGGCCTCACCACTATTTGCAAATCGAATGCACGAATCATATCTACTCGAAGCCGGAGATTGGAAGTAATTCTGTGTTTGCCGATTCACATTCGAACTCAGCACGCACTATTACGCTTGCTGCAATGAAAACGATGCCATTCGATTAGAATTGCGTCCGAGTCCGACATAGCACAGAACAGGCTCTCAAAAAGCCAAACCTGTCATACAGGTGTTTACGGAGAGAACGTGACGACATCGAGAAGAAACTTCCTGAAGACTACCGCAATTGCGGGTGCGACTGTGGCGGTAGATCCGTTTTCCGCTTTTGCTGAACTAAGCCCCGCGACCGCAACTGGAACTTCGCAGACGACAGCGAGTGGCGGAGCGCATGCCATCGAGTACACGCGTGGCATCGGCGTCTATCCCGGAGAGCCGAGTGCGGATTTCGGCCCGACGCTTGTACCTGACGCCACAACCTATCGCAATCTAGCGCTTTTGCGACCGGCTTATCACTCCAGCAGTTACGACTACAATCTCACCGCCCAGCTCATAACCGACGGAATGAAGTCGGAAGGCTTGCCGAAATGGATCGTTGTTTCGGAGCCATCTCAAGGTCCGATATCTAAAGAGAATCGCGAAACGATTGTCGACCATGCACCCATGAATGCGATGGAGTTTCATGGCATGCGCGCGCACGTCGACATTCAACTTGGAGGCGGCGATTCAGCTCCGGAGATTGACCGCATCCAGCTCTTTGTCGTCTCCCCTTACCAGGCATCGGCAGCTTCGCTGACATTCACGATATCGACTTCCGAGGACGGACGCGTATGGCAGACGGTGGGCAGCGCCTCTGCGCCGGAGCCGGCCTCGACCGCGGGATATCCGCCGGACTTCTGTCCTCCCAACCACTTCTTCACTCCATTTATTACGCTGAACTCCGTCAGCCGGAGCCGCTTTTATCGAATTGAATGCGCAATGGGATCCGCCAACGAAAATGCTCAAGCCTCTGGAGCCACGTGGAAGCTCGGACAGGTAGCTTTTTATAAAGGCGATCAGCGGGTCGAGGTTGGCGGCCCTTACAGCTTCACCAGCGCATGGATGAGCGCCGGGACAGGCCAGGAATGGGTGTACGTGGACCTCGGCTCAAAGTGCCAGATCGACCGCGTCAAACTCTATTGGATTGCCCGTGCTCTTCAAGGTTCGGTGCAGATTTCAGACGACGCGGAAAGTTGGCGCGATCTCCAATCGCTCGCCGGCTTGTCGGGAGCGATCGATGATCTGAAGCTTCCACAGCCCGCTTCAGGGCGCTATGTTCGCGTGCTCATGACCCAGGCAAGTTCACCCACTGGATACATTGTGAGTGAACTCGAAGTCTTCGGCCGCGGCGGTTTCTCTGCTAAGCCCAAATCTGCTCCACAGCCCCGTGGGGACGGCAAACAGATACTCGCTGGCGGTTCGTGGCGCATCCAACGCGCAAACCTCGTGAACGACGCTGGAGAAGCACTATCGAAGCCCGCCTTCCAGGACAAAGACTGGCTGGTCGCGACGGTGCCCGGCACAGTGTTGACCTCTTATGCGAATGCCGGCGCGATTCCTGATCCCAATTTCGGACAGAATCAACTGCATATATCGGACTCCTACTTCTACTCCGACTTCTGGTATCGCACCGAGTTCACCGCACCATCAAAATTGCCGCAGCAATTCGCTTGGCTCAACTTCGACGGAATTAACTGGAAGGCCGACGTATTTCTGAATGGCGAAAAGCTGGGCAGGATTGAAGGCGGCTTCATGCGCGGCCAGTTTGACGTATCGCAAAAGATTCTACCGGGCCGCCTGAACGCGATCGCCGTTCGTATTGAGAAAAATGCAACGCCCGGCAGTTGCAAGCAGAAGACGTTTGAAGTCTGCGCGAAAAACGGCGGCGGCCTCGGATCCGACAATCCTACCTACCACGCAAGCATTGGATGGGATTGGATCCCCACAATGCGCGGGCGAGACATCGGAATCTGGGGAGACGTTTCGTTAACCATCACCGAAGCCGTCACAATCGAAAACAATTTCGTTTCCGCGAAGCTACCGCTTCCGGATACGTCGTCCGCAGAACTGACCATTCAGACCGATCTTGTTAATCACGAGGCTCATGCGTTCGATGGCACTCTGCACTTCCAGATGGGCGAAATACGGATTGAGCAACCCATCCACCTTGCCGCGGGGGAACGGAAAACGATCGTTCTGGACCCGTCTTCTGCGCCAGCGCTTCACTTGAAGGCTCCGAAACTTTGGTGGCCCGTGGGTTATGGCGATCCCTTTCTCTACGACGCGCAACTTTCCGTCGAGACCGGCGGAAAGACAATCGATAAGAAAGCCTTTCAAGCAGGAATCCGTCAGATGACTTATAGCGAAGTTGGAGGCGATCTGCGCATCTGGATTAACGGACGCAGGTTTATCGCCCGCGGTGGTAACTGGGGATTCGGCGAATCGATGCTTCGCTATCGCGCGCGCGAATACGATGCCGCTGTGCGCTATCACCGCGAAATGAATTTCACGATGATCCGCAACTGGGTCGGTCAGATTGGCGATGATGCATTCTACGAGGCCTGCGACCGCCATGGAGTTGTGGTGTGGCAAGACTTCTGGCTGGCCAACCCATGGGACGGTCCCGAGCCTGACGACAACGAACTCTTTTTGAGGAATGTCAAGGACCTCGTACTGCGCATTAGAAATCATCCTTCGGTCGGTCTCTACTGCGGCCGAAATGAAGGCTTCCCTCCCCCTCCCCTTGAGCAGGGGATTCGAAAGACCCTTGGGGATCTGCATCCAGACCTTCATTACATTCCGAGTTCCGCGGACCAGGTGGTGAGTGGACACGGGCCATATTGGGCTAATCCGGCGCGATTCTATTTCAATGCTGCAGACAAGAAACTGCACAGCGAAATCGGTGCGCCAAATATTCCATCACTCGACAGTGTGCGTTTGATGATGCCCGAGAAAGCGCTCTGGCCACAAGCACTCGACTGGGGCCTGCACGATTTCTGCCTGCAAGGCGCAATGAATGGTGCCGGATTCCGCACCATCATTGAAAACAGCTATGGCGGAGCGACGACTGCCGAGGAGTGGATCAGGCTGGCCCAATATGTAAACTACGATACCTATCGCGCCATGTTTGAGGCACAGAGCAAGTACCGCATGGGAGTGCTCCTCTGGATGAGCCACTCCTGCTGGCCGTCGTTCGTGTGGCAGACCTACGACTACTATTTCGAACCGACGGCTGCGTATTACGGATGCAAAAAAGGCTCGGAGCCGCTACACATTCAATGGAACAGCGCCGAGGAAACCATTGAGGTGGTAAATTACAACGCCGGAAAAGTCACCGGCCTCACGGCGTCGATTGAAATCCTGAACATGGATGGAAAGCGAGTGGACCTGAAAACCGCTCCGCTTGACAGTGCAGAGGATTCAACCACAACCTGCTTCAATATGAGGTATCCAAATGGACTGTCGCAGGTTCATTTCTTGCGCCTTGCACTCGGCCGTGGATCTGAAGTTCTTTCATCGAATTTCTATATGCGTGGACTGCAGCAGAATGATTTTCGCGCCATTCGCGAGTTGCCAACTCCAAAATTGACGACATCTACTACTTCGTTGCGTAAGGCAGATCGTTGGCAGCTTTCCACAAAGCTGGAGAACACCGGAGACTCGCCCGCCCTGATGGTGCGCGTGAAAGCAGTACGGCAAAAGACGGGTGATCGCATTTTGCCAGCAGTTTACTCAGACAATTACATCGCGTTAATGCCCGGAGAATCTCAAACGATCACCACTGAGGTCAACGAGGCTGATACACGCGGCGAGAAACCAGCCATCGTACTTGCCTGAGTAAAGAGATCGGGTATGAGTCGCTACACTCAATGGCCAATCGCTCTTCGGCGATTGGCCATTGATTTATAAGGTCGACCGGCAGCTTAGAACGTGAACTTCGATCCAAACTGGAACTGACGGGGCTGATTCACCGTTGACGTGATCAGTCCGAATTGAGCAGCTTGCGACGGGTCCGATTGAACGGCAGTGATGCTGGGTGTGCCGGGCGTGCCAAGCTGCGCCCGGTTGGCAATGTTGTAGGAGGAAACCTCAAATCGGATATCTTTTTCCTTGCCGAATGCAAAGTGCTTATAGAGTGAAATGTCAAAATCTCGTGCACCCATGGTCCGTACGTGATCAAGATAGGCCGGCGCATTGCCGGGTACAAACGGGCTGGAAGGAATTGCGAAGCAGTTGTAGTTGAACCAGGTTGCAGCGGTGTGAGGCGCGCCACTGGCTGGATTGCAGGTAAGATCAGGCCGCTGATTGAAGTACGAAATCGGTGCACCGACTCCTGGCGTTGCAATTGGAACACCGGTGCTGAGATAAGCAATCAAGTTTCCGGTCCACCCGCCAAGCACTGCATTCCCCACGTCGCTCAAGTCCAGTGCGCGCCCTTTGCCAACCGGCAAGTCATATGACACCTCTCCGGTAAATTGATATTTCACATCCTGCGGGCTAATGGAGTGCTCGAGACTCAGATTGCGCGCATCTTGCGCCGAGCCGAGATGAGTTCCAACGAAACCCAACGGTGGATTGCCATCATCCGTCATCAGCTTGGCCCATGTAAATGAAGCAAGTGCGGTGAAGTGATGCGTGAGACGCTTTTGTACTTTTGTTTGAAGCGAGCTATAGTCAGAGTCGCCGCCGGGATAGCCGTGCACAACTACGCCGTTGCCGGCGCCATAGCTGCCATTTCCAAATTGCGGGTATTGCTGCAGAGAGACCCAGAGCGGAACAGTGGCCGCGCCAAAATTCGAATTCGTTGACGGCTGAATTGGTGCCCATGTGTTCGCCACCATCGTGCAGTTCGGATCAGACGTATCTACGCACAGCGAGTAGTTGTACTTTTGAATCGTCGCGAGATCAAGCTGATTCAGGTCGAGCGTGCCAAGAGGCAAGAAGAGACCACGGCTTCCTACATACCCCGCACTGAATACCACCTGATGCGGCAACTCGTACTCGACACCAAAATTGAAGTTATAAGTAGTCGGCGTGCGCTGCGAATGCAGCATGGTGTTGAGCGAGTTGCCAAGATTGTTTGCGAGGCCGGTAGGATTGGCAATCAAGGGAACAACTCCTCCGGGAAACGGATCGCTCAGAGAGTAGGCGCCTGTAAAACTCGGTGCCGGACTCCCGGGCGCAGCTCCGTTGCAGGCGGACGAGCCGTTAAATACGGTGTTGCCATCGGCATTGAAACAGGTGGCATTCCAGGTTGTCGATGAAGAGAATCCATCACTATCCAGACCCGTTCCGCCGACCATGTGCGGACTTGGCCCGAAGTAGATGCCGCCTCCCGCACGAATTACTAACGACTTCACGGGTTGCCACGCAATACCGATGCGCGGCCCCAAGTCCTTCATATTCGTGGTGAACGGCGAGCGATTGCCGCTGGTGACATAAGCCTCGGCGCCTGTGTAACTCACTCCCGCTGCTGTGGCGGATGCTGTCGGATTGAAGTATTCGAAGCGATTGTGGCGCTCAGTCTTCCCGCCAAAGATGTCCCAGCGCAGACCGGCGGTGATGGTCAAAGTTGTGTTCGGCCGAAAGGTATCTTCGACGAAAGCGGCATAGTAGGGACTTGCCTCTGCGGCAAAGAGGTCCTTTGTAAAGTTGGGATAGTTCCCTGACTCAGTGCCTGGAGGTGTACCCATTCCGGTGAGGAATGATGCGAAATCGCTGCCGCCAACGTAATTTCCACTCGCAGGATTGGTCTGCTGGTCAGTTGCCGAAATGTCGAACGCGTAAGATCCCGAAGCAGCCGGAGGTTGACCGACGTTCAGGAACCGCTTCATGTATTCGAAGCCGGCAGAAAGTTCGTGTTTGTTGAGAACCTTGGTCACCGAAACATTAGCGTCGTTGTTCTCACTGGCGTATTGAAAGGTGTTGTAGTCAGCTGTGCCGCCGATACCGCTGCCATTATCGTTGAAGATGACAAACGGAAGAAGCTTGTACACCTCCTCCGCAGCCAGCGATGATGGGAAGCCGAGCGTCGTGATGTCGAAGCCGTTCTGTCTCGGATCACCGCCCTGGTTCTCGTAATGGCGGGTGAAGGAATAGCGCAACTGCAGAAATGTTGTCGGACTAAGCGTCAGATCATCCGCCAGCAGAAAGTTGCGGCCATTGGTCACGTTCTGCGCGTAATTTAAGTCCCACATGTTGTGGAATGCATTGTAAGTCGAAGTGAAGAGCCGGTCGAAAGAGAATCTGCCGAAGACCCGCTGCCTCTCGCTCTTGACCCAGTCCATCCGGACATCGAACCTTTGGGCAGACGTCGGATCAAGACCAGGCGCAAAGTAATTAAGCGAAACATCGTCAGAGCTTGCGTCGCAGGTAGTTGGGTTGGGGTAATTGCATTTTGGGAATTCCGACAGGAATTTCAATGCAATCGGATTCGGGTTCGAAATCGTATTGTTCGCGAATGCCTGACGCGTTCCGTCCGGATTGTCCGGCTGCGTGGGATCGTAGATAGTAAAGCTATCGGCCGAGAAATCCCCCGTTCGTTCCGCCGTTGTCGGAACAACAAAGTAGTTTGAGCCATCGAACTGCTGCTGTTGCGTAGCTTCGTAATCGCCGAAGATAAAGAGCTTGTCGTGCAGGATGGGGCCGCCAAATGCGCCGCCTTCCTGGTACCGATGAAAGGACGGCGGCGTATTAGAAGTTCCACTAGCGATCTGGCTCTGCTTGTTGAAGTATTCATTTGCAGCGAGCACATCGGGCCGAAAAACACCGAACAGATCGCCGTGAAAATTGTTGGTGCCGGACTTGGTAACAAGGCTTATGACTCCAGCGCCGCCGCTCTGATAGGACGCTGGCGTGTTCTGGGTCTCCACGCGGGTCTCTTCAACGCCGTCCTCTGGAATGTCGAGCGCAGGGATGATCGCGGCAACGTTGTTCTCCGCAATCCCCAACGGGCTGCCGTCGACCATGAAATAAACTGACCCAACAATCGCCCCATTAATGGTGTAGGAAGAGACGTCTACGCCAGGGCGGCCGCTGGAGATGTTTTGAATGGCAAACGAGCTCGATGAATTCGGCGCGCCATTGGCCGGGGTGACACCAGCGCTCAACTGAATGAGATCGTAAACGTTTCGCGTCAACAACGGAACGCGATCGATTGTATCGGCATTGATCAACTGTCCGACCGTTGAGTTGCTTGCTTCCACCAGAGCCGTGGCGCCATTCACGTTCACGAGTTCGCTCGCGCTTCCAATTTTTAACGCGAGATTTATCTCAGAGACCTGGTCCACTGAGACAGTAATGTTCTTTTCAACGAGTGTTTCGAAACCCTTCGCGCTTGCGGTCACCTGGTATTTGCCGGGAGCGAGCGAAATAAAAGAATACAAACCGGAAGAATTGGACGTCGTTGTGAGTTTCAAACCGGTCGCCTGGCTTTGCGCAACAACACTGGCACCTTGAATGATCGCGCCAGATGGATCGGTTACCAGCCCGCTGATTGACCCTCTCCCAGCCTGCGCAAAGGCTCCAGAAGTGAAGGCGATCAGCACGCAAATAAGGAAGAGGAACCGCGTTCCCGCAGTCCGCGCACACTGGACGTTCATGGCTACCCCCGGGGTCAAACGCCTTATTCAAACGTTTGAATCTCTTGACAGCAGAATGTAGAATCGTTTCTTTTACATGTCAAGCACAAAGTGCTTGATTGGTTTTCGACCATGGCCCTACGCAGCCTTTCCAGACCGAATGGCGTGGGTATGTGGCAAAATGACGCGATTGCCTGACGTAATTGCAAGGGGGAGGCAAGATGGTCCAACGCAAATCCGGCCACGTGACTCTTTTGGATATCGCACAGGCATGCGGATACTCCGTCTCAACGGTCTCCATCGTCCTGAGCGAAGCTCCGCTTTCACAAAACGTCGCCGCCTCGACTCGCGACCGAATCCGGAAAATGGCAACTCAGCTCGGGTATCATCCCGATGCCTATGCTCGTTCTCTACGCCGTCGTCGCAGCCAGACTATCGCCGTGCTTGCGTATGATCTGTCAGACCCGTTTTGCATCCCCATTGTTCATGGAATACAGGCCGGCCTTCAGCCAGGGGATTATCTACCTCTTCTCGTCGACGCGCAGACGCAGCGCAAACTCTTCGACAGTTATCTCAGGATGATTCTCGAGCGAAGGGCTGAGGGCGTCATTGTGATTGCTAGTTGGATCTTCCAGGAAACAAATCTGCTGGAAGATGTCGAAAAGAATCAAGTTCCAATTGTCATCGTGGGGCGTGATCTCACCCCAAAGAAGATCAGCTCTTTGCTCGTAGATAACGAAGCAGGCGGCGCGCTGGCCATGCGCCATCTCATCGATCTTGGACATCGCCAAATCGCTATCGTTCGTGGACCAGAAGAGCTTTTTGATACAGAGCCGCGTTGGGCTGGAGTGCAACGCACCGCGGTGGATGCGGGGATTCACCTTGATCGCCGGCTAGTGTTTCAGCTTCCAAACCTGACGGATTCAATCTCGGGGTTTGAAGGAGGATTGCGCTTCTCAAAGGAGATGATTGCATCTGGACGTGCATTCACAGCCGTTTTGGCATTCGACGATCTCACCGCGCTCGGCGTCATACGTGGGCTCTCCGATGCGGGCCTGAACGTACCCGGCGATTGTTCGGTGGTTGGTTTTGATGATGTACTGCCAGCCGCCGTTTCCACTCCCGGCGTCACCACCATTCGCCAACCGCTCCATGAAATGGGTCTAATGGCTTCGGAATGGACTTTAGAGGCTCTCAAGTCTCGCGAACAGAATAGGAAGCCAGTCAAACTGTACAAAGCTCCGCCGGAGCTTGTAGTGCGTACGTCGACCGCGCCCAGAATGCCGGCGTCGCGCCGCAGCGGTCCGCCAAAATCGCGCTTGACAATCTAACGTTCGCGGGAGATATTCGCAATTCAAACGATTGAACTTAACTCAGCGAAGTTCCGAACATGTCTTGTTGTTGAAGCACAAAGGTGCCTATGAACCCAATATCCTTCGCCTTTTTGGTTTTCTGCTTTGTGTCTGCGCCGTTGATTGCGGAGAAAACAACTCCGCTGCATGATGACTGGCAACTGCAGTCGGCATGCAAAGCTACAGCCGCGGGAGAAGCGATCTCGACGACGCAGTATTCGACCGATGGCTGGATGAAGACTTCGGTGCCGAGCACAGTACTTGCAGCGCAAGTCAACGCAGGTATTTTCCCGGATCCGTACTTCGGAGACAATCTTCGCAAAATCCCCGGCACCAGCTATCCCATTGGACATAACTTCGCGAATCTCCCGATGGATGCGAGCAGTCCGTACGCCTGCGCGTGGTGGTATCGCAAAGAGTTCGCGGCTCCGGCGCTATCTGCAAAAGGCAATCGTCTCTGGCTACACTTTGGCGGCATCAACTATCGCGGCGAAGTCTGGATCAACGGCCACAAGATCGCCGATTCCTCGTCAGTAGCTGGAGCCTATCGGACCTATGACTTCGATGTCACGGATGCCATTACTCCCGAAAAATCAAACGTCATTGCCGTCAAGACCAGCGCGCCAACTGAGAAGGATCTCGGTATTAACTGGGTTGATTGGAACCCGTGCCCACCCGATAAAGATATGGGCCTTTGGGGAACGGTGGACATTGTCGAGACTGGCCCCGTCACCGTTCGGTCGCCGCTTGTGGTCACGCACTTTACAAACGGCTCGTTGAGCAAGGCAGATCTCATCGTCTATGCGGAGTTGCACAATGCAACAGCCTCTCCCATTAAAGGACTCATCAGCGGAACCGCGGCAGGCGCGCACTTCGAGAAGACCGTCGAGTTGGCAGCGCACGAAGATCAAACCGTAGCCTTCAGCCCGGAACAGTTCCCTGCTCTCCGCCTGCAGAATCCAAAACTTTGGTGGCCTCGGCAGATGGGCGAGCCGCACCTTGAGCAGATCACTGTTAGCTTCGGCAGTCAGGGCCATGTCACAGACGAGCAAACGGCCAGCTTTGGCATTCGCGAAGTCACATCAGAACTCACGCCTGGCGGTGAGCGGCTCTTCCGAATAAATGGCAAGCCAATTCTCATTCGTGGTGCGGGCTGGTCACAGGACATGCTGCTGCGCACTGATGACAAGCGCCTTCGCGATCAGTTTCAGCTTGTACAAGACATGAATCTCAACACGATTCGTCTTGAGGGAAAGCTTGAGACAGACGACTTCTTCCGCCTCGCCGATGAGCGTGGCATCTTCGTGATGCTTGGATGGTGCTGCTGCGATCACTGGGAGCACTGGAAGGATTGGAAGCCGGAAGACCTGACCATCGCAACCGCATCATTGCGATCACAAATGCTGCGGCTGCGTCACCATGCCAGCCTGCTGGTCTGGCTCAATGGCAGCGATAATCCGCCGCCCGCGGACGTAGAGAGCGCCTATCTCAAAGTTGAATCCGAAACGCACTGGCCGAACCCGATTCTCTCTTCGGCTACCGGAACTCCGACCACGGTGACTGGCGAAAGTGGTGTAAAGATGACGGGGCCTTATGACTACGTCGCACCGAGCTATTGGTACTTCGGAACACGTTACGGCGGCGCTATGGGGTACAACACTGAGACCAGCCCAGGACCCGCTATCCCGTCGTTGGCAAGTCGTAAGCTCTTTCTCCCCGATCCCGAAGCATGGCCGCCGTCGGGCACGTGGAGCCTTCACAACGGAGGAGGAGAATTTCTGAACCTGAAAGTCTTCGACTCGGCTATGGAGGCCATCTACGCCAAGCCAAATTCCGCAGCCGACTACGAACGCATGGCGCAGACCATGGAATATGACTCGGAGCGCGCGATGTTCGAGGCTTATAGCAGAAACAAGTACACCTCGACCGGCGTCATCCAATGGATGCTGAACAATGCGTGGCCGTCGATGATCTGGCATCTCTATGACTACTACCTCGACACGGGCGGCGGATACTTCGGAACGAAGAAAGCCTGCGAGCCGCTGCATATCCAATACGCCTACGATGGTCACTCCGTCGACGTGGTAAACAGCACCTATGCGGACGCGACGAATCTCCGCGCAAGCGCACATGTGTACGGGCTCGCCTGGAACGAGCTCTACAGCGCGCAGTCCGATGTCGATTCAAACGCCGATAGTGCCCAGCGCGTCTTCACCATTCCGTCAAGCCTCTTCGCTGGTGCTGAGAGACTCTTTTTTATCGACTTGTCGCTGGCCGATCCGACTGGCCACGTCGTGAGCCATAACTTCTACTGGGTGCCGGGTACCCTCACTTCTTTCGATTGGGAAAACACTGACTACACCCACACTCCTGCTGCCCGCCACGAAGATCTGACTGCACTCGCCCATTTGCCCGCGGCCCAAATAGAAGCCCACGCTGAAATCGAAAACACCGTGCATGGCACCCAAGTTCATGTGCATCTCTCAAATCATTCCAAAGCATTGGCATTTCAGCTTCGCGCCTCCGTACGCACAACTACAGGTGGCCTGATCGCGCCAGTACTGTGGTCAGACAATTGGATCGAGCTGACTCCGGGAGAATCCACGACCCTGACGGCGCAGTTGCCTGAAGGCCAGAGCGAGACGCCTGCCGTACAACTCGATGGATGGAATGTCGCACCCATTGTCCTCACTCCCACAACCGCCGTAGTAGCGCATTGAGGATCTGAATGGCGACGAGCCCCCAGTCGCAATCCGAAACGATCGGACTTAAGCGCACTCTGCGCTTTCGTGACTTGGTGCTTTACGGAATCATCCTCATCCAACCCACGGCCCCCATGCCGGTGTTCGGCGTTCTCTACACAGAATCCCGCGGACACGTCGTCGCGGTGATCCTCCTCGCCATGGTGGCGATGCTATTTACGTCTGTAAGCTATGGCCGCATGGCACGTGTCTATCCACACGGGGGGTCGGCCTTCCTGTATGTCGGCAAGGAAATCCATCCCAGTCTTGGATACATCACTGGATGGTGTCTGGTCCTCGATTACGTTATTAACCCGCTGATCTGCGTGATCTGGTGCAGTCGAGCGGCGATGAATTTCCTGCCAGAGATTCCCTACGTCGTTTGGGCCATCTTTTTCGCCCTTCTATTCACGATTCTGAATTGCAATGGCGTCGAAACTTCTGCTCGTATCAACGCCGGGATGGCTGCGGCGCTCGGTGTCGTTATTGTCCTGGTGCTCATTGCTTCGGTGCGCTGGATCTTGCACATGGCACATCCCACCGCGGCCATCTTCCTCGATCCTCTCTACAACCGCGCCAGCTTCAACTCTGGCGCCCTGCTGCATGGCACGTCCATTGCGGTGCTCACGTATATCGGTTTCGACGGCATATCGACGCTCACAGATGAGGCCAAGGATCCAGCGCGCAGCGTTCCTCGCGCTATTGTGCTCACATGCCTCATTACGGGGATCCTGGCAAGCATCGAGGTTTATTTTGCCCAGCTGGTCTGGCCCCGGGGAGCAGCTTTTCCAGACATAACGACCGCCTATGTCCACGTCTCCGGACGCATGGGCGGCCCGATTCTGCTGGCCATTGTGAATGCCTCACTCTTGCTTGCCAACATGGGTTCCGGAATGGCTTCGCAGCTCGGCGCGGCTCGATTGCTCTACGCAATGGGACAGGACGGCGCAATCCCGCGTCGCTTCTTCGGTGCAGTCAGCCTCAGGAATCGCATTCCGAGGAACAATGTTCTGTTGATCGGGGCCGTGTGCCTTGCCGGAGCCATGATCCTCAATTTCGACCTTGGCGCAGAACTGCTCAACTACGGTGCGCTGCTGGCGTTCATCGGCGTCAATCTTTCGTCGCTTTTGCGAGGGTGGCGCCACGGTCGATGGTCGCAACTGGTTCCCATGCTCATTTCTCTGGCCGGCATGTTCACCTGCGCCGTCCTTTGGTGGAACCTTAGTCCCAAGGCAAAGGTCGTCGGCACTTGCTGGGCCATCGCCGGCATTTTGTTATGGCTGGCTCGTCGCCGCTATACAGTTCTTCCTGGAGAAGCTGCATAAATTGACTGGTACATCTAGTCAGGCAGCAGGAATAGAGACAGCACCACAAGCGCTAACGATTGCTGATGAAGGTGCCGCGGCAACGTCACGGGTGAATCTCACCGGGGTCATGCAGAATTGGCAAGTCGCCTGTTCAGTCTCGTGGCCGCTCTCATTTCCAGTACACGAAAATGCCCGAAGGCAATCTGTGCACGTCAGCAAGCAGACTGGGTTGCCGTTTCCATTTCGCGTTATGCGTGCGGTCTGCACTTTCGGTGGCTGGCAAGGTCGGTAGTTTGTTGGGCGGGACAGCGGCAAATACATAAGGTCGCGTACAGTCTTCATCAATTCATCCGGATGGCAGCGGCTTTTGGGATAAAACGCATCGGCCATTACGCCGGCAGGTGAAAACTCATCGGTATCAAAGGCGCCACTAATTGCAAGGACCGGAACAGTAGGGAAACGGTGGCGGACAACGGAAAGGAACTCGACTCCCGACATGCGTGGCATCTGCAGGTCGGAAATGATGAGATCGGGACTGAAGCTGCGAAGTTGGATAAGGGCGTCGAGCCCATCGGTAGCAGTGGCAACTTCAAATCCCTCTTCGTTCAAAATCATCGCCATAAGCTCGCGCATGCAAGGCTCATCGTCGACAAATAGGATGGTAGCTTTCGATATATTTTTCACGTTCCTGACCTCGCAGCTGGTAAAGATGATCTCTAAAATCAAAAAAAATGGCGAGAATTTAATGGAATGACTTTTATCGCCCAACGCAAGGTCCACTTGACAAATCAGATGCACCCCTCCAATTGCTGGATGTACGCTCGTCGGAAGACTTTGTCGGCAGTGGGATTTTCGATCTCTGATCGGCTTACGACGCATATTATGATTGCGCCATGCCGACCAAGCGCCCATGTATCTACATCCTGATCGCGGGAATAGCCGCCGTTTCATTCGCTGCCACCGGAAAATCTCAGGCGCGTAAGTCAAATTCCTCACTGATAACTTTTGGTCCTCAGTTCGAATCGGTGCTCCAGCAGCATGGCGTTGTGGGAGGTGGATTTGCGCTTGTGCGCGGTCAGGGACCTGAACAGACGATTGCGTTTGGCGAAGCTCGACGTGAAACCCATCAGCGAATCGACAACGCAACATCCTACAACTGGGCCTCAATAACGAAGACCATGACGGCCATCGCAATTCTCCAACTCAGGGATCGCGGCAAACTCTCGCTGGATGATCCGGCCGTTCGTTATGTGCCGGAGTTGCGCGAAGTGCACGATCAATTCGGCTCGATCGACACCATCACCATCCGGCATCTGCTTACGCACAGTGCCGGGTTCCGTAATCCCACCTGGCCCTGGGACTGCGACGACACCTCCAACTGCGACTGGCAGCCATTCGAGCCCACCAGGTGGTCGCAGGTCGCTGCCATGCTTCCCTATACACATATCGCTTTCGCGCCAGGGAGCCGCTGGAGCTATTCCAACCTCGGCTACGTCTTTCTTGGCCAGATCATCGAACGCATCAGCGGCGACGACTTCGAGGTCTACATCGACAAAAACATTCTCAAGCCCCTCGGCATGAATAGCACCTACTTCGACGTTGCACCCTATTTCCTTGAGAGCCATGTCTCCGCAAGCTACCTGCGCGCCGGTACGAAACTCACTCCACAGCCTCTGAATTTCGACACTGGCATCACTACTTCCAACAGCGGACTGAAGGCGCCAATCACCGACATGGCAAAGTATCTGCGCTTCCTCACAGGCGATCCAGCCAATCCACTTTACGAAATGGTACTCAAGCGCAGTTCACTCGAAGAGGCATGGACCGGCGTTTTGCCCGCAACCGAGCCCGGCGAGGCCGCTACGGCATACACGTCGGGACCGCACGGCACGCAGCCAAAAATGGGACTTGGGTTTTTTGTCGTTGAGACCGGCGGCCATCGTTACATCTATCACGATGGCGACCAGGGCGGCTTTTCATCTGAACTGCTGATCGATCCAGCGGATCAATGCGCCAGCATTCTCGCCGTTAACACCACCGACACCGGTGCGCCGCCTCCCACGCCGGAGCTACATCCGCAATCGAATACGGAGCCGGATGCCAAGACCGATCTTCGTCAAACGCTGCGGACAATCCTGATTGAACAAATATTTCCTTCGGCAAACTGATCGCACAGAATCCGGCTAGTCCGAACCCTTACCGATGTCCATAGCAGGTGAAATGGGATTGCGCTCGTCAATGTATTCGTCGATTGTCTTTTGCAGAAGCCCCTTGGCCTCAAGAATGAATTCGACAGCATCGCGCCCCGCGCCGTAGCCACCCGCATTCGGAGTTATATAGTGGGCTGCGGCCTTTACCTGCTGCCGCGCGTTGGCCACTGCCACCGCAAATCCGCACTCCCGCATCACCGGCAGATCGATAACGTCATCCCCAACGTACGCGATCTCCTCAAGCGTCACGCCTTCTTTCGCCATGATCTCTCGTACCGCCTGCATCTTGAATGCCTGCCCCATGTAGACAAACTCAAGTTTCAAATCCCGGGCTCGAGTCGCCACAGTCTCACTTACTCGCTTGGTAATCACGCCACACTTCATGCCCCCAAGCCGCGCCAGCGAGATGGCCGTACCGTCGTGCGCGCTGTAACCCTTCGCTTCCATCATTGTTGCGGAGTGGACTCCGAAGCCGACTTGCCCCTCGTGCTTCGAAAGATGCGATTGCGTGTCTGCGCTGCTCGACGCGGGATTGGGTGCGGGAACAAGCCAGATGGTTCCGTCGGTCAGCACCCCGTCCACGTCAAAGAGAATGATCTTGATGCGGCGGGCGCGATCTTGTGCGGTCAATGTCATAGTTCGATTCTAATGTGGGCACATCAAAGCGGGCCTCAGGACGACGAATCGCACGAAGACAAAGTCTGCGACAATCAAGAAATGCATGGGAACGATACCCCGGCGCCACCAACCCCTGCGCCACATCTCGATCCAGAAGACTACTACTTCGACGGCCCAAATATGGTCTTCACTGCCGCGTTTCTGTTGAAGCGCGGCACATGCTGCGGATCAGGCTGCAGGCATTGTCCCTATCGCGGTACGCCTCAGGACAAAAACGCACCGGCATGACCCGGCCGTTAAGCTTCGTCCTGCAGGAACCCTGCGTCCGCGGCATCTTCGTGAGCCGGTTCGACAGACTCTGCACCCTTCATTTCTGGTTCCGCTGGAACCGCGTGCCGACTCTCCTCGACCGATTGGTCAATCGCAGCAGATGAAGATTGTTCAAAGTGCTGGTTGGCATTGCGCCCGCCCGCCGTCTCCTCGAGAATAAATAGCACCATTCGGGCAAAATCCTCAGGCTCCAATGGATAGCCGGCCCCGGATGCACCCTCGGGACCAATCTCCCAGCGATGATGCGCCCCGGTCTTTACCAGTCCCGGCTGAATGCAGGTAACAAGAACATCGCCATCGTCCAATTCGGCTACCAACGCATCTGAGAGCACTTCGATCGCTCGCTGGGTGGCAGCATAAGCAGTCGGACGCGAACTACTGCCCACGGCGCTGGATACATTTACCAGATGCCCGGCCCCCTCTGAGACGAAATGCTTCACGAAGACATAAGCCACGCGGAAGGATCCTTCGACATTGACCCGCACCATGCTAATGAGCCGCTCAATATCTACCGTTTCGATGATTCCGGCCTCAAAGAGCGCTCCGTTGTTGAAGCAGATGTCGCAACGGCCAAAGCGATCCAGAGCTGCATACAGCAGCGTTTCGGGCAGCGATTCGTCGCTCAGGTTGCCCTCGATGACCGTGCAGGGCCCTTTCAATTGCGAAGCAAGGGCACTCAGCTTCTCCATGGATGGTGCGGTCAGTACCAGGGAATATCCGGCTCGCGACAGAGCCCGTGCAACCGCGGCACCTACGCCACCCGTGGCTCCCGTAATTACTGCCACACGTCCTGTTTCGCCGCCCGCCATCTCACCTCACCGCTTCTCCAGAATACGCGGATTGGTGACGGCCACTGTTGCAGGATTTGAGTCTATGGCTGCCCGGCCGGAGCAATGCTCGAGCTAGTCGCAGCCGGAACGGTCGGAGCCGCAGGAATCGTCGGCTCACGCAGCAAGACCGCAAAACGCGGAAACGCGAAGCTACCTCCGGCATCATCAATCACGTTAAGCTGGCACAGGTACGAGCCCGGTTTCAACCCTGCCAGCGGCACATCCAATTCCACGGCCACCGCGTCCCGGCCCTCTACGTTGATTGCCTTTGCCTGCACGAGGGGCGTCTCATAGACCTTGGTGGCGCCCTGAATAAGTTCAAGGCTGCTGAGCAGATTGATACCTGCTTTGGTGCCCTTCGGTTTACCCTCGGTCAGCTTCTCCCGCGTCGGACCGTACACCTCGTACAGAAGGTAGAGATGCTGATCCTGCCGGAAGACGTGGCTGATATTCGGCACGTACTCCTCGCCTCCCCGCACTAGCGGCGAAGCCTTCTTGCTCGGCTGACGCAACGAGGCCAGCACAATGGAACTCATCTTGAGCGGCTGCTTCTTCATGTCTGGCAATGTTATGTCCGCTTCAAACGATCCCATCCGCCCGGTCTGGTTCTCGCGCACCACAAACTTCAGCCGGTATTTCCCGGGCGGCAGATTGAAGCTCGTAGTGTACTCAATATTCTTCTGGCGGGCCTGCAAGGCAGGATCAAGGTTGAGCTTTACAGTCTCTCGGGCGTTGCCAATTGGCCGCTTTACCTCGTCAACTACCTCGCCGATGATATCGAGTGTGGCCTTGTCCTTATCGCCGCCTTTGACGAAGGGAATCTGCGATCCGGGCACAATCAGCGAAACCGGCACAAAGAACCGGTTTTCGTCCAGCCGAAAGTACATGGCGTCGAGATACACCGCTACGTCCGTCGCTGGCAGATCGCTGGCCAATTGTTCGTCCAGTTCGCGCTCCCGATCTTCCCGGCCAGAGTGTTTGAAATCCGCCGGCGCATAATAGCCCGGACGGTATTCGATCTTCAAACCCGGCCGATTGACCTTGATCGTTAGCTTGCGATACTTCCCGTCGCGCGCAGGGTTCGATGAATGAAAACCGATAGCGTAATAGGCCGACATGTCCCGCTGTACCTGCGCAAATGCCGGAGCAAAATCGTTGGAATCGAAAAATGCTTTGCCGCCCGTTTCGGAACTCAGTGTCGCCATCACTTCCTGTGAGGCGAAATTCGAGTTCATGTTATTCGTAAGCGCTGCACCGTTAAACGCACCCGAACCCCGGGTGCTCCCAGTTGAAGCATCGCCCAGCGGCGAAATCGCCTGCAAACCGCGCGTGTCCACACTATAGATCGAAAGGTTTGCCCGAACGGCTGAATTAATGGCTGCTCGCAGCGACGCCTGGTTCTCGATACCATCGCGGGAGATGCCGCCCGAGAAATACAGCAGCGACTTCTTCTCTCCGATTTTCGTGAGTGCCTTGGAGATTGCTCGCAGCGCATACAATTCGCGATCCGTATTCAAATCGTTGTATTCGCTCTCATCTGGCGTGTAACCAGTCGTGTCTTCCACCTGGTTTGTGTTTGCCGTGGCTCCCTGCGCAAATCCCTGGCCCTGGGTTCCGTTGTACACACCAACCTCGTTAGCCAGAACCGCCTTATCGGCCGTGAAGTCCTGGTCCACCTTGAGCGTCTCGTCAAGCGATACCAGCGCGACCAGATCTGCAGGCTGCATCTTGTTGGTCAGGAAATCACGCGCTGCCGTTACACAGCGGTCCAGGTCTTCGGGCTGCATGGAAGTCAGGTCGAAAAACATCACGATCAGCCGATGGTTGCGCAGGTCCTCCGGTTTGGCGACAACAGCAGCTTTGCTTCCTGCAGGCCCATTCAAACCGGAAGCCAGCCCGCTGATGGTCGCCTCCTTCAAAGGAGTGGCCATCTCAACGGTTTGATAATCAAACGACGCGATCTGCTGCGGCTTTCCATTCTCGAGCACCGTGAAATCGCTCTGCTTGAGGCCTCGAACAAACTCGCCTGTCTTGGAATCGCGCACCACAACATTTGTTAGCACAAGTTCCGCATTCGCCTTGAAGACATAGTTGTCCGACTGCGGCGAATCCTGCGCAGGCGCAATCCGCACGCCTTGCAAAGCAAGCGCGCCGATCACTGCAACAGCAATCGCCTTCTGCGTCCAATTCGTCATCAGAATCTGAACCTCGACGTGAATTGGAACGACCGCATCGATGCCGCGGACGTCACCTGCCCGAACGTGGGCGATGCAACATTGGTATCAACGCCCGAGTACTGCACGGTGTTGAAAGCGTTGTTGATCGTTGCGCGAATCTCCATGCTGCGCGTGTCGCCAAGCTGCATGGTCTTTGAGAGCGCCATGTTGTTTTGCACCGTTCCTGGACCATTAAAGAAACTGCGTGGTGTATTTCCGAAGGTGCCGCAAGGAAATTGCGAATTTAACGCAGGCTCGTTGAACGCAGTAGGATTAAACCACTGCCGACCGCTACTCAAGTTGAGCGGCGTACCCGTGAGATTCGGCCTGAATGTCCCTCCAGTGCCGCACGCCACGCTTACTTGCGATGCCGAGAACACCGGCGTCAGCGGAGTGCCGCTCCCGAACGTGAAGCTACCGGAGACCGAAAAGCCTTCCAATACGTGCGAGCCCGTTCCCGTGGTCACCCAGCGTTTGTCCGCCCCAAAAGGCAGTTCATACACGTATGTTCCGGTAACCTTGTGCCTCTGATCAATGCTCGAATTCCCTTCTTCGTCCAGAAGGTTGGTCCAGTTCTGTGCGCCAACTCCTCCCACGCCGCCCACCACACCCGCATTGTCGATCGCATGCGAGTACTGATAGTTCGCGCCGAGCGCAACGCCGTTTGACATCCGCTTATTGACCCGCAGCGTCCCCGCATTGAATTTGTAGAAGGCAGCAGCCTGCTCAAACCGGAAGTTCAACGGGTAGCAAACCGGCAATCCTGTGCAGTTCAGGAAATTGGGCGGATCGGTATCGGGGCTGCTCACCAGCGCGCGCGGAGCCGTGACGATATCCAGGTGATTCCCTTTCGATCCGTTATAGCCGACGTTCACCACGACGCCCCACGGCAGCGTCTTTTGAACATCGAGATTCCACGTCTGCACATAGGGCAAGCTGAAGTGCGGATCCAGAGCATAGTTTCCGACCGCATCCGGCGCGGGGAACCCTCGCGCCAGCGTCAGACAATTTCCGCTTTGCGAGCAAGATGAAGACGGTGTGCCATTCGAGGTCGCTTCCTGGTTCGTCTGCTCATTTGCAAACGGAGGTTGATGTGCCATCGTCGCCGCGAACGTAGCGTAAGAGCCGACCGTGTAATTCATCCCGAATCCCGCGCGAACGACCATCTGTTTGACTTTGGGAACCCTCCACGCCATGCCAACGCGCGGTGCGAAGGCCTTGCGAAATGGATTCACCAGCGAAGCGGGAAGCCCGCTTTGTCCCGACTGCACCTCTGTTTGCGTCGTGAATCCTTGCGTCGGATTTGTCGCGACTTCGGCTAGCCGTCCGTATTTTTCCGTATATGGAGCGAAGAACTCATACCGCAATCCGTAGTTCAGCGTGAGGCTTGGCTTCCAGCGCCAGTCATCCTGCAAAAATCCATCCATCACATTGTCGCGAAGGTAGCTCTTGTTCACCGCGGCATTCAACGCTGTCTGCTGCGGAAGCCCCAGCAGAAAATCGGCGAAAGAAAAGCCGGTATTCTGATCGCTCGTTGAATCCTGCGTGAATAATCCGGTAAACGTGAAGTTGCCCGTGGCATTCGAACTTGAAAGAAAATCATTGTGTACGCGGCGATAATCCCCGCCGAAACGCATATTGTGTTTGCCATGAATCCAGCTAAGAGTTTCAGAGAATGAGATTGTCTGTTGAATCGCAACTCTCGGCTGCTGCTCGTTGAGACCCGCAATATTGCTCAGTACAACGCTCGGCAATCCATAATTCAACGGGCTTGCATTCAGCGGATCGCCGTTGGACCCCAGAATTCCCAGCTGCGTTTCGATGTCAGTCTCATTCGTAAAAAAGTTACGAACGTTCGTATCAGACCGATTCCAATTTACATTGAAAATATTGGTGAACTTTTTGTATCCCAGCGTATAGCCTGCCTGCAGCGAGTATGAATCTGCCGCAGTCTTGCCTCCCAGTTCCGGAAAGAGATTCACATTGTCTGAAGCAGAGTGGCTCCAGTTGTAATTCGAACTTACACTTTGGCGCAGACCTTGACTCTGCTGCGCGCGTCGACCTCCGCCGCCCCCGCGTCCGCCAAGACCAAACGGCGACGCGTTCGCGCCGATGCTGCGCATATAGCGAATCCCAGCCTGCGTCGAGTTGGACTGTGCGGTCGATAGCAGATGATAGTTTTGCACTGCATTGGGGATATTCGGCTCAGGGAAATACTGCACCAGTGCCTTGGCTTGAGGCGAGATGCGCCCTCCCGGAATCACGTTCAAGACGCCGTTCGATGAGAACTGCTGAAACGTTGTCGGATCAAAAATGGCCGGCAATCCTGCAGCTGAAAAATCACCCGCACGTTCCGCATCCGTCGGCACTGTCGCGTACTCATCCAGGGGGTTTGAACTGCGCGACCCCGACAGCGTAAGAAACACCGTGTCTTTCCCGCTTGGCTTCGTCAACCCGGGAATGTAAGGTGCGCTGATAAATGTGAGCCCGAAGCGATTCGTACCTGATGCCGGCTGCTGCTGCGATTGGCCGTGAAGGCTGAAGGGTTCCGCATTCAGCGCCGAGTTGCTACCCATCCAGAAAATTGCTCCATGTGGCTGCCCCGGATTAAATCCGCGGAAATTCCCGCGACCGCCGCCGCCCCGACCGCCACCAAATCCGCCGCCACCGAACCCTCCTCCTCCGAATCCGCCGCCGCCAAATCCACCGCCGCCAAACAATCCACCGCCCGGCCCACCCTCACCGTTCATACCTCCCTGGGCGCGCATCGTCTCCATAGCGTCGCGCAAGCGGTCCATATCCACGCCCGCGAGCGGACTTACAGAGCCCGACTGCCCGCTGATCGCCACGGACTGATCGCTGAAATCAGAGTTTCCCGCGACTGTCGGCAACGCCGCTCCACTTGCGCCGCCCGAATTGCCCTGAGATTCCGTGTCACCCGTCAGCGCGCTCACCAGGTTCAGGGCCTGCGCACCGTTGCTCGCCAACTGCCGAATCGCCTGCGAAACCTGTCCCGCCTGCGCATCTTCGCGCTGTTGTTGCTGTGCCACCCGCGAAGCAAGCATCAGCTGAAACTCGACCGCTTGGTCATGGCTGGACGTATTCAGCAAAGCTTCCTGCGCACCTTGCGCAAACGCTGCGAACTGCGTGCGAATCACGTACCGTCCGTTTTGCGGAATGGCGAGAGACCACGCGCCAGTCACGTCCGTCGTTGTCGCATACTTCTTTCCCGTAAGAGAGTTCTGAGCCGTGACCGTGACGCCAGGAAGCGGCACCGTGCCGCTCTTTACATGCCCATGGAGTTTGCCGCCGGAAATCGCCGGTGCGGCGTTAGGAGCGTCAACGGCAGTCGTGGCGTTTGGACTGGCACCCGCTCCAGGTTGCGCTGTGGCCGGAGACTGAGCGCATGTCCCGATCCCCGCGCACACAAACACCGCCGCAGCGATCGCTCCCCGTATTGCCCGTCGCTTCATCCATGCTCCCGCACTCGAACCCGTATTCAGACAGACGGACGTCGAGTCGTGAAGGTTTACGTCTGGAACGCGCCGCCGATCAGATGGTCCGGAACTTTGCACATTTTCGTTGCGCAGGTCCAAGTAGGACTTTCACCGCTCGAAGCCGCTATTGACTACTTGGTTTACATGCAGGTTACTCCTGGTGTTTCGTCCCCGGATTTCCGCTTGCACTGTATCAGATACCATGTTTACTCTTACGCCAATAACTCAGTGGTAGCTACCGTGGGTCTATCCTTTGCACGGAAGCAGAAAAGAGCTTTGGCGTGATGAAGATCGGCACCACCATCCGTGCACACCGGCTGCAAAAGGGTCTATCCCAGGGCGACATCGAAAAGAAGACCGGCCTGTTGCGGTGCTACCTGTCGAGAGTTGAGAACGGACACACCGTTCCCTCGCTCGACACTCTCTCAAAGATCGCGCTCGCCCTCGATCTGCCTATCGCCCAGTTTTTCGCCGAAGACTCATTGGGCGCCGTTAACACCCAACACCTTAGCGATGAGGAATTGCGCTTTCTTACGCAAATTCGACGCTATTCAACAAATCTCAACGAGAGTGACCGCAAGCTGCTGCTCGCGATGGTGAAGAAGTTCGCCTCGACAGCGGTGCGGTAATTACTGTTTCGGCCTGGCGGGGCTTTGGGCATCATGGCCAGTGACGCACCTGGCCCCGGTTAAACATCATTCCCTAAGTGAAAAATCGGCTCAACGCCGTGCGCCCCAGTCAGCAGCGCCTGTTCCTCATGCGCTTGCAGCGGCTTGTAATTCTGCGCCACATCCATGGCCAGTCTGAAATAGCGTTCATCCCCCGGCGGAATCGCTGCGGTGATCGGATGCCCCAGCGTCCAGCGAAGTCCCATCGAAGCCTCATCCGGAAATCCAGCCGGCTTGTACCAGCATTTCGGCTCAGGATGATCCTTCTTCTGATCGTCGGGCCAAACCGTTTTGGCCATACCCTTTAGCGCGAGGATTCCCATCTTCTTTTCCTGCGCCTTCTTCAGAATCTGCGGTCCAAATCCTGCCTCCGTGTAGAGCACAAAATTCAGCGGAAACAGAATCGTATCGAAGTTGTAGCGGTCCATAGCGGCCAGCGCTGTCTCTGCGGAATGCACGCTAAAGCCGATGTAGCGGATCTTCCCTTCTTTCTTCGCCGCTTCCATCGTCTCCATGGCGCCGCCCGGCCCTAGAACCTTGTCGAGTTCTGTCATCTTCGTCAGGGCATGGAACTGATACAGGTCCACATGATCCGTTTTCAGCAGGCGCAGAGACTCTTCCAGCTGCTTGCGGGAGTCGTCCTTCATCCGGCCTTCCGTCTTGCAGGCCAGAAAACAGTCTTTGCGATAGGGTGCCAGCGCCGGCCCGAGCCGCTCCTGTGCATCGCCGTAGCTCGGAGCAATATCGAAGTAATTGATACCGCGGTCAACGGCTTCAGCCACGATGTTTGAAGCTTCGCCTGGATTTTCGTTCATCACAACAATCCCGCCGAAAGCAATAATCGAAAGCTGTTCGCCGGTTCGCCCCAGCGGTCGCCGTGCAATTGGATTTGTCGGAGTTTTAGCTTTGAGTTGGCTTGAAGCAGCGACGGTTGCCGCGGTTACAGCGGCCTGTCTAAGGAATTCACGACGCCTCATGGTCTTCCTCCGGGAGTGAGATAGACGAGCAGCGTTCAATCAGATTTTCGCATAATTCACCAGGCAAATTTTTCCCAGCGCTCCAACGGCCAGAGCTATTAACTCGTCACGACGGTGATGAAAAACCCGAATAGCACGAGGATACCCACAATCATTCCTGTAGCAATCTGCAGCCGCGTGCGAAACACCTGCGGCGGATTCCCGAGCCGGGGCACCATCGGCATCGCAAACAGCAACCCGCAAAGCACTCCGCCAAGGTGGGCGGAATTATCAATGCTGATGCCGGTACGAGACGATACGACATTGAGGCTGATAGACAGACCGATCACCAGGTTGATCACAGCAAAATAGATGACCGACTTCCGCAGCTTCTTCAACTCTGCCGGAGGCACAGGAAGCTTGGGCGACTTTAATAGCACGATTAGCGCCCCTGCTATTCCAAAAACGGCACCCGATGCTCCCGCTCCAGGCGAAAAATAATCGAGCATATTGAAAGGCTGATGCTGCATTTGCTGGTTGAACAACCCGACGCTAAAATGCCGGGCATTCCAGATCACCGACAGCAAATTCCCCGCCGCGCCAGTCAGCACATAAACTGCAGCAACACCAAACGAGCCAATCAGGGGTTCAGCCAGAAGCCCCAGGTTCCAGAGGCACCACATATTCGTAGCCAGATGAATGATGCCCACGTGCACAAACATCGCTGTAACAATCCGCCACCACTGATCGTTGATCAGCACCGAACCAGCATTGTTTGCGCCCCACTGCATCAATTGCTCAGCGGTTGGGCTGATAACCCCAACGCCCCTGAGTAACATTGCCACAAAGACAGCGCAATTGATGCCAACCAGAACATAGGTCGCCGGAGCGGTGGCCCAGAAAGATCGCCGCCTTCTCACTACCGGTTGTGGCGTAGGAATGTAGCCCGCAGTCGGTCTAAGAATTTCCGGTTCTGCGCCGGCTCCCCCACGATAGGAGCCGTTTCCCTGGGGTGGAGGGGGAATGCTACTCATATCTCCACTCTAATCCATCGCCTGCATCCATTTACGCACAAGAACCGAACTCCAAACCGGTGCAAATCTACGCTCAAATTCGACCAGGCATTTCCATGTAGTCTGTTGTTTGGTCTATCAGGAGCAGAACTGTGAGTGTATCGACAGGTACGACAAAGCCGATTCGGCGAGCGCTTCTTAGCGTCACCGACAAAACCGGTCTGGTTGAATTCGCAAATGCCCTTGCCGGCTTCGGCGTGGAGTTGATCTCCACCGGCGGCACCGCGCGCGCGCTTCGCGAGGCCGGTCTCGCCGTGAAGGACATTAGCGAACTCACCGGCTTCCCGGAGATGCTCGACGGCCGCGTCAAAACGCTGCACCCGCGCGTCCACGGCGGCCTACTCTATATTCGCGGCAACGCCGAGCACGAGGCAGCCGTCGCCAGCCACGGCATCCTGCCCATCGACATGGTCGTCGTGAATCTCTACGCATTTGAAAAGACTGCCGCCCAGCCCGGCGTCGCATTCGGCCACCTCATTGAGAACATCGACATCGGCGGTCCATCCATGGTCCGTTCCGCCGCCAAAAACTTCGAAGATGTCGCCATCGTCACGCGTCCCACGGATTACCCCGATCTCATCCATGAGATGAAAAGCGCCAACGGCGCCTCCCTGACCCGCGAAACCCGCTGGCGCCTCGCGAAGCAGGCATTCGCCACCACGGCTGCTTATGACTCCGCGATCGCCAACACGCTCGATTCAATTGCCACAGCCCCCAAACCCATTGAGCCCATCGCGCCGAAGTCGCAATCAGCAGCGCCGGAGTTGCCGTCCACTCTCCGCATCAACATGCCATTGGCTCAATCGTTGCGCTACGGAGAAAATCCTCATCAGCGCGCCGCGCTTTACAGTGACGGCTCCGGCCTCGGCATCGCCGGTGCCACACAACTGCAGGGCAAAGAACTCAGCTTCAACAACCTCGTTGATCTGGACGCTTGCTGGGAACTTGCGCAGGAATTCGATGAGCCCGCCGTCATCATCGTCAAGCACACCAATCCTTGCGGCGCTGCAACTGGACACACGGTGCTTGAGGCCTATCAGAAGGCGCTGGCCAGCGATCCCGTCTCCGCATTCGGTGGCGTCATCGGCATCAATCGACCCGTCGATGCAGAAGCCGCAGCCGAGATCGCAAAGCTCTTTGTCGAAGCCATTGCCGCTCCGCAATTCACTCCTGAAGCCCGCGAACGATTCGCCGCCAAAAAGAATCTGCGACTCGTCGAAGTCCGTCCCGCTCCCCTCCGGCCCGTGGTCAAACACGTCTCCGGCGGCCTGCTTATTCAGGATGCCGATACTGGCCGCGTCACCGAGGACGAACTCAAGGTCGTCACCTGGCGTCCTCCTTCCGCCGAAGAACTCCGCAGCCTAATCTTTGCGTGGCGCGTCTGCAAACACGTCAAATCGAATGCCATCGTCTATGCGCGGGATGGCCAGACCGTCGGCGTCGGAGCTGGCCAGATGAGCCGCGTGGACGCCGCTCGCTTCGGCGCACAAAAAGCCGTGCTTCCACTCAAAGGAACCGTCGCGGCCTCTGACGCCTTCTTCCCGTTTCCTGATGGACTCGAAGCAGTTGCAGCAGCCGGCGCGACCGCCGTCATTCAGCCTGGCGGTTCGGTAAAGGATGACGACGTAATCGGCGCCGCTGATCGCCTAGACCTCGCCATGGTCTTCACGGGAATCCGGCACTTCCGCCATTGATTCAAGGCAGCAGAAAGCTCACGGCATGACGAATTTCGCCGAGTCCCCAACCATCGGTCGCGCTCGTTTGCGCTCCCTCGCGCGCCAGATGGATTGGTTTCGCGGCCTACGCGCTGCTGTGGCGCTGTGTACGCCCCTGGTAATTGGAGATCTTGCTGGCCTAAGTATTCTCGGCTGGGCTGCACTGGGCGGATTCGAAGCCATCCTTGCCGACACTGGCGGACCTTATCGCTCGCGACTCGCGAGTCTTGCCACACTTTCGTTTGGAGGTGCCGCGGGACTTTTTCTTGGCTGCGTCGCCGGTCGAAGCCTTGTATGGGCTGTCCCCGTCACCATCGCCTTTTGCTTCTTTTGGAGTTATCTCGCCGCACTCGGTCCGCCGTTTTCCTCCGCAGGTCTGCTCGTACAGGTCATCTACATCTGCGGCATTGGCGCACCGCCCGCCAACTGGACCACGGCGCTGAGCTGGTCGATCGCTCTTTTCGCGGGTGGCGTTTGGGCAGCCGTACTCTCCTTGCTCCTTTGGCCGCTCGACGCATATCGTCCAGCCCGCCTCGCCGTCGCCGACTGCTACAACGAACTTGCTTCCTTTCTGGGTTCGGTTTATGACCTCGCCACGCGGGAGGAAACGAACCGTCTCACTCCTGCACCGGCCCTTTGGCATCGCCTCGCTCAGCACCACCAGTACCGGATTCGCCGAGCCGTCGAGCATGGCTGGCAAGCCGTTGCCAACGCCCAGGGCGAGCGTCAAGCGGATTCGACACGTGCTCGCCAGTTCGTCGTCCTGCTTGAACACGCCGATCTTCTCATTGCGCGCACGGTCGCGCTTGCTGAGCATCTGGAGGCGCAGGCCGCAAATCAAAGCGGCTCAAAATGCTTTCAGCGTGGACTCGAGAGTCTCTCCGACCTTCGCTCCGCCGAACGCTGGATCGCGACCCTGCTCACACGTCGCCGCAGCTTGACCGTGGCGCATGCCCGCGCAAAATGGCGCGAAATGGACCGATTGCCGCACTATCTCGCGGGCTGTCTCAACTCTTCTGATCCGAACGACAGCTTTCTTCTGGCCCAGGTCGCAGAATCTGCCTCTGTTCTTCAGTCTTCCATCGAAAGCGCATCGTTACTGCGGCTCGGCCAATCTCCAGAAGTCTCCAGCGATCCCGCGTCTACAACAGCGCTTGCAGAACACGTCGACCAACGCCTGAGACAATCCAGGCTACGTCCGAATCTCGATCTCCTCGCCGCCAACTTTGCTTTCAGTTCCTTGACGCTGCGTCATGCTCTGCGCGTGACTGTTGTGTGTGGGCTGGATGTGGCACTGATCCTTCTACTGCACATCGACCATGGCTATTGGCTCCTACTGACTTCGCTCATCGTGCTCCAGCCTCACGTCTCTGGCACCCTTCGCCGCGGGCTTGAACGCATTGGAGGCACGGTCGGCGGAGGTATTTTCGCTGCCATCCTTGCTGTGCTGCTGCACAACCAACTCGTCATCGCAGCCGTTCTTTTTCCGCTTTCGCTGCTGGCCATTGCGGTTCTGCCCATCAGCTACGCGGCTTTTGCATTCTTTCTCACGCCTGCGTTCGTGCTGGCGTGGCTTCCCTATTCCGGCGATTGGCAACTGGCTCTTATCCGCATCCTGAATACGTTTGCGGGAGCGGTCATTTCCATCATTGCCATGATGTTTCTCTTCCCCATCTATGAGCGCGATCGAGCACCCGCGTTCCTCCGCGCCAGCCTCGCCGCCGACCGGAATTATCTTGAGCAACTATTAGCGGCTTGGAGGGGCGATTCCTCCTCGCCACGTTCCCTCGCAAGTGCCCGTCGGCGCGCTGGCCTCGCGCACAACGATACTGACGAATCGCTACAACGCCTGCTCGCGGAGTCCTGGCCCAGGCGCCTGCCCTTTGCGCATTTTGCGACTGCGTTCGTAACGTACCTGCGCCGCTTTGCCCAAAGCGTCACCACCCTCACAGCACTGCAAGGCGAATCGGGCTGGAAACAATCCGCTGCGGTCCAAAATCAGCTCAATTTACTTCGGAAGCGCCTTCAGTGGCTCGACGCGCAATTGGATCCCCAGAATCAAGTTCCCGATTCGACTTGGCCCGAGCCGGATCACGGTACCATTCTGATTATTCCCGCCGAAGAACATCCCGGTGAACGGCAACTCGAACGTATGAGTCGGCAAACTGAAATAATGCGCCGTCAGCTTAAGTCACTCCGGGACAGTGGTTGGCTGCTCGGTTCAAATCTCTGACACTCGGTCATTTCGACAATCCCAAAGAAACCAGTTAGATTACCAGGCTCCCGAAAACGCCTCATTCCGATGGTTCTCTGCGACTATTCACAGGTAAAATCGTCTTTAACATAGGCGGGCTTTGTCGGCGCATTGGCGGCATCAAAGCTTTAACCGCCCGGTCGGGAGGTATTGTTGCCTCCCCGGATAAGACATTCACTGGATCCCCGAGGATCATGAAAATAAAAACATTATCGCCATCTCTTTGGCTGCCGCTCGCACTTTCTCTGGTTGCTGGAACTTCTCTGGCTGCCCAAGCTCCAAATGCCCCGGCCAAGCCCGGACAACCGCCGCCAGCGAGCGCCTCGGAGCCCAAATCCGACCCGAAACCGACCCCTACGGCCGCTTCGACACCCGCTCCCGACCGTTCCCAGGCTTACTACCACTCAGGCCTTGCGCATATTTACGAAGAGGACGCGATCGCCTCGGGCCGGCCGGAATTTATGCGCCACGCCGTTGAGGAATATAAAACCGCTCTCAGCGCCGACCCCGAATCGCCGCAGCTCAACGATGAGCTGGCAGATTTGTACTTCCGTACCGGGCAAGTGCGGGAGGCTGAAGCCACCGCACGCGGCCTGCTCAAAACTTCGCCAAACGATATCGATGCCCACCGCCTGCTCGGCCGCCTCTACCTGCGCCAGTTGAGTGAAGCGCAAAACTCGGTTTCCTCTTCGTCCCCTACCGGCAACACGCTCGACCAGGCAATCGCCGAGTTCCAGAAGATTGTCACACTCGACTCCAAAAGCGTGGAAGATCGAATGGTACTGGGACAGCTCTACACGGTGAAGCATCAGAACGAAAAGGCAGAGGAGCAATTCAAGGCTGCCCAGGATCTCGACCCTGATTCCGAAGAAGTCGTTCTCAATCTCTCCCGACTCTACGCGGAGAACGGTGACCTCGCGCATGCTTCGAAAGTCATCGAAGCCGTACCTGTCTCCGAGCGCACTCCGAAGATGGAGTTTGCTCTAGGCGGCGTTTACGACCAGCTAAAGCGGCCGAAAGACGCAATCGACGCTTACAAGCGCGCTGTCGATCTAGATCCTGAGGATGCGCACAACCTTGCTGCGCTCGCTCAGGCGCTCCTCAACGACAATCAGCTCGATGCGGCTCTAAAGCAATACCGCCAACTCGCAGACGCCGATCCGCAAGACTCCAGCACAACGGTCCACATCAGCGAGATCCTCCGCCGACAGGGCAAATACGAAGAAGCACTCACGACCATTAAAAAAGCCGTTAAGAAAGACCCAGATTCTCTCGAGGCGGGATACAACGAAGGGCTGCTCCTCGATGTTCTCGGCCGATATGACGAGGCCGCCCAGGTCTACGAACACATGGTCGACCTGACCTCTCACGCTAATGGCGCTTATACCGCTGACGAAAAAAACAATCGCGCAATCTTCCTCGAACGGCTTGGTGCGGTTTATCACGAGCAAAACAAGGTCGATGAAGCCATCTCCACTTACCAGAAGATGATCGATCTCGGTGGCGAAAACGCGCTCCGTGGATATCAGAATCAGGTCGATGTCTATCGCGACGCCAAAATGTTTGATAAAGCGATCGCCGTCTCCCACAAGGCCGTCGACTCAAATCCCAAGGACCAGGAATTGAAGTTGATGCTTGCGGCTGAACTTGTGGACCAAGGCAAGGACGATGAAGGCATTGCCATGGCCAAGGGCTTGCTAAAAAACAACCCCGACGATCAGAAAACTTGGATTACCCTCGGACAGATCTACACGCGCCTTCGCAAATGGAAAGATGCTGAAGATGCCCTCAACAAGGCCACGTCCATCACCTCCAAGAAGGAAGACAACATCTACCTCCTCTTCCTGAAGGGTGGCTTGGCGGAGCGGCAAAAGCACTTCGAACCGGCGGAGCAATACTTCCACCAGGCGCTCGAACTCGACCCCAATAACGCCATGGTGTTGAACTATCTCGGCTACATGTTGGCCGATAAAGGCAACCGGCTCCCTGAAGCTTTAAAGATGATCCGCAAAGCCGTCGAACTCGAACCGATGAATGGCGCCTATCTCGATTCTCTTGGTTGGGCTTACTTTAAGCTCGGTCAGTACGAGTTGGCTGAAGAGAATCTTCGCCAGGCCGTTGAACGCGATCAGACCGACCCCACCGTTCACGACCACCTTGGGGATCTTTACGAGAAGACCGGTCGCATTCGGCTCGCAGCTGCGCAGTGGGAACTCTCACTGTCGGAGTATTCCAAATCTGCGCCTCCCGATGTGGAACCAACCGAGGTCGCCAAAGTTCAGAAGAAGCTGGAAACGGCACGCGTAAAGCTGGCAAAGCAAGAGAATACAACCGGTCCGAACAAGCCTGAGTAGCCTACTCAGAACCATCAGGACATTAAGGGCGGCCAGCGCACTGGTCGCCCTTAATGTTTACCGCCTTGGCTGAGGAACCCCGGCGCGCTCTTTGCAAAATCTGCAAAGTGGGCCGTTTCGCACGTGGGCAATGTTTCAACCCGAGGCGGAAGCGTTTTGTGAAGTGGCAGCGAGCGCTTCACGATGAAAACTTCGTCCAGATAGAGACGGGCGTTCCCTTCAAGATCCAAAAATCCAATATTGCTATCTCGGCATAAATCCTGGGCTTCTTCTGACAAGGAAGGCGCAATCAAGACTGAAGTCGTCCCTTTAGAGAAACGGGCGTGGAGCTTACCCAATTCCAAAAATGCGCGCTGCAATTCATGCGCATTGCCACTCCCTACCAACTTGCAAACCAACTCATGGGCATGCCCGTATATCTCGACGCGCGCGATGATCGTTCGCTCGCCGCGAGGACGAAAATCTTCGACCTCGATCTCTTTTATTTTGATTACTGAGATTTGCCCCAAAGTCTCCCGCAACGCTTCGATCGCTCTATTTTCGAGGTGCCGTTTCATCTAAACCACACTTTCTCGTGAGCTAGTCGCGAATACCCGAACTCAGGCCGCCGCCAGTGGCTCCATGCTGCTCATTCCGTCGCCTTTTAACGCAGAAGGGCGCAGCGTGAAGATATTTTTGCCGGACGGAATCATTGCCAGTCTGACTTCCTTGCGTCCCCCCTGGTTGTGAATAACTTTGAAATCCAACCATTCGCACAGGCGAGGATCGTGAATCTCCGGCTGTCCCTGCCAGAACTGCGGAGAAAGTCCGCACTGTATTTGTAAGTGATCAAGCTGCAACTCAATCACGCGGATGTCCTTGGGAAAGTACCTGCGCACATTTCGCGCGCCAATACGCAGCCCCGTGACTTCGCTGCCTTTCAGTTGCGTTTTGACTACCATTGCTCGTCCCGCATTTCTTTTCGCGAAAATTGGCTATCGAGCCCGGTCGATCATTTCGTTGTCAGCGAGTGTTCTCCTGAAGAGATCATCCTCAAGCGCACAACGGCTATTTGCTGCCTATGTTGGACCCAATTCCGCCCAGCGTCAAGGCCTCTTCGGATGAGTTCCGAGGAATTTTTTTAGGAATCGATTTAGCATTACGTTTACATCGCAGCGAGTTCTAATCGCCGTCATTCTGTCACAAAAAACTTGCGGCAGCTTTCATTTACATGAACGCTGCCGCGCTGTTTAGTTAAGTTCTGTTCTTTCCAATCCGACTCCCAGCCCATTTGTTACTGATGCGCCTCGGCGGACGAAATATAGGCGTCCACGTTGTGCTTATCGACCAGTGAAGTACCGGTGTCGATAAACACCGGGAACGGCGAAAATGCATCTTGGCTATAGTCCGTTGACAGCGCAACCGGCGGCGCATGGAAAATCTCGTCGAGTGACCGCAAGCCTATAAATCCCATCGTGAAAGGCTTTTGCGCAACCGTTGCGTTGATAGAGCCACCCTTGATACCGTCCAGGGTGTCTTGATTCACGTCCCAGGCCACCACAACGCGATCACCAGCATTCGTGCGCTTAACCGCGTCCGAGACCATTTTCCCCGATGCTGATTCGAGACAGACAAACGCATTGATTTTTTTGGGCCCCGTCTGCACCATCAACTCCTGGGTCTTGTCGAACGCCGTACGGGCGTCGTTCTTGATGTCGATTACGTCAATAATGTGAATTCCAGGCCGGGTATCCAAAACGTCCTTGAATCCCTTCAGCCGCTCTTCCATATTCGGCTGACCTGAAATCGTGAAGAACACCACGTTTCCGACGCCGCCCAGTTGTTCAATCACGCGATGGCCGCCCATTCTTCCGGCTTCCAGATTGTTCGTGCCGATGAAGAACAGCCGCTTGCTCCCCACCGCATCAGAATCGATCGTGATCACGGGAACACCGGCGCCGATCGCCGAATCAATCGCGGGTCCAAGTACAGACACATCCGCGACTGAAATCAGAATGCCGGCGGGTTTTGCCGCAACTGCCTTCTGCAACTCCGCCAATTCTGCCTGCGGATCGTAGTTTTCAGGACCCACCACTTTCGCGGTGACCTTGTATTGCGAAGCTGCTTTGTTGAAACCCTTGGCGGCGGTCTGCCAGTACGGCAGCGCCATGTTTGACGACACCATGTAGAAGACTTCTTTATTCGAGTGCCTGTCGCAGCCTGTCGTGAATGCAACTCCAAAGGCCACCAGGGCCAACGCAACACATTTCATCGCCTTCATTCTTGCCTCCAGTCCGAAGTGAAAAATCTCGGAATGCGCGAGATTACGACGCCCGCCCGCGCACTTTCTAAAATCGGCAGGATGGTACTCCGGAAACCCGGTAATTGTCCAATCCTGTCGCAGGAAGGATTCTATAGCACCGTGCATCCCTCACAATGGTGACTTCAAACACGTTCGTAGCAATCCGGTGAAGACGATCTTCTCATTCTCCTCCGACCCTGTAGGGATCTTTGTGCGTGCGCCTGCATTTCTGCGGTATAACCAGACTAAGACCGTAACAGGATGAGTTTTCAAATCCAAATGAATGCCTTGCTGGCCGAAAATATAGCCGTCGATGGCTATGGCACGCTAGCCGCTCGCAAGCATCCCGAGACTCCCCATCCCTATCGCTCTCCCTTCGCTCGCGATAACGCCCGCATTCTCCACGCTCGCGCCTTTCGCCGCCTCGCAGGGAAAACCCAGGTATTCTCCCGGCTCGCTCGCGATCTACCGGGCGACCATTTCCGCAGCCGCCTCACGCATACCCTCGAAGTGGCGCAGATCTCCCGAACAATTGCGGTGTCTCTCGGTTTGAACTCCGAACTCGCCGAAACCCTCGCCCTGGCGCACGATATCGGACATCCTCCCTTTGGCCACGCCGGCGAGAAAGCCCTCGACACCGCTTTGCGGCAGTACGGCCTTGGCTTCGACCACAACTTGCACGCGCTCCGCATCGTTACCTGGTTCGAAGAGCGATACCCTGCATACCGCGGCCTCAATCTCACACTCGGCGTGCGCGAAGGCATCATCAAGCACTCTCGCGATTACACCTCCGCCTCTCATCCCGAGCTCGCTGAATACTTCCTCGATCTTCGCCCTCCGCTGGAAGCGCAATTAATCGATCTCGCTGACGAAATCGCCTACCTCACCGCCGATTTCGATGACGGACTCGATTCGGGCATCCTTAACCTCGAGGCTGTCCGGGATCAAGTGCCCTTCTTCCGCCGGTTCCATGACGAAGTGACAAATGAATACCCGTTGGCGCAGTCGAAGCAGGCAGTCTATGAAACCCTGAATCGCATGCTCAACGCCCTGGTCACAGATTTGATCGATGAGGTGCGAAGTCGCGTCAACGCTCTGGGAGCTACCACGCTTGAAGATATCCGGAATGCTCCCGGAAGAATTGCGGCACTCGGCCCGGCTATGGAGGCGGAACGCGCTACAGCCAAGGGCTTTCTATATACCAACTTCTACAACTCGCCCGGAATGGAAGAAGAGCATGAGCGCGCCGCCCGGCTCGTGCGCGATCTATTCTCAGCGCTGATGGGCGATCCCGGATTGCTCCCCGCCGATCACCAGCTTCAGATTCCAAGCGAGGGATTGGCCAGGACAGTAGCTGACTACATCGCCGGCATGACCGACAGCTACATCGAGCAGTTGTGGACGCGTTGCTGCAGATAATTCTGAATTGACTTCGAATGCCGTAACCTACTGCACCGTGCCCTGCGGCCTCAGCCTTCGCAGGTCCAGCGCACACTCCACCGCATTTTGAGCAAACAGCCGCAAATTGTCCGACGCCGCCCATAACCAGACCCGCGCCGATTCATTTGCATTGCGCGTCCCCGGCTCAAGTCGAAGCCGAACCAGCACATCGTTCTGTCCGGTGGCCGAGAGATTCGAAGGCGAATCAGTGTCTTCAAGCACTAGATCCACATGGTCACCACTTAACGCGTCTTCCAGCGCCGATAAGTCCACCGGCCGCTCCAGTTCGGCGAAGATCGAAAAGGTGTGGCCATGAAAAACGGGCGCGCTGATCGTTTGTATCGCCAGAACTGAGAGGCGTCTCCCAGCTAGCGAGGCGTACTGACGCCGTATCCGCGCGTCCATCGCGCCCATGCGGACTTTGGAATTTTCGCCGAAGCCAGAAAGCAGGTTGTAAGCCAGTTGCGCGTCAAACGTCTCGCGCGGTATCGATTGAAAGCTCAAAAGATTTACCGTCTGTTGATGAAGTTCATCCATCGCGGCCCGGCCAAACTCGCTCGCGGGCAGCATAACGGTCGCCGCAGCTTCCCTCACCGGAGCAGTCTGCTGTAAGCGCTCCATCAAAAGCGCCAGCGCCAGTGCTGCCGGATGCGCTGGAACCACCGCCGGGGTAAACAAATCGGCGGCTACATCCTGCTCTCCCACCCACGGCGAACGCACCAGAACCCCGGGCTCCTGGTCGAGAGCACCTGAAAGATCCAGCACCGTCGATCCGGCTCGCAGTGCCTCACGCCAGTATTTGCGCGTCATGGTCTCTGTTCCGCAGAAAAAGGTGAAGTCCACGTGCTCGAACGACTCCCCGCTCACAGCTTGAACAAAAGTGACCTCGTCGCCAAGTTGATCGAGTTGGCCAAGGCCCTCTTCTTCGTCAAAGAGGGTGAAGCTCGCTGTGGCAAGCGACGACTCGGTAAGAGCCTCTTTCAACTCTTTCCCCAGCAGTGTGGACGCTCCAACGATGGCAATCTTGTACACAGGCTTCCTTCTTGTCGTTTGTACTCAGGAGTGATGCAGCGGATCAGGATCGGGGCCCTCAGGCAGCCCTTTCGAATCGTTTCGTTGTCCTCGCCGCCGCCGGCGCGACCATCCATACGCAGCCCGCGCCCAGATACCCGAAAACATGTATACCAGCGCAATCGCGAACAAAACCACGCCGGAATAGCGGAGGACTACATACAGCACAATCGCAATGATGAACAGTAGCTGGAATGGATGACTGCGACCAAGGTCGATCTCCTTGCCCGACCAGAATCGCCACGTGCTCACCATTAAGAATCCCGCAAGGCCCACCAGGATCAGCCAGGGTATCGCCACCCACCATGCCTGCACCGGTATCCCATAAAAGAAATGCACCGTAGCCGCCAGCAGACCCGCAGCTCCGGGAATCGGCATGCCCACAAAATATTTGCGATCAGGCCTTCCTGGATTTCTCGGCTTCGGATCATGGCTGATGTTGAATCTAGCCAGTCGCGAGGCTCCGCCCATCAAAAACAGAAAGCAAATAAACGCTCCGGCCTGGACGAGATGCTGACGGAGCTGCGGATTAATGGTGTCGGGCAGGAAATGAAAGCCCCACACAAACGCCAGCAAACTCGGCGCGACGCCAAATGTAATCACGTCCGCCAGCGAATCCAGTTCCCGGCCAAAATCGCTTGCTGTATTCGTCATGCGCGCGATCCGCCCATCAAGCGAATCGAACGGAATAGCCAGCAGGATCGCGATTGCCGCCCAATCCAGGTGCATCTGTGCGCCGTTCGTCTGTGCCGCGCTGCTGGCTGCTTCAATGGTCTGCGTAATCGCAAAATAGCCCGCGCCGATATTCATCGCGGTGAAAAGTGACGGCAGAATAAACATGCCCCGCCGCAGACGCGCCTTTTTCTTGGCCTTGGCGAGCTCTGCTTCAGAGAAGTTCAAGCTTCGTCTCCTTCGACGATCTCAGGTTCTGCGCTCGCACTCGCAGTCTTCCGCTGTGCAGTCACACCCACAGCAAGCTCAGACTCCGGCATCTCAGCAATGATGGACGATCCGCCCTTCACCCGCTGTCCGGTCTTGACGCGAATCTCTGCCTCGGCAGGCAGTATGACGTCCGTGCGCGAACCGAATTTGATCAGCCCGACGCGCTGGCCCCGCTCCACGCGGTCACCCACGCGATGGTTGAAGATGATCCGCCGGGCAATCAACCCCGCGATCTGCTTGAAAACGATCTCCATGCCCTCGCCGTGTACCGTCACGATATTTTGTTCGTTGAGATCGGCACACTTTTGGTTCATCGCATTCAGAAATTTCCCCCTCTGATAGCGAACTGCCGTGATCTCCCCCGCAATTGGAGAGCGGTTCACGTGCACATCGAAGACATTCAGGAAAATGCTGATGCGCTGCCGCGGACCGCTGGGCGTTTCAATGCGAACGGTTTCGGTCACCAACCCGTCGGCAGGCGAAACCAGCAATCCTTGTCCATTAGGTATTTCACGTTGAGGATCGCGGAAGAACCACACGAAAAATGCGCCCAGAAGAACGGGCACGATACTCCATACCCACGTGCCAGTGGCCCATGCCAACACTGCTGCCACTGCCACCAGACTCATACCGTAGATGTAACCGTCACGAACCATTGTCCCTAACGATTATACGGTTGAATTGGACACGGAGAGCGCGGCAGCAGAATCTCATCCTGCGCGCGGCTGAAACCGGACGGCTCAGCCGTTCCTTTCATCGTCATACGACCCGAAGGTCTGAAACTCTACGCGATTGCCGGGGCCCGATGCTCGAGAGCGTAAATCAGGTCCTTGGCATGTAGTTTCAGCTTCTTCAAGCGAACTTCTTCGAGTTCCTCATCCGTAGAGAGATAAGGTTTCTGAAGCAATTCTTCCAACCGCTGAGCGTAGCGACGATGTTCGGCATGAAGACGGCCAATTTCTTCGCTCAGCGTGGAGTCATTTATCTCATCCATCAAGCACCTCCGACCCTTCTTAACCAAATACATATAGTCCTCCGGCGCGCAATCGGCAAGCGGGAAGACACAAGAAAATGCCCGGAGCTGTGGATTTCTTGATCCACAATCAGCACACGTGACACAAATCACATTTCGACCTTACGATGCGCTCGTTTCTCAGCATCCGGCCTGCCCTCGACATCCAAACGCATCAGAATGGCATCCTCAACGGGGTCAGCATAGTAGCCCGGCCGTCGTCCCACTTCGATAAACCCAAAGGACCCGTAGAAGCCTCGCGCAGCCTTATTTGAGTCGCGCACTTCAAGCACCAATCCGCGTATTTGAACACGAGAAAGTTCAGCACTTACTGCCTCGAAAAGCCGTCGCCCGACACCCTGGCGCTGATATCCCGCCATGACGCCAATCGACTCCAATTCAGCTTCCGATGGAACCATCACAGCCACCGCAAAGCCCACCGCCGCTCCGGTTCCTGCGTCTTCGGCGACCAGAATAATGCGCCTCGGAGAAGATTCACTCAGTGCAGCCTCGTAGACGCGCCGTGGCCACTGCGGCGCATGATCCAACCCAGAGGCGATCTCCACCACCCGGTCAATGTCCGACGCGCTCATCGTGCGAATCAAGATCGACGATTTGCCGCTCATGCTCGCTGCGCCTTCGGTGCCGTCGGATCGCCGAAGATCTCCGCATCCGATCGCCGCAGATAGTGCCCATCCAGGAGTGCCAGATCGTCAAACTCCCGTCGCAGAATCCGCGCCACGCATAGTTGAATCGCATCCGCCGCGGTCGGCGCATCGCTTCGAACCAGTTCGACTCCTTGCCACGACGCTTTCAGGAGTTCCGCAGCCTGATCATCGCAAACCGCAATCTGCGCCGGCTGCGCATGCACGTCCGACAACTCCTCCGCTCCCGCCAGCAACTCTCGCGTACAACCGTCCTCTCCGACGAGCCGCAGAAAAACCTCGTGCCGATGAGCGTCCAATGCCGCCGACCCGACTCCAGCCTTCGCCGACAACACCCCCAGCCGAGACACCGCAACCACCGGAATCTGCCCCGGCTCCGCCAGCCCTTTCACCGCGCTCAAACCCACGCGAACCCCTGTAAAGCTCCCCGGCCCACTCGTCACGACAATTGCGCCGATCTCACCCAGCTTTATCCCGAACCCCGTCAGCAGGTCACCAATGGCCGCCACCAGCGTTGCTGAAAAGCTCCGCCCTGCGAGTTCGGTCTGTCTCAGGATCCTCGCTGCCCCACTCTTGAGCCGCGCCAGCGCTACCGTCCCCGATGGCCCACAGGTATCCACTCCCAGCACCAGAAAGTCCGCCTCAGCCCGCATCTCCGCAACTGATTGAGTGCCTTGCATCTCCTCTCAGGATTACATACCTCCGCCAGCCCTCAAGGCGTCCAAATTCCGTTAATCTGGTGTCAGCACTCCCTCGTATCATCTGCTGCCTCGGCGGCTAAACGAAGCACCTTCAAATCTGAAAGGATCTGGCGTGGCCGCCGCGGCGACAACCACATTCCACGACACGTGGCGACCCCGGGCCAATCCCTGGGCCATCGCCATTACCGTCACGCTCGCCACTTTCATGGAGGCGCTCGACACCTCCATCGCCAACGTCGCTATGCCCCACATCGGCGGCTCGCTCGGCGCCAGCCCGGAGGAGGCCACCTGGGTCCTTACTAGCTATCTCGTAGCCAACGCCATGGTGCTGCCCATCAGCGGCTGGATCGCCAACCGCATCGGTCGCAAGCGCTTCTACATGAGCTGCGTCTTCCTCTTCACCGTCGCGTCCCTGCTTTGCGGCATCGCCCCTACTCTCGGCATGCTGGTCTTCTTCCGTGTGCTCCAGGGCGCTGCTGGAGGCGGCCTCCAGCCTAGCGAGCAATCGATCCTCGCCGACACCTTCCCGCCCCAGAAACGCAGCATGGCCTTCGCCGTATACGGAGTCGCCGTCGTCACCGCCCCCGTCCTCGGCCCGACTGTCGGAGGATGGATCGTCGACAACTACACCTGGCGTTGGATCTTCTTCCTCAACATCCCCGTCGGCATCATCTCGCTTTATCTTTCCAACCGCCTCGTCGAAGACCCGCCGTATCTCGCCGAAGTCCGCAAGCGTCGCGAGGGTATCGACTACTGGGGGCTCGGCCTCCTCATCATTGCCATCGGCTCCATCCAGATCATGCTCGATAAGGGTCAGGAAGACGACTGGCTCAGCTCTCGCTTCATCGTTACGCTTCTGATCACATCGATTATCGGACTTACGCTCTTCTTCTGGCGCGAACTCTCCATCGAACACCCCGTCCTCGACCTGCGCCTCTTTGCGCGCCGCAACGTCGGCATGACCCAGCTCGTCATGTTCATGGTGGGCGTCGCCCTGTATTCGTCGACCGTTCTGATCCCGCAATTCCTGCAGGAAATCATGGGTTATTCCGCCCGACAGGCCGGCATGGCGGTCTCCTCCGGCGGACTTGTGCTGATGTTCCTCTTCCCCGTCGCGGGCGCACTCGCGCCCAAATTCGACGCGCGCAAGCTCGTCGCCATCGGCTTCGTCATCACCACCTTTGGTCTGTGGCGTATGACGTCGATCAACCCCAATGTCAGCTTCGGCCAGGCAGTCAGCTGGCGCGTCTTCATCGCCCTCGGCCTGCCCTTTCTGTTTATCCCCATCAACACGCTCTGCTACTCAGGAATCCCGCAGGAAAAATACAACGAGGTCAGCGGACTAACAGCGCTCATGCGCAATCTAGGCGGAAGCGTGGGCATCAGCTTCATCACCACCCTGTTGGCACGTTTGAGCCAGAAGCACCTTGCCATGCTCGTACCAAAGGCCGCGTCCGGCAACCCAGCATATGACCAGATGCGGGGTGGCCTCACCGGCGCATGGATGCAGCGCGGATCAGCATTGCCTGATGCGATTCATCACGCCGGCGCGCAGATCTACGGCATGGCCCAGATACAGGCCCGCCTTCTCGCCTACGTCGATGTCATCTGGGTCATGGTCGCGGTCACCACCGTCCTCATCCCGCTCCCGTTCCTGATGCAACGCCCCAAAAAACTCCCCGCCGCCCCCATGGGTCACTAGTTATCTCGCCCCACTCGATGCCGTGTCATCCTGAGGTCCGCTTTCTTTTCCTGGCTCTTGCAACTTGGACGTCAAGCACTGACTTCTCGTCGAATGGCGTAAATTCCTGATTCATCAGCGAAAATTCCGGCAATAACCGACTAGGCTAACCAGCGACCAAAAGTTCCATTGGCGCAAAGGGGTGCCAAGTGAAACCATACTTCTCATCAAATCCCAGCCAGTATTCCTTCGACGCGGGCGAGTGTCTGGGGACGGGAGAGGTGTGGGCGCGGACATGCGGGAGAAATTCAAATCTTTTATCGAGTTATTTAATGCTGTCTTTGGGGTTCTGCATAACGTGGGCAGCCCGACTAAGATCGTGGCGCTCTGGACTGTGTTTGGAATCGTGGCGGTGTGGATCATCGTTGGGCAAGCAATGGAGTATGCCAAAAAAATCAAAGAGAAGCACGAGGGGCTTGTGAAGATGGAAAACAAGCACCCCGATTTTTTTAGGTTTCTGTATAGCGGCAAGGTCCGCTTTTGGATGCTTGTCATTGCGATGACGTTTTTCTTAATAGATTGGCGCGACGCAACGTCGATCAGTCCCCCTATAGTCCAAGGACCTCCCGCGCCGATAGTTAAGTTTGTGGACAGCAAGGGTAACGAGATTACAGCATATCCTTCAAAATCCACCACTAAAGCAATAGCATCAGAGGCAAAACCGCTGACTCCGCAGCCTATGCCTACTCCGCCACAGCAGGCTACTGGGGAGCAGCCATCATTTTCCGAACCAAGTGCACGCGCACAGTTAGAAGACGTTACAAGGCAAGTCCAGAAGGTGGCCGGGGATTGGAGGCAAACAATAATAAATTGCGAGTGTCCACCAAATGGAAGATGTAGAGGCCCTGTTATGGGACCGCAATCACCAGAGAATGATCGCATCAACTACTTGGCATGCATTCTTAAAAAGTCAGACACGATCCAAAGTGATTGGTTCAAAGCGAGTGTAGGTGTTTGTCCGGTTGTTCATAAGGCAATGGATAGAATGCTGAGGCCGGGATCAAACCAGGTCGCACCAAATTACGCGACTCAGCAGGAAGATAAATGTGTCGGATTGTTCAATCCCCATCTGCTTGAATCTGATATACAAACACTCAATAGTAGGCCACTAGACAAGGATCGATTTCAGCCAAATTTAGATTTTTTAGGCGGTCTAGATAAGAAACTCGGAGACTACCCTGAAAATCTACCATCACACTGATTGTCTTTCGGCTCGCACTGAGTTTCTTGTACTCCAGCGCGGGTGCTCAAGATCGGCGGCGCGGCCCACGCTGTCTCCGGTAAAGATATTTAGGCCGCTGGATTCAACCTCCCCGTCAACTCCGCATAGGTCAATCTGCGACCTACAATGTCCTTCAATGCGGCCTTGAACCTGCTGGCGTCTGTGTTCTCTTGTTTGCGGAGATTAAATCGAAATACCTGCTCATCCACGTAACGCTCCAAATGGAACGGCTCAACACTGATATACGTTCCACCCAAGCTGCGCTTGAGGCATGACCAGAAATTTTCGATTCCATTCGTGTGAATGTGGCCGCGAACGTATCCTTCGATGTGATTGATGATTTCGTGTGCGTACTCGTTTTCCTTGGCTAAGAATGGATAGCTCACATGCTCGTCTGTGATGACGTTAGCGCCTCGCTCAATGCTGCCCTCTAGCACGGGGCGCATGGTCTGAACCTTGCGGTCCGCAATGACTCTAGCGCGAACCCTGCCGCCTCTTTCCAGCATCCCCATGACAATAGCTTTGCCGTTGCCAGCGGAGTAGTTCAGTCTCTTATCGCGGCGCGATTTATGCATATTGCGAACCTTGCCGCCGACAAAAGTCTCATCGATCTCAATCGGAAAATCAGTACCAAATTTCTCAGTGGCGAGGTCTGTCATGGCGAGTCGAATGCGGTGAAGCATGTGCCAAGTGGATTTCTGAGTCACGCCGATTGCGCGTTTGATCTCGTAGGACGAAACACCATTGCGGCAATTCGCTAGCATCCAAAACGCGACCATCCATTTGTCGAGTGAGATTGGCGAGTCCTCCATGATCGTGCCGACCTTAACGGAGAACTGTTTCTTGCAGCCCCGGCACTTCCAGCGCTTTTGATTGGCAAGCCAAATAGTGTTTCCGATCTCGCCGCAAGCGGTGCATACCACTTGTCCATCAGGCCAGCGGAGGGAGGCTAGCAGATCAATGCAGGTTTGTTCGTTGGAGTAGTAGCGGATGGCTTCTGAAAGGGTCTGAGGTTCTTGCACTGTGAACTCTCCCTTGAGTTCCACAGCGTTTCGCCGGATAATGAGTTTGCGGGTTCATCGCGGCTTCGGCTGTGGTGGATTCATACCCCGGTTCATCGTTAGCGCGATGGTCGGGGTTTTCTATTGCTACAATGTATACTTGCTCGGGCAGGAATGCAATATAAATGTTGACTTCTTTCTCGGGCAAGTATTAAAGTAGCGTCATGGCTTTAAAGATTACATCGGAAGCGGCTAAGATGCTGTCCAACCTTGGCGCAGCGAAGGGCGGAATCGCCAGAAAGAATGCGTTGACGCCCGAGCAGCGGAGCGAGATTGCAAGGAATGCCGTGAGCAAGAGGTGGGAGAGCGAAGGCAAAGGTGTGCCCCTTCTTGCCCACTACGGTGCATTAGACCGCCCTCTCCGAATCGCAGACATCAAGATACCCTGCTACGTCCTTTCGGACGGCACTCGCGTACTCGCTCAACGTGGGCTTCAGAGCAGTATTGGCATGTCAGAAGGTGGCGGCCAGCGCGGCGCGCGCAGAATCGCAGAATTTATGTCTCGCTTACAGCTAAAGGGCATAGATATCAGAGACTTAATCGCGCGCCTAAATTCTCCGATTAGATTCATTCCACCCCACGGGGGCAATCCTGCCGACGGCTATGAAGCGACAATTCTGCCTGACATTTGCGCAGTCATTATCGACGCAGATCAAAAGGGAAAGCTTGATGGACGGTTGAAGCGATTGGCTGAACGCGCCGCAAAATTACAACATGGATGGGCAATAGTCGGAATCATTGCCCTTGTCGATGAGGCTACTGGTTACCAAGATGTTCGCCAGCGAGATGCCCTCGCACGCATTTTGGAGAAATTTGTCGCGAAAGAGTTACGTCCGTATCTTCCAACATTTCCTCTTGAATTCTATCGACAGATTTATCGTTTGAACGGATGGGACTATGACGAGAGTTCCGCGCGCCCCGGTGTTGTAGGGCACTGGACTAACAATGTCATCTACAAGCGATTAGCTCCGGGTGTCTGGAAGGAACTTGATCGTCTCACACCGCGCGACGCAACTGGACGGCTAAAGCACAAGCTGTTTCAGCGTCTCACTGAAGATGTTGGACTAGCCAAACTTGATAAGCATTTCGCGGCTATTCTCATGCTGATGAAATATTCGCCGAACTGGAAAGTATTTATGGACAGACTTGATCACGAGTTTCCTCAGTGGGGAGATAATCTCATGCTCCCCTTCCCTGACGACTACACGCCTCCGCCGGGATTGGCTGAATGAACAAGTGGCGGCCTTACCTGCCGAGGCCGCCACCACTTTTTAAAGATTGGTTAGCCTAGTCGGTTATTGCCAAAATTCCTGCTCCGGATTTGCAGGTAATTTCTGCCTAATTCGCTACGCTTAAACCAGCGAATGGACGGCAGTTCGTTCCGCAATATTCTCAAACGCAGCAAGTCGACAATCAGCCGTAAGCCTCTTATCTAGAGGAATCTACGGCTAACCTCCGTGGCTGGAGTAATTTGGCGGCCACCCTGCGCCGCAAGCCGATGGAAACAGGATACTTCTCTACAGAGACGGGGTAATAGGGTATATGCTGCAACCAAATGGTTGCACAATGTCAGTCCAGCCGCCGGGTGCCGGGTGCCCCGTTCATGCGCGCTTTTTGCGCATGAGTGGGAAAGCACGAATCCGAACGATCCAGTCAGAAAACCTTACACCGCCGCCAGCGCCTGCTCCAGATCGGCAATCAAATCGTCCTTGTCCTCGATCCCAACTGACAACCGAACCAACCCCTGCGTGATGCCAACCTTCTCCCGCTCCGCATCGGTAAGAGCGAAATGCGTCGTAGTCGCCGAGTGTGAGGCCAGTGACTCCACTCCGCCCAGCGATTCTGCATTCAGGAACAGCTTCACGGCTCCCAGGAACTTCCCCGCCTTCTCGCGCGATCCAAGGTCGAAGCTCAGCATCGATCCAAACCCGCGCTGCTGCCTCTTCGCCAGCTCATGTTGCGGGTGGCTCTTCAATCCTGGATAGGCGAGCCGCGTCACCTTGCTCTGCGTCGACAAAAACTCCGCCACTGCTCGTCCATTCTCTTCGTGCTGCTTCATCCGCAGAGGTAGCGTCTTGATGCCGCGCATCACTAGAAATGCTTCGAACGGCGACATGATTCCGCCGGCCGCCTTCTGCACCAGCAGGAATCGTTCCTTATGTTCCGGCTTCGTACCGATCAGGGCGCCGCCCAGGCCATCGGAGTGGCCGTTCAAAAACTTCGTCGTCGAATGCATCACAATGTCCGCGCCCAGCGCTATCGGACTTTGCAGCGCGGGCGACATGAACGTGTTATCGACGCTCACCTCTACGCCATGCGCATGCGCAACCTCCGATACTGCCGCAATATCTGTCAGCACCATCAGCGGATTCGTCGGCGTCTCGATGTGTATCAGCTTCGTATTCCTCTTGATCGCCGCCTTTACCGCGTCAAGATTCGCTGTATCGACGTACTCAATCTCGATCCCGTAGTGCTGAATGATCAGGTTGAATAGCCTCGTCGTCCCGCCATAAACGTTGTGCGAACAGATCAAATGATCGCCCGTGCGCAGTGTGGCCACCAACGCGTAGATGGCCGCCATGCCACTCGCAAATGCATGGCCGCACGTGCCGCCTTCAATGGCCGCAAGCGCCTCTTCAAGATGGGCACGGGTAGGATTGCCGGCACGCGAATAGTCGTAGCCCCTATCGGTGCCGATCCCAGTCAGCTCAAAGGTGGAAGAAAGGTAAACGGGAACATTCACGGCGCCTGTGAGCGGATCGGGCTGTTGCCCCGCATGCACGGCGAGCGTTGCGAATTTTGATTGTGACATTTTAGCTTCGAGCTCCTGACATTCAGCCACGCCCAACGCGCAGCTTTCTGCGCACTGTGCAGCTTCCCGCGCCGAAGCGCGGCTTAGCTCTAGCTTATCGTGGCTGCCGCCCGCCACAAAAAAGAGAGGCGCCGGATCTCCCTGGTTGGGGAAATCCGGCGCCTTTTCGGAAGGAGAACTTAAGGCAGTGAGATCGCCTGCACCGAGTAAGCAGGCACGCTGATCGTCGTGGTCAAACTTGTTCCCGATTGCGAGAACGAAATCGGAGTGGTGCTGATCTGCGCACCATTCACAATCTGGTAAAGAGTTCCCTGCGTGCCCGTCAGCCCCGGATTCGCAAGCGTCACCGTGATCTGGCTATACGGTGTCGAAGTGGGATTGGTGACCACAACCGCATCGTGATTCGCCGTGTAGAACGCCGTTGTCGCCAAGCCTCCACCGCCCGTCGGCGCTGAAATGCTCTTCGCCATGTACCCGCCTTGCGACAGCCCCAGGTATTGGGTTGACGCAACCAACTGGTAAGGGAAGTACTGCGGATACGGAGCGGGTGTGGCTCCAGCCGAGTACAGGCAATCGTTGCCGTTGTCGACAACACCGATCAGGCAGAACCACGGATAGGCGGAGCCGGCGAAGTAGAAGATCTTGTTCGGCACTTTCGTGACGCCGTTGTAAACCGAGTTCAGCACATCTGTCGCATAGAGTGAATTGAACACGGGCGCGTAGGTGTTGTCGTTGCGGCAACAATCCTGGTAGAACGCCCAGTTCGTGTTGTACTCGGTGATGTAGATCGGCGTATTCGCAGCGTTCGGTTGCTGACCTGCAGCCACTGCCTTCACGGCCTTGACGTAGTTGGCCTGAGCACCGTTGCTTACGTCCTGTTCCGCCTCATACATCGAAGGCATGTCCGTGTACGTATCCCATGTAGCCTCAAGTTGTGAGGATCCATAGAAATACTGGTGATAGCTGACGAAATCGACATAAGGTGCGGTCGTGCTGGTGGTCAACAGGGCGTTGATCCAGTAAGGCGTATACCCCGAAATCACCGGCCCACCGATACGAATCGGCACTCCATCCTGCGCCGCTTGTTGCTTCATTAAGGGGGCGGCGGCGGCATAAATGGCTAAGTATGTATTCAGGTGGTTTGCTGTAGTGCACATGCCGGTCGCGTTAGGTTCATTGCCGATCTCGTAATCGGTAATGACGCCCGGGAACGCCACGTCCATATGAGCTACATAAGCCTGCGCGATCAGCGCCCACTGGTTTATGTCTGTCGGCGCCGCGAATACATTGCCGGCACACGGACCTGAAGTGGGCTGCAGCCACGAAGGCGACTGATGAAGCTGAAGCAACGCATGCTGCCCTGAAGCTTGGATCGTTGCAATGATCGGATCGATCTTCGTCCAGTCCGGCGTCTGTGTTGCATACACTGTCGCAATCTGCCCAGATGTACGCGCCACGGTTAGGCCACCATCTTCAAGCATGTTGCGAGCGGCAACCGTGGGAATCGATTCCCCGCGTCCGTAGCCGAAAAGGTCTGCCGGGATAGGGGCTGTCGTTCCCGCTCGCGATCCGTAGTCCGCGGTAATGCTGGAGAAGACCGTAACGACACCGCCGCTGGTTCGGTTCAGGGTCGCATCCGTCACTCGCACCGTGTGCTTGCCTGCCGTCGGCGGCGCGGTATACAGACCCGTACTTGAAACCGTGCCCACCGTTGCATTTCCTCCAGCGATGTTATCCACCGTATACGTCACATTCGAATCCGGCACGAGGCAGATTTGCGCCGAGAACGGCTGCTTTGCGCCGACAGGTATCGATGCAACATACGGATAGATTCCAAAGGTCAGGCTTGCCAGCGGTTCCACCGTAATGGTCGCGGAACTTGTAAGCGATGGTATCTGCTGGCTATTGATCTCGACGTAATAGGTGCCCGCAGTTGCTGGCGCAGTGTACAGTCCCGTTGAGGAGACCGTGCCCACCGTGGAGTTACCCCCCGGTACGTTATTCACGTACCAGTTAACGGCAGTGTTTGTCAGATTCTGAGTACGAGCGGTGAGTTGTAGCGTTTGGAGAGGCTGAACGCATGGAGTGAGCGGTGTAATGGCCACCAGCGCACCTTGCGTACCATTGATACCCGAACCCTGCAGCGGAATCGTAACGGGGCTGCCGGCTGCGCTCTCATTGATCACCAGGTTCGCTGGCCGGCTTCCGATTACCTGCGGATCGAATGAAACCAAGACCGAGCAACTTGCGCCAGCCGCCAGCGATCCTCCACCTGCGCCATTTCCACAGTTCGTTGTGAAAGGGTAGTCCGCCGATGAAACGATCGAACTAAAGTTAACCGCGGTGGATTGGTTGTTCGTCAGCGTCACCGCCTGCGGCGTGCTCGACGTCTTGATAATCTGATTGTTGAAGTAAAGGCCGCCAACCTTGGGGGTATATGTCAACCCAACGGTTCCGTTTCCGTTTACCGGCAGCACCTGCGGGGAATTAGCAGCATCATCTGTCACCGTGACATTTGCCGCGTAGTATTGCACAGCCGTGGGACTGAAACTGACGCTTACTGTGCAGCTCTGCCCTGCTCCCAAAGAAGCTCCACACGTATTGGTTTGCGAGAACGGCGCCGGCACAGTTATCCCGGAAATATTCATAGCCACGGTTTGATTATTCGTCAGATTCACGCTCGAGGGCGCGCTCGACGTTCCAATTGCCTGGCTGGGGAACGAGATAACACTCGGAGTGAAGTAAACCAACGCATAACCCGTTCCATACAGAGGCACACTCTGCGGGGACGTTGCCGCGTCATCCGTGATCGTTAAAGCCGAAGAATAGTGCTGTGAAGCAGTCGGCGCAAACTTCACAGTAACCGTGCAACTCGCGCCCGACGCAAGAGTGGTGCCGCAATTATTCGTTTGTGCAAACGGAGAAGGCGCGGCAATATTCGCAATGTTCAGCGTAACGGGCTGCTTGTTGGTGAGCGTCACCGTATAGCCGGAACTGGTCGTGTTCGTAGCTTGATTGGGGAAAGAAATTTGTGTAGGCGAAGTGACCACCGGAAGATAGCCGTTGCCGCTCAGTGCAACCGTGTGCGGCGAAGTCGCACTGCTGTCCGTAATGGCCAGGCTCCCCGTGTAATACTTCGCGGCCGTGGGCGCGAAGGTCACGTTGACTGAGCAGCTCTGTCCCGAGGCCAAAGAGGTCCCGCAATTGTTCGTCGTCGCAAACGGCGCCGGAGCGGAGATGCTTGAAATGCTCAGTGGAGTGCTTTGCACGTTGGTGACCGTGACCACCGTAGCCGCACTGGTTGAGTTCACTGGTTGGTTCGGAAATGCAATCGTCTTGGGCGTGTAATTGACCGGAGCAATGCCGACGCCCGATACCGCGACCGTTTGCGGCGAATTAGACGCGCTGTCAGTCACCGTGATCGTGGACGAAGAAGACTGCACAGCCGCGGGAGAAAATGTCAGCGACAGCGTGCACGTGCCTCCGCCTGCCAGCGTTGAACCGCAATTGTTCGTCTGCGCAAACGGGGCCGTCGCTTGAATGCTCGAGATTGCGAGCGCGGCAGGCAAATTGTTGTACATGGTAACGTTCGTAGTGTTGCTCGTCGTGCCCGCGGCCTGATTCCCAAAGTTCACCGAGGCCGGCGAGAAGGTCACCGGAATAACACCATTCCCCGTTAGCGCGACCGACTGTGGCGAATTGCCTGCAGAATCTGTAATCACCAGCGACGACGAATAGTATTGTTTCGCTGTCGGCGTGAATGTCACGTTCAGCGTGCATTGCGCATTTGGCGCGAGGCTAGTTCCGCAGTTATCGGTCTCTGCATACGGCGCACCAATCTGGATGCTCGAAATCGTCAGCGTTCCGGCCTGATTGTTCAGCAAAGTCACCGGCACAGCTGCGCTCGTCGTATTCAGTCCCTGGTTGGGGAACTTGATGGTCGCAGGCGAAACCGAGATATTTTGTGATTGCGATTGGAGGGCGCATCCCATCAGCAGGATCGCAACGAGAGGAACGAGACAACGACGATCAATTTTCACAGGCACTCCCAGGCAACTTCAGAGTCAATCAACGAAAGCATCGCAAACTCAACGTCGGCCAATGCAGGTCAGGTGAGCAAAGCAAACAACATCCATCGCTTACTTTGCTTCTTATCGTGAGTCGCAATACGAAATCGAAACAACGAGTCAAGGGAAAGATTTCTCTCTTCACTATCTGTTGTGAAGAGAAACTAAATCGAACTGCTCATCGCCAGCACAGTGTTAGTAACTTGCTGAAACCCACTACTCCCACTAAAACGGCACTTTGAGCGGTAAATGATCCTATATTCCTAAGTGAAAAGTAAGATGCCCCTGGCATAGATTTGGTTGGTAAAACGTTGATTTCGCTGCCATCCCTTTTTAGTAACCATGCATCCAAACTCGCGGTATCCGGCTGTGTGGGTACTGAGGAGTTACAGCATGTCTAGCCCCAAAAAATGTGCAAATCCTGCCTGCAACTGCATTCCTCCCGAAAAGCAAAAGTATTGCAGCGCTCACTGTGAAGGAATCGCAGACAAGACTGAAATCATGTGCACCTGTGGACATGACGGGTGCTCCACCATGAAAGCCTGAAGTATTTCGTTGCCGAAACCTAAACCCGAGGCGCGTCAGACGGCGCACGGGGGAATTTTGTGTCTCAATAGGAAATTCGTCACAGCCAGGTCGGCGGCGGCGAAGTCGCTAAGAATCTCCCCTATCGCGGAGCTAACTAAACGCCGCCTTCGAAGATCTTCTTCGACAAATATCGCTCCGCCGAATCGGGGATAATCGTGGCCACGCGCTTACCTGCGCCTAGTTCGCGTGCCAACGCAGCAGCAGCAAACACCGCCGCTCCCGCGCTCGACCCGCCCACCAACCCTTCTTCAGCTGCCAGGCGCTTCACCATCGTAAACGCGTCATCGTCGTTCACCATCATGACTCGATCACACATGTCGCGGTGAAACGTTTCGGGAACGAAGTGGACTCCTATTCCCTCTACGCGATGCTTCCCCGGCGCGCCGCCCTGCAGAATCGACCCCTGCGTCTCCACGGCCACTGTGATCACAGAGGGGTTGTTTTCCTTGAGGAATCGTGCAACGCCTGAAAATGTGCCGCCGGTGCCCACGCCGGCCACAAACCCATCTACCCGCCCTGCCATCTGCTCCCAGATTTCAGCGCCGGTAGTATCGTGATGAAACTGCGGATTGGATTGGTTCGTAAACTGTCCGGCCATGAATGCCCCAGGAATCGCCTCTGCCGCTTTATTGGCTTCGCGAATTGCGCCCGCCATTCCGTCGGCCTCTGGAGTTCGCACCACCTCGGCACCAAACCCACGCATCAGTATGCACTTCTCCTCGGCAAACCCTTCCGGCACGAACAACTTCACTTTATAGCCACGATTCACGCCGATCAGGGCCAGTCCTACCCCGGTATTCCCAGCTGTGGCTTCAACGATCGTCGACCCTTGGCGCAGCAACCCCTTCGCCTCCGCGGCCAGAATCATGCCCAGCGCGGCACGATCCTTGATGCTGCCGCCAGGATTCAGAAATTCAAGCTTGGCAAACACAGCCGCCGAAGAAGCAGGCACAATTCTGCCGAGTTGAAGCATCGGAGTATGCCCTACTAGTTGGGTGATATCGGCTACAACACGAAGGGGCGAGGTGGAGGGGCTTTCGACTGCCATGGCAATTCAGTTTAGCCTACCGGCCCAGGCTATTTCTTTTGCGGGACTGGCTTCTTCAACACCCGCGACGCCGGGAAGTATCCCGTGCGCGTGCGAACGGACAGCTTGCTCATTCCCGGAGCATCTGCAGTCACTTGTATGCGGCGGAACCCTGATTGCGTCGACGGTGTCGAGGAGTGATAGCCGATCGTGTACTGGCTGCGGATGTCGCGCGCTACCTCCGCGGCAATTTCATCCACCTGCTCAATCGACTTCGGAAAGAACGCAATACCGCCCGTCTCGTTCGAGAGAAGTTCCAGTGCGCGCCGCGCGTGGCGAACCTCGGCATGGCTCATCTCATCACCAAAAAGCAGGCCGATGGAATAAATCACAGGTCCTGAAAGTTCCTGGACCCGGCGAATCGTCTGATCAAGGTTAAGCGTCGAAGCATTGTCCTCGCCATCCGTAATTAGCACCAGAACCTGCTTGGGACGCTTGGCGTCTGCTACCAGTTTGTCGGCCGATGCCACCACCGCGTCATAGAGTGCTGTTCCGCCGCGCGACTCGATGTGGCTCAATCCATCACGAAGCTTATCTACATTCGACGTAAATTCCTGATCAATATAGGCCTCGTCGGAGAAATTCACCACGAAAGCTTCGTCTTCCGGATTGGAAGCCTGGACTAAATCCAGTGCGGACTTGTTCACCGCTGGACGCTTCTTCGACATCGACCCGGAATTGTCGACCACAAAACCAATCGAAACGGGCAAATCGGTGTGCTGGAAACTGATGATGTTCTGCTTCACACCGTCTTCAAAAACTTGAAAATTCTCTCTCTTGAGTGTTTGAACCAGTTGGGTGCCTTCCAGCACCGTGGCGTTTAGAACAACCTCTTCGACGTTGGTGTGTAGTACATAACCCTCGGCACCCTCTTTCTTCAGAGGCTCTCCGTTCAAACTCGGCGGCAGTTCGGCATCCGGCGAACGCACCGGATCGGTATCCACAGTTAAGGGGGCGGACTGTGGCGCAGGCGCAGTCGGCTTCGGCGTCTGTTGCGCGGCCAGCGTGAGAGTCGAAAAAGTTAGAAATATTACAGAAGCTGCTTTATTGCAAAGGCGCATAGTATCCGGTTCGAGCATGGACCGTGAGTGGAGGCAGACCAGAGGGTGGGTTCAGCCTCACCTTCACTTTACGCCACTTACCGTCGCGAGACATGTTCTTGGGCGTGTAGCCGATCACATATTGATTACGTAATTCAGTGGAAATCTTCTCTGCAATATCGCTCATTTCAGAGACATCATCAACCCGGAACAAACGCCCACCGGTCTCTTCGCAAAGTTCGTTCAGCAAAATCGGCCCAGTTCGCTCCTCAGGAGTAGCCGCATAAGGATCGAATATCCCGATCGAATATATCTCGACGTCCGACTCGCGGACCTGGGAGCGAACCTCGCCCTCAGTGTATCTTGACCGGTTATCGCCACCGTCCGATACAACCAGCAGAGCCTTACGCTCGTGCTTGGCCTCTTTCATCTTGGCCACGCCGTAATAGATCGCGTCCAGCAGAGCGGTCCTATGTCCACTGCGCACCGTCGCTAGTCGTGCCTGGATGTCCTCCACAGAATTCGTGAAATCTTCAATCAATTCCGGCCTGTCGTTAAACCCGATTACGAAAAATTCGTCCTCTGGATTCGCTGTCTTGATGAACTGAAGAATCGCCTCACGTGCGCGGATAAGTTTCGACGTCATCGAACCAGACAGGTCAAAAATGATGCCGATCGATACTGGAGCATCTTCCGCCGCAAAGGTGCGGATCTTCTGTTCGCCATTGTTTTCGAAAAGCTGAAAGTCTTCCTGCTCAAGCCCCGTGACAAGCCGATTCATGGGATCTGTCACCGTAATCGGCACCAGCACCATGTCCACGTTCATGCGGATAAGCGATCCGGGCTTCGCCCTGCCTGCCCCCGTAGCTGCTGGCGCATCCACACCCGCCGGCGCACCGGTCCCCGGATTCGTCGTCGCGGGCGGTGGCACGTGCACTTTGTCCAAAGGATTGTCCTGCCCGCGCACTCCGGCTGTAGAAACGAATGCCAGCACACACGCACAAACAACGAATCGTACATTGAACAGTGATCCGCGCGGGGCATCGTGCCAGATGGGGGATAGGTTCATGCGCTCTTACCTGAGAATGATGGCGAGTTTAGCACGCTTGGCCGCAACCTTGTGTCACTCCACGTACACCCGCATTTGTTGGACGACGCCCGGCCCGAATCGGTCATCGGCAGTGGGATACAATCGTCTCTAAGCGACAGTTTTGGCGGGACTTTCACGATAGTCCCCTCCTGGCAAATCCTGCCTTATCTGTTGGAAGCAAGACTTCTGCATGGCTAATATCTATCCATTCCGCGCGTGGCGTTACAATCCGTCGGTTGTTCGGCTTGAAGACGTGGTCACCCAGCCCTACGACAAGATCTCTCCAGCGATGCAGGAGGCTTACTACCACCGCAGCCCCTACAACCTGGTTCGTATTATCCTCGGGCTGCCCGAACTCTTTGATGCTGAGCGTGGCGAGAATGTCTACACCCGCGCCGCTCGCGATTTTGCTGCATGGAAAGATCAGTCAGTCCTTGTCCAGGAGAGAGACCCAGGCATATTCGCCTATTCGCAACGGTTCCGCGTTCCGGGTTCCGATGCCATTAAGGAACGTCGCGGTTTCATCGCCCTCGGCAAACTCCATGAATACGCTGACCAGGTTGTCTTTCGCCATGAGCAGACCCTCTCCAAACCAAAGAGCGATCGCCTTAATCTGCTCAAAGCTACGCACGCCCACTTTGGCCAGATCTTCATGCTTTACTCCGATCCGGCCGGTAGCGTCGAGAATATCCTCTACGACGGCGCGGGACCGGCCGACGCCGAAGTGACTGACGAATACGGCGTCCTTCATCGCGTTTGGCGCGTCGCTGACCCTGCCGTCATTCGCTTGCTCGTCTCCACCATGGCCGACAAAAAGCTGATCATCGCCGACGGCCACCATCGCTACGAGACGGCGCTGAACTACTCCAAAGAACACACCCCTGCTTCGCTGTCACGGACTGAACACAACGCCAATAGTCTTCCGCAGCCGCAGTTCCCTGAAGCCGCCGTGATGATGACCTTCGTCAACATGGACGCCGACGGCCTCGTCATTCTGCCCACCCACCGCGTCGTTCACAGCCTGCCAGCCTTCGATCCCGCAGCGTTTACCAGCGCAGCGGAGCAATTCTTCAACGTGCAAAAGCTGCCCGAGGCTCCGGCAATCGGCCACCTCGATAGGCTGCGCAATGAGATGGGCACTGCCTTCGTCGCCGTCACCCGGAATGGAGCTTTCCTCCTGCGTTCCAAACCTGATGCAACTGCAACCGCTTTGGCTTCGCTCCCTGAAAACCAGCGCCAGCTTGACCTGAGCCATCTGCACACCATCATCCTCGACCGCCTGATGGGCCTCGATGCTGAAAAAGTGCGCGAGCAAACCAACCTTCGCTATCTGCGCGATGCGGCCGAAGCTGTCGATCAGGTGCATCGCGGTGAAGCTGACGTCACCTTTCTCACCAACCCGGTCACCATGGAACAACTGCGCGAAGTCGCCTTTGCCGGCTCAGTCATGCCCCAGAAATCCACTGACTTCTTCCCAAAACTGTTGAGCGGCCTCACTATCTATGCCCTGGAGTAAGGTACTGAAACGTTGGGTGCCCCAGGTCTGGAGTTTCAGACCCTGGTGGGATTTCCCGCCCGCCCTTAGTCTCCTGATTGTGTTGGCTTTTCTCCCCTGCGCAGCCCAACAACCGCCATCTTCACCCGCGCCCACTCCCCCCCCACCCCCCGCCCCACGCTTCGTCGTAGTCCTCGACGCAGCCCATGGCGGCGACGACACGGGCGCTCACCTCGATAGCGGGCAGCTTGAAAAAAATGTCAACCTCGTACTGAATATCCGCCTGCGTTCCCTCCTCTCCGCTCGCGGAATCCAAGTCATAACCACGCGCGAATCCGATGTTTCCGTCGACTTGACTCGGCGCGCTGAACTTGCCAACCACGCTAATGCCGCAGCCTGTCTCAGCCTCCACGCCAGCGAAAGCGGCACCGGAATTCACCTCTTCGCCTCATCGCTCGCACCTGCCGAGCCGTCCCGCTTCACAGCATGGAAGACCGCCCAGGCCCCTTGGATCACTCGCAGTCTCGGTCTCGCTGGGTCCGTAAACTCAGCTATGACCCAGGCGGGGTTCAGCGTCACTCTCGGGCGAATCCCCTTATCCGGGATGGAGAGCATGACCTGCCCTGCTCTCGCCATCGAAATCGGTCCCCAGCGCGATTCCGACCACAAGATCACAGCCGAGCCCGACAATCCCGACTACCAGGCGCGCGTAGCCACTGCCCTCGCCGCTGCTGTGCTTGAGTGGCGATCCGACCCCACCCGCACGGAGGGCCGCCAGCCGTGATTCCCCGCTACCAGAAAATCCTCCTTGTAGCCCTCCTCATCGTGTCCCTGGGCATGGGCTTTAAGCTCTGGCAGCTTCGCGACCGCGCCCACAAGCGGCTGCTCACCGGCGAAACCACCGAACCTACCAAGGCTCCCGATGTCGCTCCTGCAGAGCAAGCGACCCTGATCGCCGCAAACGATCTGGATAACTCCCTGGTTCCCCAGATTCACTCCCTGCCGCTTCCCGCCAACCCCGGCGCCCGCGCTCGCGCCGTTCTGGGAAAGCTCCTTGATCTCTACGCCGCTCCTGATGCCACCCACCCCGTTCCCGGCGGAGCAGCCTCTATCGCCCAGGTCTTTCTCTTGCCCGTTCCCGGCACCAAATCGACGCAAGCTTCTGGTGACCAACTCGCTGTTGTGAACCTCACCGGAACCTTCGCCGCCAGCCACCCTTCAGGCCTGGAGACGGAGTCTCTGACGGTCCTATCTATCTGTGCCACCATTCGCGCAAACCTCCCCAATGTCACTGAGGTCCGGTTCCTCGTGGACGGTCAACAACGCCCCACGCTTGCCGGACACGCCGACCTGTCCCGTACCTACCTCACCGCCGACGCCATCCCAACTGAAGGAAACCGACCTTGACCGAAACGCCGCACTCCACCGCACCCACCATTGGCGTCTTCGACTCCGGCTTCGGCGGACTCACAGTCCTCGCCGCGCTCATTCCAAAACTCCCAAGGGCCCGCTTCGCCTTCATCGGAGACACTGCCCGTCTACCCTACGGCTCCAAGTCCCGCCGCACTATCGCCCGCTATGCAGTGGAAAGCGCGCAGTTCCTCGTACGCGAGCAAGGCGCCGAATTCCTCGTCATTGCCTGCAACACTGCCAGCGCCCTGGCCCTCGACGCCATACAGGATGCTGTACCCGTCCCCGTCCTCGGCGTCATCGAGCCCGGAGCCACTGCGGCCCGCGCCGCCTCCAAAACCGGAGACGTACTGGTCATCGCCACCGACGCCACCGTGCAGAGCCACGCCTACAAGGCAGCCTGCGCTGCCCAGAACCTGCGCGCCCTTGAGAAGGCCTGCCCTCTACTCGTCCCCTTCGTTGAAGAAGGCTGGACCAGCCACCCCGTCACTGACGAGGTCATCCGCATCTACCTCAACGAACTTGCGACTCAGGCCGCGACCGACGGCCTCAACCCCGATGCGCTCGTACTCGGCTGCACCCACTACCCGTTGCTGCGACCGCTGATCGAGCGCGCCGTCCCCGCAGGAATGAATGTCATCGATTCCGCCGAATCCACCGCCGCCACAGCCGCAGGCATGTTCAACGGCCGTGCCAAACCCAAGCACGCCATCAACGACAACCAGCCCACTGAAATCCACTGCTTCGCCACCGACTCCGTCGAAAAGTTCGAGCGCCTCGGCTCCCGTTTCCTCGGCCGCCCCGTAGGTAAAGTGCAACTCGTCGACCTCGGCGGCTGAGAACAAATCCTTCCGGGCAAACGTCGCCCACGCAACTTGATATCCTGATTCAGGCTTCAAAACAGTTCCAACCCTACAGATGTGTCATCCTGAGCGGAGCAGCTTGGGACCCCAATGACCAAGTCAGTGGGGTAAGCGGAGCGAAGGATCTGCTTCTCGTGCCGCACTTCATTGGAATCACGAAAGAATCACTGGAGGAACAACACAAGCATGATCAATCTGGCAGGCAAAACGGCCGTGGTCTTTGGGCTGGCTAATAAGCGTTCCATCGCCTGGGGCATCGCCCAAAAACTTCACCAAGCCGGAGCCACCTTGGCCATCTGCTACCAGAACGAGCGTATGCGCGCCGAAGCCGAAGACCTGATCAACGAGCTTCCCGGCGCCGGTGGATTCCAGTGCGACGTCTCCAGCGACAGCGAAATCGACACGCTCTTCGCCACCCTCAAAGAGAAATACGGCAAGCTCGACATCCTCGTTCACGCAGTCGCATTCGCCCCCGCCGAAGACCTGCGCGGAGAATTCCTCAACACCAGCCGCGAGGGCTTCCGCATCGCTCACGAAGTCAGCGTCTACTCGCTCATTGCCGTCACCCGCGCCGCCGCGCCGCTCATGACCGATGGCGGCAGCATCATGACCCTTTCCTACTATGCTGCGGAAAAGGTTGTCCCCAACTACAACGTGATGGCATTGGCCAAGGCATCACTCGAGTGCACGGTTCGCTATCTCGCCTGGAACCTGGGCACCAAAAACATTCGCGTCAACGCCATCTCCGCCGGCCCGATCAAGACGCTGGCTGCGCGCGGCATCGGGGCCATGGGCGACATGCTCAAGGCTGCCGCCGATCGCGCCCCGCTCCGCCGCAACGTCGACCAGCTCGAAGTCGGCGGCGTAGCCCTCTTCCTCGCCAGCGACCTCTCCACCGCCGTAACCGGCGAAACCCTCTACGTAGACTGCGGCTACAACATTATGGGGTTCTAGGTCAGTTCTCCCCCGAACACGCCGAACATCAGCTGATGAGTGTTGGTTGATGGGAATTCGTCCAGCTTTTGGGCGAAGGCAAGACGAGAATCAACTGCACCGGCTCCCGGTTCTGAAAAGCATATTTTGAGTGCCTTACATTCCTCCGATCTCGGCCCAAACTGACTCCTCAACTGGCAGCCCCAGTCTGCGATTCTCTTGTCGCAGTCGCAGCGTATGCTCCCCGGGATAAAGAACCGTCTTCTCCTTCTCAGCCGGCCTCGAGCGGTGCAGCGACCCCACCACCGCATCCGCAATCTCTTCCATCCGCATCGCATCGCCCAAACCTCGCGGATCGATTGCCACAAACATCTGCGACAACCCCGTTTCCTGGAGCGGATCGTTGGCAATCGCATGCGTTGCATTTCCCAGCGAACTCATCGCCGCCACCATATCCAGCACCACCGCGAGCCCCGACCCTTTCCAAAACCCCACTGGCAGCAACCGCTGCGATTCCTCAATCGCGCCCGGATTGCGCGTTAGCTTTCCCTCCGCATCAAATCCCCCGTCCACCGGCAAAAGTTCTCCGCGTTTTCGATAACTCTCCAGCACCCCATACGAAAACTGCGACATCGCCATATCCAAAACCACAGGCCCCTTCGCGCGCGGCACCGCCACAACCAGCGGATTGTTCCCAATCGCGGGTTCAACGCCACCCCACGGCGGCACATTCGGCATGGTGTTCGTCCAACACATGCCAATCACCCCAGCCTCTGCCGCCTGCCATCCATATGTTCCGCCGCGCATCCAATGATTTGTATTCCTCATCGCCACGCAGCCAATGCTGTGCTCTCGGCTCAGTGCTATCGCCTGCCCCATAGCCGCTTGCGCATTTAGATTCCCCGGGCCACGCTGTCCGTCCCACCGCTCCATAGCGCCAAATCTCGACACCACCCCCGGCTCGGCGCCGGGGTCCACGCTTCCATTCCGCACCATCGCCACAAAGCGCGCGAACCGGTTCACCCCATGCGAATACACGCCGTCACATGTAGTCTCCGCGAACAACCGCGCACACAACTCCGCGCGGCCGTCGCTGAACCCCAGCTTGCGCAGCACCACCGCAAGCCGTTTCTCAACTTCGGTAATCGGGATTCTCAGCATGAAAATAATCTGGGTGCGCCAGGTCTCGCTTTTGAGACCTGGGTTCTTCACAAAAGGTGGGTGCCCTATCCATGGGCTGGTCCTCAGTCCATGGATGTGAAAGCACGAACTCATACTGCCTACTTGTGGTAATTCGGATAAGCGGGCTTCTTCACCTCAGGCTGCGGGGACTTACCCAAATCCTCCAGCGCCAGCGAAACCGCCTTCTCCAGTTGAGGATCGTGCCCTTCGCTTACCGACTTGGGATCCTGCTCCACCGCATAATCCGGTTCCACTCCGTGATTCTCCACGTCCCATTCACCCTTTGGCGAGAAGAACGCGACGCTCGGCGAAGTCACATGTCCGCCATCCATCAAGACAGGAATCGGCCCGATGCCCACGAGACCGCCCCATGTCCTCTTGCCCACCAACGGACCCAGCTTTGCCTGCTTGAACAACCATGGCAACGCATCGCCGCCCGACCCCGAGAATTCATTCGCAATCATCACCTTCGGCCCGTAGATCCCGGCGTTCGGTGTGTGCTCTACCGTCCCGTACCGCGGTGCCCAATACGACTCGATGTGCCGCCCCAGCACTTCGATAAAGTAATCGGCCACCTGCCCTCCGCCATTGAAACGTTCGTCAATCACCGCGCCCTTCTTATCGGTCTGCGCGAAGTAGTAGCGGTTGAAGTTCGTAAATCCGCCTTCACCCGTGTCCGGCAGATACACATAAGCGAGCTTGCCGCCCGAAAGCTGATCCACTTTTTTCTGATTGCCCTCGATCCAGTCCACATTCCGCAGCGCCGCCTCGCTCGCAATCGGTACTACTGAAATGTCATGCGGGTTTTTTCCATCCTCCCCCGTGATCCGCAAACTGATCACCTTACCCGCTGTTCCCTCCAGCGGCTGCTGAATATCAATATCAGCTGTGAGGTCCTGACCATTGATATCGAGAATGCAGTCGCCCACCTTCACGTTCAATCCCGGCTGCGCCAGCGGAGCTTTCTCGCGCGGATTGAATTCCCCGCCCGAATAAATCTTCGCGAGGCAATAACGATTTCCCTTGATCTCGTAATCCGCGCCCAGCAGCCCGCCCGGCACCTTCTTCGCATCTGGAATCTGCCCGCCATTCCCGCGCAGATGTCCGACGGAGAACGCACTCAACATCTCCTGAAAGATGTAGTTCAAATCCGCGCGCGAGGCGATCGACTCAACATACGGCTCATACTTCTTTTCATCCGCCACGGTATTCGTACCATGAAAATTTGAGTCATAGAAAAATGCGCGCTCGATCCGCCACACCTCGTGATACATCTGTGCCCATTCGGCATGCGGGTCAATCCGCATCTTCACATCCCCAAACGACAGCACTCCTTCACCGGCCTTTGCCGCAGCATTCGCCGGCACAATCACCCACGTGGGCTTCGGTCCGCCCGCTGGAGGCGCCGGACTACCATCTGGCCGCGGATGCCCCAGCGACAGCAGCATCTTCTCGCCATTCGCTGACAACTCAAATGACTCAACATGTTCGGCCAGCTTTTCCGTCTTCCGCTCTTCCGGCGTCCACCGGCTTAGTGTTGCGCCGCGATCCCCAAAGCGACCCGATTCCTGCAACTCGGTAAAGTACAAACTTCCCTTCAGTCCGCCCGTAACGCCGGTATACACACTCGCGGGCAAAGGCATCGCAACCACCCGCTTCTCAATTCCGTCGAGGTCCACCTTTACCGGCTTCGGCGCAGGTTTCGCATGGGTCTTCTCTTCCCCGTTGCCTTCCTTCGCTTCCCCGGACTTGTCGCCGGCTTTATCGTCGCTCTTCTTATCGTCACCCTTCTTGGTATCCGCCTTCTCCTCGGCCGCAGTCTTCTCGTCTTCGAGCTCTGGAGCCACAGGCGATGCAGTATCCGCAGCCAACGTGAGCGCGTAGATATTCGATGTCACCTGGTAAAGATCGCTTGTCATGTCGAGCCCATCTGAAGTCGCACCTTCATTCGTGCTCGTGAGGAAGAAAAGATACTTCCCCTCGCGATCAAACGCCGGATAGCGTGAATCGCCCATCTCGCTCGTCACTTGCGTCGATTGCCCTGAATCCTGCGAATACAAAAAGATTGCGTGCAGGTGGTTGGCCATCGAACGCGGATATGCAATCCACTTCGAATCCGGCGACCACGCAAAATCGAATGACGACGACGAAAATCCGCCATACACGTTCTTGTCATTGATGACTGTCAGTTTGCCAGTCGTTGTGTCGAGCACATATGTCTTCATCCGGTTGTCGTAGAAGGCAACCTTCTTCGAATCGGGCGACCACTTGGGACTGAAGTAATAAGCCGGCTCCTGCGCGAGCGCAAACTTTTTCACCACCGCCGCACCTGCCACTGCACCTCCCGTTTGCGGCGCCACATGCAACGCGTACATTCCGCTCTCATCGGAAAAATACGCGATCAATTGCCCATCCGGCGACCATGCTGGCTCACGCTCCATCACTCCGGGTGTATTCGTAATATCGCGGGTCGGTCCGTGTTTCGCGGCCACGGTGAAGATGTCCCCATGCGCTTCAACCACGGCGCGCACACCGGTCGGCGAAATCGCCACGTTCTCCAGTTCGTCTCCCACGCTGTCAATGCGCGGCCTTACCTCGGGCAGATCCGCGTCAATCTCAATCGGCACAAGTTTGGTCGTCCCTGATTTCGTATCGAATAGGTAGATCTCGCCCAGCCGGTCGTATACCAACGTGTCCCCTTCGCCATGAAGCGAACGAATGTCAGGCCCGTCGTTCTCGAGCGCCTGCGCTACTGTGTTCGCGCCCGGATCGTATTTGTAAATCGTCGCTCTTCCTTTGCGGCTGGATAGAAAGTAGATCTTGCCTCCTGCATATACAGGCGAAAAGTCGGACGCTACCTCATGCGGAATCTCGACTGACTCCAGCCCCGGCAGCGTCGTGATCCAGATCGTGCTCGCGCGGCCCCCGTGATAGTTCCCCCACGACACGTATGTCATGTAATCAAATCCATACGCCGGCGGCAGAGGCGAATACGCAATCTCCTTGCCGTCCGGTGAGAACTGTCCCTGGTAGGCCATAGGGAGAGGCAGCGGCTTTGCAATTCCACCTTTCGACGGCACTTGGTAAAGCTGTGTGTATCGGCTCTGCGAAATTCGCGTCGACCGGAACACGATGCTCTTCCCGTCCGGCGTCCACGCCACCGCAAAATCCGCTGCAGGATGATACGTCACCCGAAACGGCACACCTCCCGTCGCCGGAACAATAAACACATCGGTGTTGCCGTCATAAGAGCCAGTGAATGCAATCGTGCTTCCGTCGGGCGAAAAAATCGGCTCGGTCTCAATGCCAATGCCCGTAGTCAGTCGCGTTGCAACTCCGCCTGCACGTGGCACGGTCCACAGATCTCCCGCATATCCAAATGCGATCAGGTCTTTGCTCAACGCGGGGTGCTGATAGATATGCGGCTTCGTGGCCGCGCGTGCTCCGACCGGTTCAATCATGACTCCGATTGCAATCAGGAAAACAGCAAGGCAAACCAACAAACGCAGGCGCATCGTACGCATCAGGATCCTCCGGGAATCTACTGCAGGATAGCCAACATCTTACAGCGCAGCGTTCCCATCGCGTCTCTGAAAACGTGGCGTCAAGAGCATCCACATCCCTCGCCGCGCCATGCTCGCCGACCCTCCATAATCAGGATAGGCACGGCGATCAACGCGGCCACTATGTCCACCCAGCGAATCCGAAACACAACAAAAAGCAGCAGCCCAGCCAGTGTCACTCCCGCAAGATAAGCGCACGTTGCAGACTGCGCCGCATCCGCGGCCAGCGCTCGATTATTCATGCGGCGCGCCTCTCTCCGCTTCATCCACGCCAGCACCGGCATCACAACGAGTGCCAGTGCCGTCACGGCGATGCCCACGCGACTCGTCTCCAGCGGCATCTCGCGGCCCAACCATGCCATGCACACCACAACAGCCGCCAGTGCAAACAAGAGCACCGCCGCAGCCCGATCCGCATGCTCCTTCTTTAACGGAAACCGCGGTATAAATTGCAGCAGCACCACCGTTGCCGACAGCATTTCCACCAAGCTGTCCGCTCCAAAAGCCAGTAGCGCGACACTGTGTGCTTTCGAGGCCGCCCACAACGACGCTCCGCACTCCAGCATCATCCATGCGAGAGTAATCCACTGCAACCACGCGACGGTCCGCGGCAGCGTCGCGCTCGGTGTACACGATCCGCAGCACGCATCTCTCGTATCAGACTTCATGAGGAAGGAATTGAGAATTAATGCGCATCAGGTTGATATGCCGGCCGCTTCGGCTGCGGAGAAATCCCCTTCGTCACCTTTTGCCCGCCGCCACGCGCGCTTTTCGCATCGACAGGTCCCGCAGTAGTTATCGCGGTTACCACCGGGTGTTTATTTCCGCCTGCAACCCGTGTGTCGCTCGATTGAACCCCAATCACCACCGGCTGCTTTTCATCCGATCCTGTACGAGCGTTGTCGCCGTTGAAATACTGCGTATCCCGCGCAGTCCCGTTCAACACTTCAACTTTGTAGCCCGGCTCGCCTTTGTCCTTCAGCGACGCACGCGCTGCATCGTCGTTCTGGAAAACAACCTTCTGCGTTGAGGCCCCGTTCATCACCTCAACCGAGTTCTGGGTATACTCCGGCCGGTACGGTGCGCGTTTCGCACCTTTGCGGCTTGAAACGTAACTGCGCCTCACTGCTCGATGATGTGCTTGGGTTTTGTGCGCGACTTTCGCATGGCCGCTCTGCGTTCCTGAATTCTTCATCGCGAGCGGTTGCCCTGTTTGCGATGGCGATGACGGCTTCGCCTGCTGACCGCACATCATCGTTGCGACAAGAACTAACGGAAGACTCGACTTCACCAAAGTCAGCCGCATCCTCCACCTCCATGTCGATCGTTCCGGGCAATTCAATTCGTGCTCGATTTTTTGCCGCCGCTATTCCTTCAGCGTCACTGAAATCTTCCGCGCGTCGCCGCCAGCAGAGGTAATCGCGATCTCGCCGGTTGACTTCTTCTTGATGCTCTTGAACTTCTCACCCCACTCCACAAGTACCATCGCATCGGGAGTAAGCAGTTCATCCAGCCCCAGCGTCTCCAGCTGCCTCTCGCCTTCCAACCTGTATACATCCAGGTGGAACAGCTTCACCGGCTTACCCTCACGCGTGCCGTCATATTCATGCAGCAACGTGAATGTGGGACTGGTCACTTCGTCGGGCTCGGCGGCGTCGAGCGCTTGCGCAATGCCCTTTACTAACGTGGTCTTGCCGGTGCCCAGATCGCCTCGGAGAATCAGCAGCTGAGGCGGTGCAAGTAAATTCACCAGCTTGCGCCCCACTTCCACCGTGTCGGCGCCGCTCTTTGTTACGAATTCGTGAATCCGTCCTTCAGCGACTGGGGCTTCCTTGCTCATTTCGCCTCTGAGGAGCGCAAGCCTGACTACGTGCGGCTGACAGCCCCTGCAACCAAACATACCCTCTCGGGGCACCCTGAGAAAAGCGGAAAGGCCGAAACTGGAACGCCTGCGAAAAATATTTCAGGCTATCCGTGGCGAGCAGCGTGTGCTCATCGGCTTCATGCACCGCCAGATCAGCGGCGAATCCATGTAGATAAACAGCCGCTTCCACGGCACGCGCAACATCATCCTTATACTGCGCCAGCAACGCGGCAATGATTCCCATCAGCATGTCACCGCTGCCGCCCTTGGCCATTCCCGGATTTCCGGAAGTGTTCACAGCAACCCGACCATCAGGATGCGCAATCAGCGTGCGCGATCCTTTCAGCACCAGCGTCACGCCGTGATCCCGCGCGAAAGATCGTGCCTGCTCATGCCTGTTCGCCTGAATCTCTTCGACGCTCTTCCCGGTTAGCCGGGCCATCTCTCCCGGATGCGGCGTCAACACCACCGTTCGTCCTGCCTTCGCAACTTCCGTCATTTTTTCCATCAGAAAAGGATTAGCCGAAAGTGTGTTCAGTCCGTCCGCATCTATCACCGTCGGCAGCTTCGTATCCGATAGCACGGCCTCCAACAGCATCTCAGTCCCCGGCCCATCACCCAAACCCGGCCCGACGGCGATCACCGTTTTACGGTCAATCATTTTTTGAAATTGCTGCGCGGTGGTTCCTTTGCTCGCCAGTTCGCCAGAGGGGCTGGCCATCATAGCCCGAGTCATCAACTCCGGCGCGAAGCTTGACACCAGCGCCATGATCGGGCTGGGCACAGCAGCGGTCACAAGTCCAGCGCCCGCCCGCAATGCCGACATCGACGCCATCGCCGGAGCGCCCGACTTTCCCACCGACCCGCCAATCACTAGCACATGGCCGAACTTTCCTTTGTTCGCGTCTGCACCCCGAGGTTGCTCCACCAGTGCATGCGAAGCGCCAGCCCAGCTCAGCCCACCCTGCGAAACAATCGCTTCGTCGGGTGAACCAATCGGCGCCACCACAATAGGTTGATCCCACAGCCGCGTCAGCTCCCCAAAAACATGTGCAGGCTTCGGCGCTGTAAACGTGATGACTGCATCCGACGGAAATGCCATTTCGACTTTGCTGCTTCTAGAGTCAGCTGGCCAACCCGAAGGTAGATCCACTGATAGAAACGGCGCCTCGCTTTCACTTGCCCACTCCATCGCCGCCAATGCCAGCCCTGTCATCGGAGGTTTGAAACCTGTTCCTAGAACCGCGTCGATGATCAGATCGGCTTCCAGTGCAGCGGTATGCGCCCGCAAGTCAGCCGCAGAATTGACTTCATATAAATATCGATTGGGAGAGACGCTCAGTTCGCGCCAAGCGGTGGCCGCATCGCCTTTCAACTCGTATTGCGACCCTAGCAGCAGCGTCGTCACCGCGAGCCCCGCCTTGGCCAGCAGACGCGCCGCCATCATGCCATCCCCGCCGTTGTTGCCACGCCCGCAGATCACGGTAACGCGCCGCGCACGGGGAAATTGCTCCCGCGCAAACGCATCCACCACCGCAGAAGCAGCCCGCATCAATTCAATCGACGAAACGCCATAGCGCTCCGTCGTCTCGCGGTCGCAAGCTTGCATCTCCTCTGCGCTAAGAACCTTCATCGCAACCATCGTAACCCCGGCAGCCGCTATAGAGTCCCACGCGGACCACCAACAAATGTGTCGCCCACAAAAAAATCGGCCCCCGTCATTAACGGGGGCCAAGTTGCCTTGGTTCTCTCGTGTTGCGAGAGCTCTATTGGCGGCCAACGGCGGGGTAGCCGTCGGCGCGGAAGGGAGCCTCAGGGGGGTGGCTACTCAGCATTACTGCTGCACCGCACCGGTCGAGGACGCCATACCATGGGGGGATGTGGTGCCCTGGGCCGCCAAACTGTTTTCCATCAACTTGATGTGCACAGTGCTGGGAACGCGTTCACGATGATGGGCCGCAACAGGCTTCGGCGCAGTCTGATCTGCCGGAGCATTATTGCTTGCTACATCTGTGGTCGGTTCCGTGATCTGAGCATTACCCAGAGCCACTGAGTGCATCCGGTAGACGGGGATTTCGTGTTCAGTTACGAGGTAGCGCTGGACCGCTGCTGCCTCACGCTGCGAGCTCGTGATACCGGCAGCCCCTGCACCCGGCGAACGAGCTTCGATTTCGATGATGTATCCCTGATGACCTTCCAGGCTCTTCGCCATGTCATCAAGCTTGGCCTTCGCATCCTTGGAAAGAACCGGGCTTCCCGTGCGGAAAGGAACTTCCACGTCGGAAATCGGCTTGTAGCTGTCGAGGCCGGCTACGGTGGTGTTGAGAGTGTCAACGTGTCCCGAAGCGGTTGTGGCAGTGTCGTTCGCCTTCTTGGCCGCGTCGCCTGCGGCTGTCGCCACTTGGTTCGCCTGATCTGCGGAGTCCTGGGCCTTCTTGATGCCAGCCTGTGCGCGCGAATCCACGTCCTTGATGTCGGAGGCGTTCTTCGCGTTCACCTGGTCGAGTTCGGTGAGGCGGTCGTTGATCGGATCAAGCCGCTTCTTCACCCACTTTTTGCGCGCCATGGGATTGACGCGGCCCCAGAATCCCTCTTTTGCCTCAGTGGGAGTATTGGTCACTGCCGCAGGCGGCGTCGATGTCGGTGTCTGCTGTGCGGCCGCCGGAGCACTCTGGGAACTGTCAGGCTGCTGCGTTTGCTGGGCCATCGCGGGGATCGCGATTGCTGATGCCAAGGCCAGAACAGCTACCTGGCTGGGAAACAGTATGCGTGCTGTAATTTGATTTTTCATTTTTCTTTAACCCCTGAATATGCGGTTGCCGCGATAACTCTGCGGGCGAGCAGGTGAAGCCGCTCACACACCTCTATTGCATCGCACGTGCCAAAGCCACCGAAGCGGACCGTAAAACGACCAATCCTTTCGGTATCAGTAGGTTATGTCCAGGTTGCGGACGAAGAGAGATGTTAAACGCCCCCAGCATCAAAGGCCATAGAAAGTAATTTTTACAATTGGCGGTAAGTCTTACCCGGTAAATCGAGCTAGCAGGCTACTTTGCATCTACGTGCACGACACGGATCTCAGGGTAGACGCCGTTCCAGTCGGGAGTCACCGAGTCAAAAATCATTCTGAAATCCTGCCCGTCACCTGGCTTCAAAGGGGCTGCCGAAACTGGTTCCAAGTCCACGTACGGGTCGCGTGTCCTGATCAGTTTCATCGACTGTGTCTCGTTTTGCGCAACTTCATTTGCCGCATTCCGAAACAGCACCTGCAGGGAAATCCCGGTCACAGTCTTGTTCCCGCTATTGGTGATGTGACCGTCAATATATGTCACTTTGCCGCCCGCGAGATTACCGGACTCGCTCATCACCACGTTCGTAATTGGAAGGCTGGCAGCGTATGCGTCAGGGGTGGCTCCAACGGGCGTGACCGTCGCAGCCCCTTTCCCGTGTTCCAACATGAATACGACGATCGCTGCGACGATTAAAACCGCCCCGGCAGCAATTGCCAGCGGCATCCAGTTCCGCTCGCGCGGTTCGGTAGGGGGAACGAGCTGAGGTCCTGTGCTCACGAGCGGATTCTACACCTTAGCCTTTTGGGTGTTAATCCTCAAGAAGTGATTCCAAACCCATCGCATCACCGGGTACACTGGCACGACTCGAAGTCTAATTCCCGGAGGTTTCATGCCTAAGTACGTCATCGAGCGCGAAGTTCCCGGCGCTGGGAAAATGTCTCCCGATCAGTTGCAGGCTATCTCCCAGACGTCCTGCGGAGTCCTGCGCAAACTCGGACCCGAGATTCAGTGGGTCCATAGCTACGTCACGGGCGACAAAATCTACTGCATATACAACGCAGCTAACGAGGAACTCGTCCGTGAGCACGCTACTCAGGGTGGATTCCCGGCCAACTCAATCGCCGAGGTGAAGTCCATCATCGATCCGACAACCGCAGAAGCATAGTTGTTCCGGCTAGATTCTCAGCGGCCTTCAAGGCCGCTGAAAACTCTTCTCCGAAAGACACAGCTTCAATGGACATACATAAGCCTTTCCACCCATTCGGCGCTCGCTGCTCGTTTCTCTGCCTCCTGTTCATGCCCGATCTCGCATCGAGCTTCAAGGTTGTACCGGCTCCGCTTCGCCAAATAATTGCCTCTAAGGGTTGATGTCGGCGATCTTGCCGAACATCAGAAGCGCTTCGTCGCTCCAGCCTATCCGACAATCCATCACGTGACGTGGGTAACTGAGGTCGTAGCACTTTTGTTTGATTCACAATTCAATTGAGGTGAATCTATACACATAAGAACGCGCTCCGGGCCCTTGCGACAAATTCGACATTGTCGCGAGCCGTTGAAAGGCAACCGTGATGAACGCCTCCCCCATTGCAATGGCAACGCAACCTCGCCGCAAAGAAGACCTGATCTACCAGGCCGTCACTGTTGCCGCGATGGTGACTCTGCTTGTCAGTACCTGGATCTTCTGAGCGAGTTCCGACGCTCCTCAGGCCGCAGGCGAGATCGCTCCCCTCACTAGTACTTCCCTATGTTCATCATCGGATCGGATGAATCGATTCGCGCCTTTGCGCCGCGAATAATGGCAGCCAGGTGCCAACCCACCGTCGAGAAGATCACCACCAGGAACACTGGAATCAGCAACGGCGAGAGCCGGAATTGACTGGTGCGCGCGCTTTGGATAATCGACCATTGGAGATAGGCGAACAGGCAAAGCATCTCGCACTTGATCCAGGTCACCATAACGCTGGTTTGCTCCTGGATGAATGGCAGATTTGACTCCGTTACGGCGACCGGAAGATTGTATCGGCGGAATCGAATGCTTCCCAGCACAGTCATCAACAGGTACAGCCCAATCGCAACGAGAGGAAGAAACCACAAAAATCCGGGCGGCCCCCAAGCGTTAGGCTGACCGGAAATATCAAAGTGTGTCGGAATTCGGTTCGGTAACTTCTCCGGCCCATTAAGCGCCGAATACGTGATCCAAAAAAGGACCGCCAATATCCCCAGTCCTACGACTTCCATTGTCTTGCGCATGCTGACCTCTTACGTCGGCTTCAGCCCCAGCAACACAAACTACGCCAACCGATTCCGCCCAGTTCCCGGTTTCCTAATCCCTGTTCCCTGCCGTTCACCCCTTGACCGTCTGCACGAGCAACCACGCGTTCAATCCGGCGATCACCACCGCCGTGCTCCATGCCAGCACTTTCAACCACGTAGCATTCACAAATTCGCCCATCTTCCGGCGATCCCCAGTGAACATCACCAGTGGAACCACCGCAAAACTCAGCTGCATCGACAGGATCACCTGGCTCAGTATTAGCAGCTTCTCCGTGCCTCGCTCGCCATTGATTGCTACAACAATGATCGTCGGGATAATTGCCAGCGAGCGCGTAATCAACCTGCGCAACCATGGCGAAACCTTCAAATGAATAAATCCCTCCATCACAATTTGCCCAGCCAGGGTTCCCGTAATCGACGAATTCTGTCCGGATGCCAACAGCGCCACCGCAAACAGCGTGCTCGCAAATCCCGCACCCACCAGCGGGCTCAGAAGTTTGTATGCATCTTCAATCGCTGCCACCTCAAAGTGTCCACTGCGATGAAATACCGCCGCCGCCACAATCAGAATCGCTGCGTTCACAAACAGCGCGACCGTTAGGGCCAGTGCCGAATCCACTCCGGCCATGTGTATGGCCTCCCGTTTGCCCTCCGGCGTGCGCTTATAGCGTCGGCTCTGCACTATCGATGAATGCAGGTAGAGATTATGTGGCATCACCGTCGCGCCCAAGATGCCGATCGCGATATACAGCATTGCAGGATTTGTCACGATAGCGAATGAGGGAACGAAGAGGCTGTGTAGCAACGGCCAATAGTCTGGCCGAGAGAGAAACATCTGCACACCAAACATTCCCAGAATTGTCCCGATCAACGCAATCACCAACGCCTCGATGTAGCGGAATCCCCATTTCTGCAACAGCAGGATCAGCAAAACATCAAGCCCCGTGATCAACACTCCGACGATCAGTGGAATATGAAAGAGCAGTTGCAGCGCGATCGCCGAACCGATCACCTCAGCAAGGTCGCAGGCAGCAATCGCGATCTCCGCTCCCACCCACAAGACGAAGCTCGCCTTGCGTCCGTAGTTCTCGTGACAAAGTTGCGCCAGATCCCGCTCGGTCGCAATCCCCAGCTTCAGCGCCAGGCTCTGCAGCAGGATCGCCATCAGGTTTGAAAGCATGATCACGAAAAGCAGGGTGTAACCAAAACGCGATCCACCTGCAATATCCGTGGCCCAGTTCCCCGGATCCATGTAGCCGACTGAAATCAGAAATCCGGGTCCCAAAAATCCCAACAGCCGTCGCCAATAGACCGGAGACTTTGAGATGCGCACACTCGCATGCACCTCGGGCAAAGAGGGCTCTTGAAGCCCGACTGATTTAGGAATTTCGGTGGCCATGAGGCGTAAGGGGGGTGTTCCGCGACTTCTACTTCCTCAAGTATGCCATAAGTTAATTATAGTTAATATATTTTAATTATTACTAATTACCTACGAGATTTCCGGACGCAGCCACACCGCCTCTGCAGCCGGGCGGCCAAGAATAGAATTTCCTGTAGGTAACTCAATCGAAACCGTTTGATCGTAATTCTGACTCACGATCCGCAAGCTCTTGTTCGGTCCTATCCCCATTCGATGCAGAAACAAAAGCAGTTGGGAATCTCTTTCCTGCAAGCTGGTGACCCGATACCGCTCCCCCACGCGAGCCTCAGAAAGAGGAATCTCTCCCCGCTTCTTGCGCTCCGCTGGCCGGACCGGTAAGACGGAATTTCCGTGCGGGCAGGCCCCACCCTCTCCCAGCTTCTCCTTCAATTTCGCCTCGAACGCAGGCGATACGGCGTGCTCAAGCCGCTCGGCCTCGTCGTGAATCTCGTACCACTCCATCCCGAAAACCTCGGTCAGCATCCGCTCAATCAGGTGATGTCGCAGAGCCGTCCGGTAGGCCGTCTCCCGGCCGGTCTCGCTCAGGCGCACGATTCCGTCGTCGCCAACCTCGACATAACCATCGCGGCGAAGTCTTTTTAACGCCATCGTCACCGCCGGCGCCGACACCTCAAGCCAATGAGCAAGAGTCGCCGGAATCACCTGGTGCCCTTCGGCCTCGGCCTCAAGAATGGCCTTGAGATAATTCTCTTTCGAAACTTGAATCGCGTCTTTCATCGGAGTGTCGCCATCAGTCTATACGCTTTCCCGTTACCGTCCGTGCGATCTCCCCAAAACAAAACCAGCCCTCCGAATTCTCGAAGAGCTGGTCAAATCAGAACTGAAGACTGTTAACTGCTAACTGTCTCCCTCACTTCACTCTGACCTTCGGTTCCACTGACAACCCCGGCCTTAACGCGTGATCAGGATCTTCCTTATTCAAATCGTCGAAATCGATTCTGACCGGAAGCCTCTGCACCACCTTCACGTAGTTGCCAGTCGCATTCTCCGGCGGGAACAGCGACAGCACCGAACCCGTCGCGCCACCAATCTGTGTGATGTGTCCGTGATAGCTCTTCCCCGTCGCGTCAACATCAATATCGACAGCCTGTTTGGGGCTCATATGTTTCAACTGCGTCTCTTTGAAATTCGCAGTCACCCACAAATCTTCAAGCGATACGAGCGTCAACAAATTCTGCCCCGTCGATACGTTCTGATTGATCTCCACGCTTTTGCGTGTGATGATGCCTGCTGCCGGAGCAACAATCTTCGTGTAGCCCAGATTCAGATTTGCCTGATCAAGCTGCGCCTGCGCCACCGCTACCTGCGCCGCTGCTTGCTTGGCGCGCGCTGACTGCGCCGCTACCTGCTGCGGACCAGACTGAGCGTTCTTGTACTGCGCTTGCGCCGCGGATGCCTTATCGTTGGCGACACGCACATTATCCTGGGCCGCTTTCTCCGTCGCATGTGCGTTTTCTACCGCGGCTTTTGCAGCGTCCGCTGTGGCCACCGCAGCATCATACTGCTGCTTGCTGATCACGTCCTTCTCGACCAAGGGCTTGTAGCGATCCAGATCCTGCTGAGCTTTAAGAGCATTCGCTTCCGCCTGCACGACCTGCGCATGCGCCGCTGCCACCTGCGACTGGGCCTGCGAAATCGAGGCTGTCGCCGCACTCACATCCGCGCCGGCAGAACTCAACGTACTGCCAGTGTTGATCGTAGTAATCGGCACATTTACATTCGCCGCCGCAGCCGCCGCCTTGGCGCTATCCAGCGCGGCCTGTGCATTCTCCACTGCCACCTGGTAGTCGCGCGGATCCAGTTCGGCGATAGGATCGCCCTTCTTTACCACCTGGTTTTCGTCAACATCGACGTGGATCACTTGCCCCGCGATGCGCGAGCTGATCTGAATCAAGTGTCCATTGATCTGCGCATCATCGGTGTCCTCGTAATAGGTGGAATGCCACCAGAAACCGAGTCCAACCAGCACCAGGACCACCACCACCACGATGATGATTCCTCTGCGGCGAGAAGGGGGCTGCGAAACTTCCGTGCTCTCGTCCCGCGGCGCCTGCACTGTTGTTGTGGTTGTTTCCGCCACGTTTACTTCCCTCCAAGGTATTTCGAGTAATCCTGCCCCGCACCCAACGCCCGTACCAGACTCAGTTTGGCCACGTTGTCGCGGTAAAGGCTGGACACATATTGATCATTTGCCTGTGCCACCGATTGCTGCGCCTGGCTCACGGCCAGGTTGTCGCTCACACCGTTGGCGTAACGCTGTTGCGCTTCACTCAATGCTTCTGTTGCCAGATCCACGCTGGAGCGCGCAACCTCGACCTGCTTCTGGGCTGCCTCGATATCCAGCAGCGCATCGCGAACATCGGCATCAACCTGCGCATTCAAGTCGCTCATCTGCGCCTTTTGCGTATCCAGTTGCGACTGCGCAACCTCGACCTCGCCACGCAAACCAAATTCCTTGAATACGGGAACGCTCAGCGTTCCGGAAGCATCGCCCGTTCCGTGCGACTTCCTCACATTTACGCCGATATCGCCGTAATCTCCGTCGAATTTCACGGTCGGCAACCGATCCGCCGTCGCCGCCTTGCGTTGATCCTCGGCTGCCTTGGTCTGTTCCACCATCGCAGCCAGATCCTTGCGATTCGCATGTGCCTGCTTAATCGTCGCGTCTACATCCAACTTGTCGAAAACCGCATACGGCGCCTTGTCTGTCAGATTGAATTTCTGCTCCAGCGGCAATCCGATCACCCGTGCCAGCGCCAGCTTATCTTTCTCCAGCGCGTTCTGCGCCACAATCAACTGCTGCTCGAGCGATTGATAATCCACCTGTGCCCGCAACACATCCAGTTTTGGAGCCGTACCGGCGTCGTGATTCGCCTTCGCTTGGTCGAGTGAAACCTTTGATGTCGCCACCTGCGCCTGATAACTCTCCACGCGTCCCTGATCTGCCAGCACTAGCATGTAGCTATTGCCGACGGTCAGCACCACCATGTCCCGCGCATCCTGAGCCGTGAGCTCAGCCGCTTTGAATTGATGCTTTGCTGCCATGTAAGTCTTCAGTGACTTCACATCCACAAGTGACCAACTCAGAGATGCCCGCAAATCGGTGTAGCCGAATGGCCCGATGATGGTCGGAAATCCGGGAATCCGCAATCCCTGAGCAGCCAGATCGACCTGAGACACGGCCTCTCGCGCGTTGAACTCTACGTCCGGCAACAAAGCCTGTAGCTGGGTCAGCCTCTGCGCTCGCGCTGAATCCTTCTGCGTACCGCTTAAAATCGCACCCAAATTATTCTTGAGACCGCGCTGCATAGCCTCGTCGAGGGACAAATCCAATGTCTGTCCTGTCGCCTGATCAGTCGCAACGCTGCCCGCAAAACTCGCCGAACTCGGGCCCGAACTTTGCCCGGGAACCTGCGTCGGCAGTTGCTGCGCAGCCGCCTGCAATGCGGGAATCGCACCCGCCGAAAGCGCCAGTAAGAAATGCGCAAAAAGATTGTTTAGGTACTTCTTACAATGATCTGAGGACATCGATCGTCTTTTTTGAATCCTGGCTGGAAATCCACCGGAAAGATGTTTGCACCCCAATAGATGCGCTACACCGGCGGGCAGGTTCTTTTATCTAAGTGTACCGAACAGAAAGCGAAGGGCTGTGTATTCCCCAACACATCCACGAAAGGGAATAGTGATCACTCCGCGATCACAGCTCCAAGCCGCTCACTACCCACCGCTCACCGCCCACCCCTCTTCACTTCACCGAGGTCGCATGAATCAACTGGGAAGCTAGTGAGCAAAGTCCCTGGCGGAAGATCTCTCTCACCGCGTCACCATTCCATCCCTCGGCCCCTTGCCCCCCGTGCGCGGCCAGCATGGATGCCGTATCTTCCGTCGGAAAACCGGCCACCGCACGCAGCACGAAGATTACGCGCATCTCCGTTGGCAAGCTTTCAATCCAGTTCTTGATGCTCGTGCGGTTTGGTCCTGCCAGCATGCTCTGCAACTCCGCGCGAGAAATCCCGGCGGACTCCAGATCGTCGTCTTCGATGCACGTCGAAGCATGAACCAGGTGTTCCGGCGCAGCCAAAATGCCCGGCTCCCGAGCCGCGATCATCTCGATTCCTGCCGAACAAAGCTCTTTGCGGCTGCTGCGGCGGGCCTCTGTCGGATCGCTGCAAACCGACAGGTCGGTCCTTTCCACCGCAGTCTCCACCAGCCTGATGCTGTCTTCGCCCTCGCCGACCAGCATCGATGCCATGCTGTAAAGACCAGCGGCGATCACGTCGAGCATGGCGTCCATACCCTCCAGCGCCTTGCTCACGGTAGCCTCGTCCTTAGGTCGTCCGTCCAGCAAACCATGGACTCTTTTTGAGAACTCATCGGCTCCAGCCGGAATCGGCGTCTGGGGAATCAAGCTGTCTTTGGCATCCATCGAGAGCTCCTCATTTGAAGGGAAAATGCGGGAATCCGCCGAATCTCTATCCTCAACCCGGCAGCCGTCCCGGGTCAATCCATACACATTGCCTTCAGGCTTATTCCGGTCTTTTTCGCCTGACTTTAATATTCTTCAGTTCCCCTCCTTGCAATCATCACTCAAAGACAAGCCAACTCCGGTTTCAAGTTCCCTTCGAAACGCTGTAGACTTGCCAACACGGTTTGTACTCACGCTCATGGCCAGAACGAAACAGAAACTAAAGCTTTTTACCGGACGCGACCACTCCTGGATGCAATTCAACCGGCGCGTCCTCGAAGAGGCCGAAGACCCCTCGAATCCGCTGCTGGAACGGGTCAAGTTTCTCGCCATTACGGGTTCAAACCTCGACGAGTATGTAGAAATCCGCCAGGCCGGTCTCATGCAGCGAATTGAAGACGGCTACCGCGAACAGGGTTACGATGGCCTTCGCCCCGACGAGTCGCTCGCCTCTCTCACAGCCGAAATCCATACCTTTGTCGAAGCCCAGTACCGCTGCTGGAACGACCTCCTCCTCCCCGAGCTCCGCAAGCAGGGCATCCGCCTTATGGAATGGGAGGAGCTAGGTGAAGACGCCCGCGCCTATGCCCAGGCCTACTTCCAGCGCGAAGTCGATCCGCTTCTCACCCCTATCGCCATCGATCCCGCCCATCCCTTTCCGCGCGTTCTGAACAAGGCCCTCTGCCTCGCGCTGCTCCTTCGCCGCAAGCGCAAAAGCTCCGGGCCGCAGGTCCTCGGCGTTGTCACCGTCCCGCGCGCTCTTCCTCGCTTCGTCCGGCTTCCCGCCGAAGACGGCAAATTCGATTACCTGCTTCTTCAGGACCTGATCGCGCAAAACCTCGGCGGCATGTATCGCGGCTACGAGGTCCAATCCCGTGTGGCCTTCCGCGTCACGCGAAACTCGAACCTCTACTTCGAAGAAGAAGAAGCGCGCTCCCTGCTCGAAACTATCCGCGTCGAACTCCACAACCGCCGTAAAGGTGACGCCGTGCGTCTCGAAATTGAAGCCGGAGCCGACCTCGAGATTGTCGAGCGCCTCCGCATCAACTTCGAACTCGATGAGGATCAGGTCTTCCGGGACGACGGCCCAGTTAACCTCTCACGCGTGATGTTCTTCTACAGCGACATTCAACGTCCCGATCTCAAGTTCCCACCCTTTACGCCAAGGCCGCTGCACCTCAGCCGCAAATCAACCAACATCTTCGACGAGCTGCGCCAGCACGACATCCTGCTCCACCATCCTTACGACTCCTACGATTCAGTGGTCGACTTTATTCAACAAGGTGCTGAAGATCCCGCCGTCGTCAGCATGAAGCAGACGCTCTATCGCACCAGCCAGGATTCCCCCGTCTTCTCCGCGCTCATTGAAGCAGCGGCTACCAAGGAAGCCACCCTCGTCGTCGAGCTCATGGCCCGCTTCGACGAAGCCTCCAACATCCGCTGGGCGCGCAGCATGGAAGACGCCGGCGTGCAGGTATTCCATGGCGTCGTCGGCCTCAAGACCCATTGCAAACTCGCTCTCCTCGTGCGCCGCGATGAAGATGGAGTGACCCGCCGCTACTGCCACCTTGGCACCGGCAACTACAACCCCATTACTGCGCGCTTCTACACCGACCTCAGTCTGCTCACTTGTGATCCGCAGATCACCGAGCGCGTGCACATGGTATTCAACTACCTCACCGCCCACGCCGAGATCGACGACTATCGCCCGCTCCTCGTCGCTCCCCTGACCATGGCTGAAAGTTTCCTCGGCCTTATCCGCCGCGAAACTGAACACGCCCGCGCTGGCCGTCCCGCACACATCGTCGCCAAGATGAATGCACTCCTCGAGCCTAGCGTTATTGAGGCACTGTACGACGCATCCAATGCTGGCGTCGAAATCGACCTCATCATTCGCGGACTTTCCATCCTCCGCCCCGGCGTCAAAGGACTCTCCAGCCGCATTCGGGTCCGCTCCGTTGTCGGCCGTTTCCTCGAGCACTCCCGCATCTTCCACTTCGCCAACGGCGGCGACGACGAAATCTACCTCGGCTCGGCTGACTGGATGCCGCGCAATCTATTCGAGCGCTGCGAGGTGGCCTTCCCCGTCCGTGACCCCGCAGTCAAATCTCGCATCCACGATGAAATTCTTCCTGCTTACCTTGCAGACACCATCAAAGCCCGTCTTCAACAACCCGACGGCACATATAAGCGGGCATCCGTGTCAACAAATGGTCAGCCCTTTTCCGCGCAGCAATTCCTCATGTTGCTCGCCGAAGGCAAAGCCGACCTCAACGCCATACCTAAAGCCAAACCCATCTCCCCGCCTGCAAAGCGTCCCAGGAAGATTGCCACCGAACCCGCCCACGCCGCAGACTAACCCTGGCCCTTCGTTTCTGTTCTCAATTCCGTCCTCTGATCCTTTTCTAGGCATCGAATACCTGGAGGAGCACACCATGCCTGAACAACCGCCCGATCCTCGCCACTACGACATGAGAATTCCCCCGCCACACGATCCCAACACAAAGCCTGATTCGCAAAAACCGGCATCCGACCGATCCGACGGTTCCGCCAACACCGGCAGAGAGAACAGCGTCGATGATGACAAGCATTCAGCCGGTCACAGCCCAAAATAGTGCTGATCAACCTTTGTTAACTGATCGTTTTTATTCGCGTATCTTTCCTCGCGCCAGGACACTCTCACTGTCAGCGTGCGTGACGCTGCACCGTCCGCGCGGCGAGGAGAGAACGAATGATCACCCGCAGAGTCTCACGACGTCCCGCAGAATGGCATGTCATCCGGGAGGATTTCAGGCACCCCTGGCTTCTTCCCCTGCGTCGCATCGAATGGCTCTGGGAGTGGGCCGCGTATGGACTCAGCCGCTGGAGTTTCCTCGAGGTCCTGGAATATCTCGGCAGTCTCTCAGTCCTGATCGGCGTGATCTTCTATTTCAGCGAATCGGGTGATCGCATCAAGCAGCGCCACTATCAGGCCTGGCAGGTCATCAACACAGCGCAAGGGAAAGGCGGCAGCGGCGGACGAATCGAAGCACTGCAGGAACTCAACGCCGACAAGATTCCCCTCGTCGGCGTTGACGCTTCCACGGCCTTCCTCCAGGGCATTCATCTCGAACATGCAAATCTACTGCGCGCCGACCTGAGCGCGGCCGATCTGCGTGGAAGCCAACTCCGCGCCGCCGATCTTTCCTACGCCAACCTTCATGCTGCAAATTTTCGCGGCAGCAATCTCGCAAACACCACTCTCTCCAACGCAAACCTTGGTGACAGCGATCTCGTCGGAAGTAATCTCTCCGGCGCTAAACTTGACGGTGCCGACCTCACCTCGTCTGACTTGCGGTACGCTGATCTCGAATCCATCGACTGGCAGCACATCGCCGCAATCAAGGGCGCCAATATCGCCGGAGTAAAAAATCCCCCTGCAGGCTTTCGGGATTGGGCTCTCAAAAACGGAGCCATCGAAAGCGCCAGTGCAGCCGAGTGAAACAATCCGCATTCATCACAGCTGCCGCGGAGCTGGCTGTGCCAAAACGGCGTGCCAATCTTTATTCCAACCCCGCGAGATGCGGCGTCAAACTTATGCCGCACCGTTTAAAACGGAAGCATGAGCACCATGCGGGTCATGCGAGGCGGCTGGGTCGATCGCAAAGCTATTCCCCGTGGCCCCAATGGTCGAGGGCTGTGCCGCTGGTGCTCGCTTGAAGTTCCCCGCGGACGTTTTACTTTCTGCTCGGCGTTCTGCGTTCACGAATGGAAACTGCGAACACAACCCGCATATCTGCGAGAACAAGTATTTAAACGCGATCGTGGCATTTGCTCCTCTTGCGCAGTAGACACCATTCGTGAAGCTCGCAAGCTTCGTTACTCGCGCGGAGCGAACGGGATCGCGCTTCTTGCGCACTGGGGTCTACGCCGCAAGTCGCGCAAGAGTCTTTGGGACGCGGATCACATTATCCCTGTTATCGAAGGCGGTGGCGAATGCGACCTCCAAAATATACGTACGATGTGCCTGCGATGTCATCGCCAGGCAACCTTGCAACTAATACGTCAGCGCAAGGGTTTAAAGGATCTCCGAGTTCCAACCAAGTAACTGGTCACGAAAATTCGTCCCTGTAAACCCTCCTGCGCTCCTGAGCATCTTATTTGAAATAGATTTGGGCCGTAAGAAACTAAAACCTATCGAAAGCGGTGTAATGGTCATGCCCTACGAAATCCCATTGAATGTTATAGAGATCCTTAAAAGTACCCTCTACCTTCTAGAGCACACAATCTACCCAGGGAAAGATGGCAAAACCGTAACGGACCTCAAGCGGTGCATAGCGGGAGCTATCCAATCTCTGGCAACAGAATCTCCCCAGCCAACAGGCGATTAGCGCACAACGGAGAAAACCTGGAAGAGTCGTCAGATTTTCTGTGTGAAAGTCAGTCTGGCTCGACACGGAAAGGGCTCTCCTTTCTTAGGACTAAAAACAGCGTGACGAAAATCACCAAGTAATCGATGACGACAATTGAAGGTTGTGGGAACATCGTAGAGAACATCTATGCAGGTTTTCACTACAATTTTTGTCGCAGAGAAGCTTGAGGTCAACATCGAGCGCGTTGGAGAACACAGCGCGACAGATTGGTCAGACTTGATCGAGCTTGAGAACTCTGCCCGAGAGTGCATCGTCACGCTGGAAAGCCGAAATTGGTTTTTGGAAGATGATGGTACGGATAGTTAGTGACTGGTTGAGCTTAGGGCCAATCTCTTTATCAACCGAGTCTACGCACTTTGCCTAGGTAAAGTGCGTGGCAACCCGCCCCACCTTTTAGCTTTGTTTGGTCTCAACGCTGTGACGTTCCTGAGCCAATCGTTACAGACGAAGGCAAACCCCAACCGAAGGATTGATATCTAACCAATCATGAGCGCGAACAAAACACCAAAACTGATTGCCGCGCTCCGCGAGACCATGCACAGGGTTGAGCAGACTTCTGGCGTCAAGCCAGACGATCCTTCTCTTGTTGAACTCAAGAGAATTCTGCGTCGTCGCGTAGCTCACCTCGAGCATGAGATATCTAAAGAGCAGACATCCAGGAACCGCGCCAAGTCGGACACCTCAACAGACAGCTTCTTCTTGCGTCAAGGCCCTGAAAACGCAATGCCCTCCTAAGTGCTTCGATCCAAACAGAATTCTTTCTCGTGCTTTTTGCAGGAAATTTCGATCGATATTGCTAAAGTCTGAATACGGGCCAGAATCTCAGCCGATATCCGCTCCACAAGATACCTGGGTGCCCAGACGAGGAGAATGACTTGGCAAGATATACACCACAGGTGTTTTCGGGAGTCTCACCCCACCAATACACACAGTTAATGGCAAAGGCGAACGCAGCAGGCATCCCAATGAATGAGAACTCCGGTCGTGCCAGCAAAATGGGCGTGGAAGTTGAGTGGAGCTATTCGCCGGAAAGGCAGGAATTAGTACTCACTTGCCTCCAGGCACCATTCTTTCTCGGTGCTGACGGCGTAAACGCAAAGTTACAGGCACTCGTCTCCGAAGCTCTTAAGGCTTGAACAATAACAGTTTCCTCGTCGAGCGTCCCGCCTCTATACGCTGGCGCTCTCGCTGCTTTTACAATCAAGTCAGTGGCACTTCCCCAAGCCAATCCGCTAACATCGCCCCGCCACGAAAATGCGAGTGTCCGGCGCTTGAAGCGTGAAATGCCGCACCGAATGCCGCGAGCACTCCATTTATGGCATCTTGCCAGTCTCGATGCGCCTACTGTCGCCGTGGTTTGGACAATCGCATTTGCCAGTGCCGCCGGCGTACACCTCGATGCCTGGGTTTTACTTCTGATCGCCTGCGGAACGTGGTGCGTATACGTGGGTGATCGATTACTTGATGTGCAACGTGCCATGCGCTTGGACTCACTGGATAACCCTCGTGAACGTCATTACTTCCATTGGCATCACCGCCGCTGGCTCATTCCCGGTGCATGCGCGGCTGCAGCTATTGCAGCGTTGTTGATTGTCGACCGCATGTCCAGTGCCGCCCGCCATCGTGACTCAGTACTGGCGGCCGCTGCGCTCCTCTATTTCTCGGGAGTGCACTCGACAGCAACGATGCCTCACTGGATTCGCAAGCGAATGTCAAAGGAGTTTGTGGTCGGTCTTTTATTTACAGCGGGCTGCGCGGCGCCCACTCTAGCGCGTATCGCCCCCGTGCGATGGCCGCTTATCGTGTGCCTCGCGTCATTTGCAGCCTTGGCCTGGTTGAATTGCTTCGCCATCGAGAGATGGGAATCCTCCGATTTCGAGACCGGGATTTCCTCACGCTCGAATACTCTCAGCATCGTCTTCTTTGTGATGGCCGCAGCACTCTCGTTTGTAAGCACTCAGATAGCAGGCATGGTTTGCATTGCAGGAATAAGCGCAACCCTGCTGACGCTGCTCGATCTCACCCGGCGCCGAGTTTCGACGCTTACGTTGCGCACTCTCGCCGACATGGTGTTACTGACTCCCTTGATCCTGTTGGCCAGCGTGCGGCCAGGATGAAGAGCGCGGCCATGCGGTCGAAAGAATATTGCCGCCCAGCGCACTCATCGCCGGCAAACTTCAATCATCTGGCGCGCATATACCGATGGGCGGAATGGTTCACATTCGGCCCAATCCTCTCGAAGTGCCGCGTCGAGTTCCTCCCTGCCATGAAGAGCCAACAATCCGCGCTCGTCATCGGCGATGGCGATGGTCGATTCACAGCGCGATTGCTTCAGCAGAATTCGCGCGTCGTCGTTGACGCTCTCGATGCCAGCGAGGGGATGCTGCAGGAGTTGAAGCGGCGGGCTGCTCCCAATGCGAGTCGAATTCACGCCCTCAACTTGGATGCGCGCGAATTCATCGCGCCTAGCCACCATTACGACCTGATTGCCACGCATTTCTTTCTCGATTGCCTCACTACGGATGAAGTGGCCCGGCTGGCCGCTGGCCTGCGCGAAGGCGTAGCCGAAGGCGCGCTGTGGGTTGTTTCGGACTTCGCCGTCCCCAACACACGATACGCAAAGTTGCCCGCCCAGCTTCTGATCACCGCGCTCTACAAGGCATTCGGAATTCTGACAGGCCTGCGTATCCGCCATCTCCCCGACCACGTCACGGCGCTTGCGCGGTCCGGATTCAAATTGATGCAACGACGCGAGCGGCTGGGCGGTTTGCTTGCAAGTGAGTTGTGGCAGGCTTACTAAAGTCGGCACAATTCCTTGTCTGCCGTCATTTCATAAAAAATACTCAACCAGCAAATCCGAACCGGGGTAGATTCCGTTCTTCACGCAGAGTCGCCCCGGTGCAGCTAAATCCTGCACTGATCGCGATTTCTTTCCCCAAGGCACGAGATCCAAAAATGAGTCGAGAGAGGTCATATGAAAATGCTGGAGCTTAATTCAACGGTTGAAACCATCGCGCAGGAACGGCTCGCGCGACGTAAATTCCTGACCCGGGCCGGTTTGCTTGGCCTGGGCGCAGCAGCGTCGTTTACACTCGGCGGCGGCTCACGCGTTGCCCGCGCCGACGAAACCGAATCTGCCGGAGAGGCAGCGCAGGAAGCGGCGCAGGCAAAAGACACCGTCAAGGAAATTTTCACAGCGGCGCTCATCGCCGAAGATCTTGCCTCGACCTTCTATTACAACGGATTGGTCGGACCCGTCATCCAGGATCCAAACCTTGCAGGCCCCGGAGGATCTGCCAAAAACGTCACCAGCAGCGGCAATGCAGGCAATGTGCAATACCTACAGGCAGCGCTTACCCAGGAAATCCACCACGCCGGTCTGTTTCGTTCGCTGCTCGGCATGCAGTACGCCCGCTACGATCCCGTCCAGACGTTCTACTTCCCACACGGCACTTTCGATACACTTTCTGCTTTCACCGGCATGTTGAACGCACTTGAAAACGCATTTATTGGCGCGTATTTGAATGCGATTCAGGAATTCGCCGCGAAATCCGCAAATAAACAGTCGGGAGACGGTGCATATCTCGAGCCGGCAGATGCTGCTTACACCACGGAACAACTCAATTACTTCGCCAAGGTCTCAGCATCGATCATGGGCATCGAGGCCGAGCATCGTGTGCTGGGCCGCGTCATCAGCAATTCAAACCCCGCTAACAATCTGAATTACGAAGGCACCGACGGCATTAACGCTGTGTACAACGGACCTAAGTCTGCCGTCGCTGCCTTGACGCCTTTCCTGACCCCCAGCACAGGTCCGGGCTATTCCTTCACCACAGTCCTTAACAATCAGGCAAGCGTCTCCATTCCGATCGCGGGCTGGCAGCCTTCCTATTAATTGAATCTTTGCGATTCAGGAATTCGACCTCAACCACGGCACGTAACCCTGAAACGCTTCTGCTCCACTCTTACTCTCCCCAACCTTGCACCTCCCGGCGGCGACTCGACCAATTCGCCGCCGGTTCTTATTTCCACACTTCAAATGCTCTCCTCCGTCACAAAACTGTCTCAGCGGACAGTCTTGAGGTGCTTGTACTGCTCTTCGGTAAGCTGAAGCCAGACTCCGCCTCTCCCGGTCTCCAGTCCATAATCAAGCGCCTGTCTATCTTGAAGATCAGCAAAATTGCCAACCTTCTCTACGATCGCGCGAATCTTTTCCGGGCTCTGAAAATGAAACCGGCGAGGCAGAGGCGTCTTCAGATCCTCTTCCAGAAACTGGCACATCCAGTCCGTCCGGTACATGTAATACATATAGATCCGATGAATCTCCGGCGAGCGGCACTTCGCGCACAGCCGTTCTCCCGGAGTGGGAGGGTCGTCGGGGATGAAATTCCTGCAGCGTGCACAAATCTTGCCTGCGAGTCGCATACGAGTTTTTGAAGAGCGTTCGCCTCCCATCAAATGAGTATAGGCGAATAAAAGGCGAATATTTGCACAGATTTTAAATTCGCGCGGTGGTCCTTAAGCCATTCCAAATAATAAATTTACGATCCAAACGTTTTCCGTGCTTTGTTACAGCCGTGTAAAATCAACTTCAAAGGAAGTGGCTTAGCCCTCCCGGATTACGCCGATCCCCTCATATGAACCTCTATCTCATGCGGCATGCCAACGCCGGAGTTCCCCGCGAGAGCGCGAAACTCGACGCGAAACGCGGATTGATCGCCGAAGGCAAAGAACAGTGCATGGTTATGGGGAGAATCCTGGGCGCCCTCAAGGTTCAGCCCGATGTCATCGTTGCCAGTCCCCTGAAGCGCGCACTACAGACCGCACAATTTGTGGGCAACGAACTGGGCTATGAAGGCAAAGTCGAGGTCAGTACGGCGCTCGACCTCAACGCCACCTACGCAGACTTTCAAAAACTCCTCGACAAATATGCTGACCGGCAGGACGTCCTGATCGTCGGACACAACCCCAACCTGTTTCAGTTCCTCGGTCGCCTCATTACCGGCAATGGTGGTGCCGGAGTACGCATGCGTAAAGCCTCCGTCGCGCGCATCGACATGGAAAAGCACCCGCCGCTTTTGCAATGGCTTATCGATCCGCGCATGGCCCGTTGGATCTACGCCAGTGTCGCGAAGAGTTCGCGTTCAAAGACTTCCCGGAAATAGTCCGCTTCTTTGCGCAGCGACCAAAGTTCCAGTTCCGCCCCCGTCCGTCCTGGCTTCAACTCAAGATACACGCGCTTGGGATAGACCCGGGCAACCACATCGAGCACGTCGCTCGCTCGATCCTGGTTCAGCGCAACCGCCAGCCGCAGCAACACTACTGCCTTCTCCACATTCTTATGCTCTACCGCAGGAATATTCCGCAGCGCCCTATCGTCGGGTTGCGGCCTGCTCTTCCCCTGGTAACGTGCAATGGCAGAAACGACGGTGCGTTGCACCTGCGTGTACCCGTAGATCTCTGACATCGACACGATGTATTGCGTATGACGGTGATGCCCCTGGTGATTGATGAATTTGCCGGTATCGCGTAACACCGCAGCCGCCGAGAGCCAGTCTTCATATTCCGCCGGAAGCCGGTGCAGGGCTTGTAATTCTCGGAAAAGTTGAACAGCATGCGCACGCACAGGCTCGGCATGGCGCATATCCACCCCGTAACGCTGAGCCGTGGCAACCACTGACTCCCAGCGCTCAATCTCGAATTGCTTGTGAGCCGCCGTGCGGTCATCCTGCGCCGCCAGCATCTGCGCCAGAATCCCGTCGCGTAGTCCCAACGGGGAATATCGGAAACCCGGCAAATTAAAGCTCTCCAGCAACTCTGCAAACACCTGCGCTCCAGCAATGATAATCTCCGCACGCCTCGGACCTATTCCCGCAACCGCCTCGCGTTCCGGTAGATTCATGCGCGCCACCTTTGCGGCCAGTTTCCTCACCAGCGCCGCAGGAGCAATCGCTGCGTGCCCGGCACTACGCGCAGACCGCTTTGCCGATTTGGATGACTTGCCCGATTTCGCAATCGCCGCAGCACAGGCCTCTGCCAAAGCGGCCGCTGTACCTGAGGTTGCGATCACCATCGGCACACGTCCCGGTTGAATTCGCCGGTGCGCCCGCCGCAATTCCCGCGCGATCAGCCGACGCATCCGCGCTAGTTCTTCCGGCGGTGCCGGATCAACCGAAAGAAACTCCTCTGTTAGACGAACTGCGCCAAGAGGAACACTGATCGTGTCCTTGATCCGTTTGTGCTCAGACAAAGTGATCTCGCAGCTGCCGCCGCCGAGATCGATCAGCAGAACCTTGCCGCTAGTGCCCGGCTCGCCGGTAACGATACCGTGATGAATCAGCCGGCCTTCTTCAAGACCCGAGATGATCTCCATATTCCAGCCGGTTTCAGCCTTCACCCATGCATGAAACGCCGCGGAATTGCGCGCATCGCGCATCGCCGAGGTAGCAACCACCCGAATCTCGTCGACACCATGCGACTGCACCGCGCGTTGAAAGCGCTTGAGCGCACGCAGCGTCGCCGCCATTGCCTCAGGCGATACCAGCCCCGAGGCAAACACGCTCGCGCCCAGCCGCGTCACTTCACGATCTTCGTGCAAAGTGCGCAGCTTATGAGCGACCACCTTCGCAATCTTCAACCGGCATGAGTTGGAACCGATATCAATAGCTGCAAACGTGGGCATAGGCGCCGAGCAATCTCCACGAATTCGAAATCAGTTTCTTCGGCCAAGATACACGACCACCCCTTGGCGCCGGACCCTGATCCAAATCACACTAGCTTTTACTGAGAGTCACGCCCACCAAACCAGCCGATCACACGCCGTTCATACTCGGCAGGCGCAACGCTCGACGCTTCGCAATGGTCCGCACCAGCAGGCTCCCACAGCACTACGTTCGGATTTCGCGCCTTGATCATTTCAGAGTGGCGCGGCGGAAGATTCGTGTCGGCTAATCCGTGAATCAGCAACACCGGAACGTGCGTTGCTGCAACCGCGCTTGCTGGATCTGCTTTCCTTAAATCGACTTCATATCGAAGGCGAGCATAAATAATTCCAAACTCCAGCGCAGGCCTCAATAATGTGCGCCCTAGCCAGGGCCCCGTCGAAAATTGCTGTCCGAGACGGTCGTACGCTGCCTCACGAAAAGTAGCGTAGGCGCTCTCGGCTACTACCGCGCAAAAGCCTTCCTCTGCATCCAGAGACCGCAATAATTCGGCTCCCCCCATGGAGTCTCCCAGGCCGTCAATGCAATGCGGAGATTCATTCACCCTCAGCCAGTCGAACCAGCGGCGAATATCGTCTGCCTCGAGAACACCGTATGTGCCAAAACGGCCACCGCTCGACCCATGTGCGCGCGCATCAGGCAGCAACACGGCATAGCCAGTACGCAACAGCATGGAGGCAGGCCCCAACATTCCGGCACGGTCATCCCCCTGGCGTGAAGAACGATTACGGCGTCTCCGTTGCCAGCGACAGGACGAATGCTCCACGCACGAAGTACCTCTCCGTCACTCGCATTAACCGTCACCTCGGTCAGGACCGCATGGTATGCCGCCGCCATTCTCTCAGCTTGCTCGACTTCTCCCGCTCCGATTCGCAGGTGTCCCGGGTGCAGTGCGCTCTCGATTGCCATCACGCCACCAACAGCGCAAAGCAATAGCCACATCGCCATCCCTGCGATAGCAAAAAATATGAATGAGCGTGCTCGCTTCACAGCTTCAACTACGGGCTCTGGCGCGCTTCAGTTCCATCGCCTAGCTCAAGCGAGTTGTCTGTCCAGTGCCGCTCCAAGCGCCGGCTGGTCCTCTCGTGCCGGCTGCTTGCCGCCTTCGACCTGCAGGCTACCAGCATTCAATGCATCCTCGCCGAGAATGCTCGCAGAGATCATCTGCACCGTCGAAAGCGCATTTTCAAAGGCCTCTGCCGTGACTGTGTCGAGCAGTTCCGCGAGCCCTTTGCCTTTGGAACGATGCTTGCGCGCTTCCAAGCCGAGCTCCTGCCAGTCGTGCCATTCCCCGATAGCCGACTGCATCTTCTTCATTTGCGTGGCGATTTGTGCACAGGCGCGATCGGTGCTCGCGTGGATCTCCGCCAGGTACCTTACCGTCTTGATGCGCTTGCGAAACTCGTGGAGGTTTTTTTCGTTGAATGTAGAAAAGTCCGCCTTCACTGCGCGAAATCGTTCCACAAGATCTCCGGCAATGCCTGCTTCTTCACCAAAGACGTACTCTGAGAGCGCTTCGTCCACGTCTTCACTTGCACGAACAAATTGACTATGGCGCTTGCCGATCTGGGCGACCAGCTTGATCTCCGCGTCGTTGCGTTTCTTCTTGATTCTCTCTTCGAGACGATCGATGCCGCGTACAGTCTCCTGCATCGAACGAGGGACGTAGTCTCCTGTCTCGGTCAGCGATGCACTAAGCCCGCGCAGCTTTCCAATCCACACGTCGAATTCGCGGACGGGGCTTAGGGCCCGCCTTAGCTTTTCTGCCTGCTTTGAAAATCGCAGGATAGCCTGCGCCTGGCGGCTTGCATCAGGAAGATCGGTACGATCGCGCTCCAACTCAGCTTGCAGTCGCAAGGTCACAACCCGCAGCGCGTGTACCCGCTTGCGTGTCGCTTTGATTCCGCACCGTTCGAGCAACCGGCGCCACGCGGCGACACGATCGCGCATCGATTTCGATGCCATCACTCCGTCCGCCCGCTTCCTGGAATTCATCAAACTGTAACCTGCGTCCATTCTATGATGCGTGGCGGCCTGCATTCGGACACCCATCGGTTCCGCGCCATGAGATCCTCGGGGCTCGTCACTGTTATCCTTGATTTTCAGAGCTTTACCCGATGGCAAACGCAGAAAACACGCAAATTCGCCCAGTTCAGGCTCCTTCGAATCTTGTTGCCTGGGCGCTTTTGGCAGCGATCTTTCTCGCCGTGCAGTTTGCCTCGCTCTTTACCCCGCCATTGCTCGATGACGTCGATGCCTCGCACGCCCAGGTAGCCCAGCACATGATCGAGAGTGGCGACTGGGTCACCATGAAGCTCAACGGCATTCGCTACCTTGAAAAGCCGCCGCTTCCTTACTGGCTTGACGCCGCGGGTTATTGGATCTTCGGCCAAAACGTATTCGCCACTCATCTGCCCAACGCTCTGGCACTTCTCGGTCTCGCATGGTTGTCGTGGCTGTGGGCCTCACGCGGGTGGGGACGCCGAGCAGGCTTATACGCCGCGCTGGGAGTGCTCACGTCCATAGGGCCATTTCTCTTCACGCGCTTTGCCATTCCTGAAGCACTGCTGAGCTTTCTACTGCTGTATGCACTATGGAATTTCATCACCGGCCTTGAGAGCCGACACACAATCCGCTTTTACGGAATGTGGGCCGCCCTCGCGCTAGCTACCCTCACCAAGGGTTTGATCGCGCCCGTCTTTTTCGCCGCCGCAGCCATCCCTCTCCTCATGCTCAGCGGACAATGGCGCCGCTGGCGCGAATTGAAGCCGTTCACCGGACTGCTCCTCTTTTTCGCCGTCGCGGCTCCGTGGCACATTCTCTGCGGACTCGCGAACCCCGACCAAGGGCACCCCGTCGGCAATCACCCCACGCCCGGAAACGTGCACGGCTTCTGGTACTTCTACTTCATCAACGAACATGTCCTGCGCTTCCTCGGCGGACGCTTTCCGAACGACTACAACAAGATGCCGTTCGCGGTTTACTGGCTTGCGCATCTCGCATGGCTCTTTCCGTGGAGTTTATTTCTGCCCGCACTCCTCGTTGTCGCATGGAAGACACGTCACGTCTGGATGCAGCACCTCGATCGCGACTCCGGCGACACCGTGGACTTTTATCTCGATCACGCCGCCCGCGAAGACGCTGCCAGTTTTGTGGCACGCCTCAAGTTCCGCATACGTTCCACCTGGCTACTTGCGCTCTTCGCCGGTTTCACACTGATCTTCTTCGCGATCTCCACCAATCAGGAGTACTACACCTTCCCCGCGTGGACCCCGCTTCTCATTCTGATCGCAGGCCTGCTGGCAAACATGGAGGAACGCCGCGGCCCTGAAGGCCAAAAACCGCTGCTCTCACAAAAATGGCTCAGCGGCGCGCAAGCCGTCTTCTCCATTGCTGGAGTATTGGCCGCCATTGCGCTGGGCTCGGGCCTCTGGCAATCGCGGAACCTGCCCTTCGTCTCCGACATCGGCACGCTCCTCGCACATCGCGATGTAGGCGGATACACGCTCTCGATGTCGCACTTCTTCGACCTTACCGGGCCATCCTTCGCTGCGCTGCGTCTTCCCGCAGCCATCGCCGCCATCGCATTACTCTTCGGACCGACCCTGGGATGGATGTTCCGCATACGCGCAAGACATCTCGCAGCAACCGTCAGCATCGCTCTCACTGCAGCAGTATTTCTCGTCGCGGCACATATCGCCTTTGCGCGTTTCGAACCGATGCTCAGTTCGCGGCAACTGGCTGACACTATCATCGCCAAAGGCTCGCCGTCCGATTCGTTCATCATTTACGGAGATCAATCAGACGCGTCTTCCGTCGTCTTCTACACCCACAACTTCCTGCACAAGCCGGCCTTCATCGTGATGGAACCCTGTTCCCCGTACGGCCACGGATCATCGCTTGTATGGGGCTCGTGCTACCCCGACGCTCCAAAAATCTTCCTAAGCGATGACCAGCTTTCGAAGGAATGGGGAACCGGCGAACGCAAGTGGCTCTTCGCACAAGACACGAACCAGCCCAAAGCAGAGCAGCTTCTCTCCGGCCGCCTCATCCCAGTCCAATCCATAGCCGACAAAGCCCTCTGGACCGATCGCCCGCTCAAATAAGAGCCTCTGCTCGAGCCAATGTAAGTATGCGCTGTCATCCCGAGCGAAGCCGAGGGATCTGCGGTTGCTTTCAGCCCCTCATCACGCGGACGAGGCCGGCCTTCAACTCAAACGCTCTTACCTTTCCTCAAATCGAACCGCATAATCGGCCGAGGCGCAGTGCGATGCGCCACCACTTTAAATCCGGCACGCTTAAACGTCGAGACAAACCCGGTCCCCGTTGAACTGGGCGACAAAGTCCGATCCAGTGGATAAGCCTCGAGTGCCGCTGCTCCTGCAGCTCGTGCAGTCTTCACCGAGGCGTCGATCAGCGCCCCAGTTATCCCGCGCCTTCGGTAGCCCTTGCGGATATAGAAGCAGGAGATCGACCAGACCTGGACATCGTCCACCCGAACCCACGATCGATCCAGCCACGCCAAAGCCTCGCGTGGAGTAAGCTGACACCAACCAACAGCCAATTCATCTTCGAAAGCGATCAATCCCGGCGGCGGCCCGTGGTTCACAATCGCGCGAAACTTCTTCCTGTTGATTTCGCTCGCTTGTTTGAGATAAGCGCTGCCAATTCGCCAGTACATGCACCAGCAACCATTGCAGGCGCCTCGCTCGCCAAACAAGTCCTCAAGCGCGGGCCAGAGATCAGGAGTGAGTGGACGTATGCTCAGCTTCATAGCCGTATGAGCTTATCAATGTAGGACTTCATGAGGAAGGTTCAAATCCAACTACTCTGCCGCACGCATCTTCCCACCGGGCAATAATTGAAACACGCGCCCGCGCCACAAAATCCGGCTCCCCATGTAACTCGCCGCCCAGAAGAAAAATCCCATCAGATCACGCATCGGATACAGCACCAGCAAATTGAACCAGCTAGGGTCGCGCACCACCATGCGCCCGACCGTAATAGAAAGCGCCAGGCGCGTGGCCACGCCCCAGGCCAGCAGCGCAACGCCCCACAGCGGTTGCCCCAACAGGAGCCCAGCCGCAAGCCCGAGCAACCCGAACGGCATGCTGAATGTGAGCGCCGTTCCGAAGTGTCCCTTTGGCCGAGAGAAGCGGGTCGACTTCATCCACCGCACCTGGTGCTTGAGTGAAGACATCAGGCTGAGGTTAATCACGATGTGGTCGATAGCGTGATGACTCAGCACCACCGTCTGTCCCAGCCTGTGCGTCTCGTTGCCCAATACAAAATCATCCGCGCAATAATCCGCCGTGACCTCAAAGCCGCCCATGCGCCGAATTACATCGCGCCGAAACGCCATCGTCGGACCGAGCACAAACTGCATCCCCTCCATCATCCGCGCCACCAGCACGCCCGCCGTCATCTCCACGCTCATGCCCACGGCCTCAAGCCGCGCCCACAACCCTCCGCCCGCAGCGATACCGCGATACAGACAACACATGCCACCAACTTTCCCATCAGCAAATGGCAGGGCGACGGCCCGCAGATAATCTGAAGTCACGCGCACATCGCTGTCGCTAATAACAAGAATGTCGTAGGCTGCTGACTTCTCCATCAGCTCCATCGAAGCCACCTTGGCGTTGATGTAAGGCGGCTCACCCGTTGACATGAACTTCGCAGGAATCTGCGGGTACCGCGCAGCCACGCGCCGCGCAATCTCGAGGCCAGCATCATCCGCCTGCCGCGCACAAAACAAAATCTCAAACGTGGGATAGTCCTGCTCGAAGAAACTCGCCAGGTGTGTTTCCAAATCCGGCTCCCCACCCGCCAAAGGCTTCAGCAATGTCAGAGGAGGCGTAAACCTCGGCCGCTTGCGAACCTCGGTTTCAGCAGCTCGCCGCTCGCGCAAGAACCGCGGCACTGCCGCCAAAACCATGCCGGCAAAAACCGTAGAACTAATGAGGCCAACGGCAGCGATTGCAATGAGGACGTACAACATGCAGGTCTAAGAATACGCGCAGAAATCGACAAGCGAGAATCTCTGCTATAGATCGGAAATGATGTCGCGGATTACAGCTTTCGCCCGGGTGCCGGCTTGATCACCACAGTCGGCTTCCGGAGCGGCACAATCGCGCCTGCATTAGGCGCACCCTGTTGGAATCGCGTCAACATCTCCGAGCGCACATACTCCACAAAGCTCTGCATCTGCCGGTTCATCTCTTCCATGCGCTCGCGCATCTGCAGAATGATCGCGATTCCCGCAATATTTACGCCCAGATCGCGCGCCAGGTTCAGGATGAACTCCAGTCGCTCCAGGTCCTCATCCGTGTAGAGCCGCGTATTGCCCTCCGTGCGCGAAGGCTTCAGCAGTCCTTCCCGCTCGTAGAGCCGCAGCGTCTGCGGATGAATCTCGTACATCTCGGCCACCGCCGAGATCATGTATGCGCCTTTGGATTTTCGCTTCGCCGCCATAAGATCTCTCGATCAGATTGCCGTGTATTCCCTTAGTCCCTGATCCCTAATCCCTGTTCCCTGTCTTTTTCAAATCTTCTCAAACAATGAAACCCGCGGATCTTGACTATTCAACTTCGCCAGTTCACGCATGATCTCGCGGCTGCGTTCGTCTTGTAGATGTGGCACCACCACCTCGATGGTCACAATTTGATCGCCACGTTGCCCCGGATGGGATGCACTCTCGACGCCGCGTTCGCGCAACCGCAGCTTCTGCCCATTCTGCGTGCCGGGCGGAATTTTCAATTGCGCGCGTCCATCAATCGTAGGCACCTCAATCTTCGAGCCCAGCGATGCCTCCGCGATGGTCACCGGCACCGTCAACTGGATATCGTCCCCAACGCGCGTGAACACAGGATGAGTTCCGGTTCGGACAATAACGTACAGGTCTCCCGGCGCGCCGCCATTGACTCCCGCATTGCCTTTTCCCTGCAGCCGAATTCGCTGTCCGTCCCGCGTCCCTGCCTTGATGCGAAACTCCACGGTTTCCGTGCGCGTAACCGTGCCCTCTCCGTGGCACGTTTGGCAATCGCTCGTCACACGACCGCTTCCCCCGCAGCGCGGGCAGGGAATATTGAACTTCATGCGCCCGCCCATCTGCGTTACCTGGCCCGTGCCGCTGCACTCGGGACAGGTCATTTGTCCGCCCGACTGCGCCATACCATGACATGTGGGGCAAGTCTCCTGGCGAGTCACCTGAATGCGCGCCTGCCCACCCCGGATGGCCGACCAGAAATCAATCGTCGCCTGGTATTCAAGATCAGTGCCTGCCTGGGGACCACGCGGCCGCTGCTGTTGCTGTTGCGCACCCGTAAAGATGCCGGAGAAAATATCTTTGAAACTGCCCCACGTTGATGAACCAGCCCCAGCTTGCGATCCCGGGTGCCCACCTCCCTGGAATCCTGAGAAATCGAAACCACCAAAATCCACCGGAACGCCGCCGCCATCGCGCTGCTGACGCGCATAAGCCTCAGCCTGCGCCGGATCGATCTGGTCAGAGTAGAAGCCAAGCTGGTCGTAGACCTTCCGCTTCTTCTCATCGCTCAATACATCGTTAGCTTCAGAGATTTCCTTGAATTTCTCCTCAGCCTTTTTATCGTTGGGATTGACGTCAGGATGGTATTTGCGCGCGGCTTTGCGGAACGCCTTCCGAATCTCCTCTGGCGTTGCTGTCTTCTTGACGCCTAGCGTCGCGTAATAATCTTTGTTTTGGGTTGTGGCCATTTGAGTTTTCTTATCTCACTTAGCGTACACGTTAGCTTGCGATGCGGACGACCGACAGGACTGCGCTTATTCCGAAAGATAACTACGGGACGGTCTCGTCCGCACGCAACCCAAAAATTCGGGGTGGGCCAAATCGCCCACCCCGCTTGCTAACTCCGCTAACACTCGCGAAGCGAGGCTAACAACGTCAACTCCGCTATTTCTTGTCTTCCACGTCCACGTACTCAGCATCGATCACGCCTTCGTCCTTTTTCTGCTCAGTCCCTGGCGTGCCGTCGGCCTGCGCCGTCGGAGCACCTTGGGCCGCCGCTGCATTGGCCTTGTAGAGCACCTCGGCCAACTTGTGGCTTGCCTGGGTCAGCTTGTCGTGAGAGGCGCGTAGATCCGCCGCACTCGGAGAACCTTCCAGCGTCTTCTTGGCTTCAGCCAATGCAGCTTCCACCTCGGTCTTATCGGCAGCCTGCACCTTCTCGCCGGAATCCTTCAACATCTTCTCGATGTTGTAGACCAGCCCGTCGAGTTGGTTGCGCGCTTCGATCTCCTCGCGCTTCTCCTTGTCCTCCGCTGCATGCGCCTCCGCGTCCTTGGCCATGCGCTCCACCTCATCCTTGCTGAGACCAGAGCTCGAAGTGATGGTGATGCGTGTGTCTTTGCCCGTCGCATTGTCCTTGGCATTCACGTTCAGAATGCCGTTCGCATCGATGTCAAACGTGACCTCGATCTGCGGAATGCCACGCGGCGCCGGAGGAATTCCCGCCAGCTTGAACTTGCCAAGCGTACGGTTCTGTCCCGCCATCGGCCGCTCGCCCTGCAACACGTGCACTTCAACCTCAGTCTGCGAATCAGCCGCCGTCGAAAACGTCTCTGTCTTCTTCGTCGGAATCGTCGTGTTGCGCGGAATCATCGGCGTCGCAACGCCACCCAGCGTCTCAATCGAGAGCGTCAACGGTGTCACGTCCAGCAACAGCAGATCTTTCACTTCGCCTGCCAGCACTCCCGCCTGTACAGCCGCACCTACCGCAACCACCTCGTCCGGATTCACGCCGCGATGCGGCTCTTTGCCGAACAGGCCCTTTACCAGCTCCTGGATCTTCGGCATACGCGTCTGACCGCCGACCAGCACCACTTCATCGATGTCGCTTGCTTTCACGCCAGCATCGGTCATCGCCTTCTTGCACGGCTCGAGCGAACGCTCCAGAAGGTCAGAAACCAGCTGTTCCAGCTTCGCGCGCGTCAGCTTCCGCACCAGGTGCTTCGGTCCGGTTGCGTCAGCCGTGATAAACGGCAGGTTGATCTCGGTCTCCACTGTCGTCGAAAGCTCAATCTTGGCCTTTTCTGCCGCGTCCTTCAAACGCTGCAAAGCCATCTCATTGCCTTTCGACGCCAAGTCAAGCCCCTCTTCCTGCTTGAACTCGGCAATCAGCCATTCCACAATCCGCTGATCGAGGTTGTCGCCGCCCAAGTGCGTATCGCCATTGGTCGATTTCACCTCGATGACGCCTTCGCCCACTTCCAGAATCGAAATATCGAATGTGCCGCCGCCAAAGTCATACACGGCGATCGTCTCGTCTTTTTTCTTGTCGAGCCCGTACGCCAGAGCGGCGGCCGTCGGCTCGTTCACAATGCGCTTAACATCCAGACCGGCGATTTTGCCCGCATCCTTCGTTGCCTGCCGCTGGGCATCGTTAAAGTAGGCGGGAACCGTGATTACAGCCTCGGTAACCGTTTCGCCCAGATAGGCTTCCGCGCTCTTCTTCAACTTCTGCAGAATCATCGCCGAAATCTCGGGCGGGGTGTATTCCTTGCCTTGCGCTACAACCGCCAGATGGTCACCCTGCTGAACCACCTTATAGGGAACCATCTTCATCTCGTCTGTCACTTCGTTGTAGCGACGGCCCATGAAGCGCTTGATCGAGAAAATGGTGTTCTCGGGATTGGTGATGGCCTGGCGCTTGGCCACTTGGCCCACGAGGCGTTCTCCGCTCTTCGAGAATGCAACGATCGAGGGGGTCGTTCGTGCACCCTCCTCATTCGCAATGACTTTCGGCTCGCCGCCCTCAAGAACGGCGACGCATGAGTTGGTCGTACCTAGGTCGATTCCAATGATTTTTGCCATGATTAGTTTCCCGCCTCAGACACAAGTAATTTCAAGTCACTACTTAAGATGCACTATGAGTGAATTAGTGTCAACTTTTATTGATATTAATTTTATAAGATTGCTGGCACTTTGGGACTGCCCTGGAGCTTTGAATGTTCACCTTTCGTTTCTAGACGGCCGTCAGATTCGGCCCGTCTCGCCATGTGTGACAAATGACCTTGTCTCCAATTGCGGACCAAAATAGTCTGAGTTTATATTCCATATACGACACATTTGGTCGCATATTTGAAAAGAGGTTGCACGTGGCTCGCTCATTCCTTATTTCCGGTCCAGTCCCTGCCCTTTTGCTGGCTCTGGCTGTCGCCGCTCCTCCCGGCTTCGTCTGTGCTCAGGAAAAGCCTTACTTCGTCACCTACTCTCATGACCTTGAAGAACCCGGAAACCTCGAAATCGAGACCAAGACGGCCCTTGGTCAGCCACCGGGAAGCCACCGATATGGCGCAACGGCGAGTGAATTGGAATACGGCGTCCGCGCCTGGTGGACCTCGGAGCTTTACCTCGACGGTCAGGCCACCGCTCAAGATTCCACTATTTTTACTGGCTTCCGGCTCGAAAACCGCTTTCGTCCTCTGATGCGCGAGCACGTCGTCAACCCGGTTCTCTACGTCGAATACGAAAACATCTCCGGCGCCGACAAAACCATCCTCGAATTCGTCGGCCACGATGGCCAAGCCGATCTTGCCGACCCCAATGCCATATCCCGCCAGGAGCACCAACACGAAGCCGAGCTAAAGCTGATCCTGTCCTCTAATCTCAAAGCCTGGAACATCTCCGAGAATTTCATTTCCGAGAAGAACCTGGGCCATGAACCATGGGAATTCGGCTACGCGCTCGGTGCCGCACGTCCCCTTCGCACTCTTGGCAGCGGAAAGCCCTGCACCTTCTGCTTTGAGAAATTCATGGCCGGCGCAGAAGCCTATGGCGGTCTGGGAAATACCGATTCGCTCACACTGCACGACACATCTCACTACATCGCGCCGACCGTGGGTTGGCAACTCCCCTTCGGCCGGCTCAGTTTTTCCACCGGCTTCGGCCTTACATCTTCCAGCCTTGATCGCATTTACCGCATCGGCTGGGCCTCGGAATTACCTCAAGTCGGAAGCTGGTTCCGCAGTAATAAAGGAGGTGCGCGATGACCGCGACGACTCGGAGATTCTTCGGCATTTTCTGTCTCATGATGTTCGCAAGTCTGCTTCTCTGCGCGGCAGCCAATTCTCACTGGGACCGCGTACCAAGCAAGGACCACATCCGCACAAACCCGCTTGCCACGCATCCTGAATCGGTGCCCGCCGGCGCTCTCGTATACAAAGACCACTGCGCCCAATGTCACCGATCCGATGCCATGGGAGACGGCCGCAAAAAACCAGCCCTCCGCAGCGAACACATAAGGTCCGCAACAGACGGTGATCTTGAGTGGTTCCTTCGCGAGGGAGACCTCCGCCACGGCATGCCGTCCTGGTCGAGTCTTCCTGAAGCACAGCGATGGCAGTTAGTATCCTACCTGCGCTCGATTCAGTAGCCACATCTGCGGCAGCCGTCACAGGGCAGCAGGCGGCTGCTGCTTTAACCTCAGGTGTTCAATACCCCCATGACCACCGCTACCTTCGAAGCTGTTGGATCGAACACCAAACATCACAGTTGGAAAACGCCGCTTGAGCGCTACCCTCTCACGCAAGGCGTAAATCCGTGGCTGGTCACGGCGTCGGTCATGTTGCCTACCTTTATGGAGGTGCTTGACACTGCCATTGCGTCGGTAGCACTCCCTTACATCGCTGGGAGCCTGTCGGCGACCAACTCCGAAGCCACCTGGGTACTCACAAGCTACCTGGTGGCCAATGCCGTAATTCTCCCCGCATCAAACTGGTTCGCGCGTCGCTGGGGTCGCAAGCGCTTTCTGCTCATCTGTGTCATCCTCTTCACCATCGCTTCCTTCTTCTGTGGCGCAGCGCCATCGCTGGGCGTGATCCTGCTGGCGCGTATATTGCAGGGAGCAGGCGGGGGCGCCCTGCAGCCCTTATCGCAATCCATCCTTCTCGAAAGCTTTCCCCCTGCCAAAAGATCCATGTCCATGGCGGCATACGGATTAGGGATCGTCGTGGCTCCCGTACTCGGCCCCACGCTAGGCGGCTGGCTCACCGATACCTTCAGTTGGCGTTATGCCTTCTACATCAATATCCCCGTCGGCATACTCGCCGTTTTCATGATTGCCCGCTTCGTGCATGATCCCCCTTACATCAAGAACGCTAAGGTCGGTGCCTTCGACAACATCGGATTTGGCCTCCTTATCGTATGGACCGGCAGCCTTCAGGTTGTCCTCGATAAGGGGCAGGAAGACGATTGGTTCGGAGCTATCTGGGTGCGTTGGGCCGTCGCAGCGTTAGTCCTCGGCTTTATCGGATGGGTATGGCGCTCATGGACTAATCGCAGCGGCCTCGTCGATCTTCACGTGCTCAAGGATCGAAATTTCCGCACCGGCTGCTTCCTCATTGCGCTGCTTGGCATGTGCATCTACATCACCATCGCCATTCTGCCGCTCTACTATCAGGAGATTCTCGGCTACACGGCATTCACAGCGGGCCTTGTTGTTGGCCCACGCGGCATCGGTTCATTCATCGGCTCGCCTGTGATCGGCTTGCTTGGCTCGCGTATCGATAACCGCAAACTGCTGTGCGCTGGCTTCATTGGCTTCGGCATCTGCTCCTACATCTTCGGAACGGTCAACCTCGACATCGGCCCCTACACCTTGTTATTCCCAATTCTGCTCACAGGCTTCGCGCTCAGCTTTGTATTTGTGCCCCTTGCCACCATGAGCACCTCTACCATCCCGCGCGAGGAGATGGGTAATGCCACCGGCCTTTTCAACATGCTGCGAAACATCGGCGGCTCCATCGGAATCGCCATGGCCACAACCGCCGTCATTCGCCGCTCCGCATTGCACCAGACTGAAATCGGCGCACACCTCTCCGTTTCCGATCCAGTACTGCAACAGAAATCACGCATGATCGCAACCTATCTCGGACACCACGTTGGTACCGCACAGGCAAGACCCGGCTCTCTCGGATTGATATACGGCCTCATGCAGCAACAATCCGCTCTTCTCGCCTATGTGGACGTCTTTCGCTGGACCGCATTGCTTGCTTTCCTGTGCGCTGCTCTCGCCTGGATGTTCAAGAAACCAGCGCAGCACATCTCCCCGCCGCCGGGCGTGCACTAACCGATCCGCGATCGCACGGAACAAAATGACACCATTGCAAATCAATTTTGCATGAACAGTCGGAATCAATGCATGCGCTAACATGCACCGAAAAACTCCCCCTTAAAATCAAAAAATCCCGCAAATTCAACGCCCAAAAACGACAATGTTAAAAGTTTGCCCCGACGCGCAAAATCTCGCATCTTACTATTCGGATCGACCTAGCCTCTGCGGGTGCGGGTTCGGTCCATTACAGGGGCAGGGGCGTTGGGGTTTTCGCGATTTCCCCCACTTCACTGGCAGCGAAGGAGAATCGCAATGGCAGCTGCCAAACCCTGCCCAGTTCTTTATTTCTATTTCCGGAGAATTGCAAAATGTCGTCTGCTTCAAAAGACTTGAAAGAAACCGAATTGGCTCTGCGCTCTGTCATCCAGGTTCTCATCGATGGCCAGGAGGGCTTTAAAAAGCTTGGCGAGCAAATCAAGGATGAAGCGCTAAAAGAATATTTCCTTGCAGAGTCCCTTACCCGGGCACAGTTTCGCGGAGTGCTCGAGTCGATCCTTCACCAGGAAGGTGTTCACGATGTAAAAGAGAGCGGCACGGCCGCCGGAACTATTCGCCGCGCATGGGGCGACGTCAAGTCTGCTCTTGGCGGCGGCGATTCCACCCTGCTCGCCACTGCGGAAGAGGGCGAACAGGAAGCGACCGAAGCCTACGGGAAGGCGTCGGAAACCTATCTACCTCTTCCCGTCCGCCAGGTTCTCACCACGCAAGCTGCGCACATCGACAAATCCCACGAATTCATCAAGGCTGCTCTCGACACCAAAAAGTAGCCTGCGAGACAACTCATTCCATCCAAGCGCGCGTTTCGCGCTTGGATGGGAAGGCAAAACGAACGGCTGAAGTTTCTATCCGACCAGCGGCACAAACCGGCGCGCATCCTCATCAAAGCGCTCAATATTTCCCGTCAAGATGTCGTAGTACCAACCAAACACCTGAAGTCTACCCTCGCGTATCGCGCGCGACACCGACGGCTGAGCCTTCAGATTCAGCAACTGCGCCACTACATTCCCTCGAATCAGCGAACAAAGTTCCGCGTGTGCGCCATCCTCTGGATTCAGCGGCTGCCGGTGCGAAAACGCCGCCTCGACATGCTGCAGCCAACGATTCGCTTTCGGCAATTTGTCCAGCCCCTGCCGGTTCAATGCTGCTTTGATCGCTCCGCAATCCGAGTGTCCGCACAGAATCACATACGGCACCTTCAGAACATCGACCGCATACTCAATTGTTGCCGTCACGCCGTCCACGTCGTTCATCGCAATTGGCACCACGTTTCCGATACTGCGGCTGATGAACAGATCTCCCGGCCCCGTCCCCAGAATCAGGTCCGGCACAATCCTCGAATCGGAACAGGTAATAAACAGCCACTCCGGAGCCTGCGACTCAGCCAGTAAATGAAACTGATCGCGCCGTCGCGGAAATACATCCGCCAGAAATTTCTTGTGGCCTTCAACTAAGCGTTCCATCCGTAACCTCGTGGAAATTTCACCGCTGTTTTAGCCTATCGCACCGGCCGCAGAGCATCATTTCTCTTCAACGCACCCATCTCGGCGCATCCGTCGTTTTCTAACGACAAATTCACCTCCGTTCCATACACTGATCCGAACATGTCCCCCGATGTTTCTTTAAAGATTGAGCCGCTTCCCGGCAGCAAACCAGGAATTGTCATCCTGCGCCTCTCGGGTCCCGTCACCCTCCAAAGCGTCCTGCCGCTACGCGCTCTCCTCCGTGGCACCGAGCCGCCGCCCCACACCATTCTTGATCTCAGTGGTGTGCCTTTTATGGATTCGGCCGGAATGAGCGAAATCATCAATCACGAAGTCCACTGCCGCGACAAACATGTACAGTTCACTCTCGCCGGCGTTACTCCACGCGTACTGAGCATGTTCCATATCACTCGGCTTGAGCAGGTTCTCACCCTTGCACCCACTGTCGAGGAAGCCGAAGCCCGCACTTAGCGACTTGAAGATCAATTTCTCCATCACTATTGCGGTGTCATCCTGCGCGAACGAAGCCCCAAACGCAGTTCAGTTTTGGGTGACGAGCGAAGAAGTCGCTTTCTAACTTTCGCCACCCTTATAGAAACAATGCTCCTGTTGTTACCATTCCAACGGAAGGAGTTCCACTCTGCCAGTGATAATCCCCCGTCGGTTTATCTCAACACTCGCAATCCTCAGTTCTTTTGCCTTTGTGGATCACACCCTCACTGCACAGACCGTTGACACGATTGATCCCACTTTGACAGTCCGCATCGACCAGATCGCCAACGATGTGCTCAAGCAAACCGCAGTCCCTTCCGCTTCCCTCGCAATCATTCAAGGTGGGAAGCTCGTCTACACCCACGCGTACGGGAACGCGCACATCGATCCGCCCGTAGCTGCAACGCCGGACATGCGCTATTCCATCGGCTCCATCTCCAAACAATTCACCGCTGCTGCCATTCTGCTCTTGCAGGAACAGGGGAAACTCTCTCTGGATGACACCGTGGGTAAATACGTTCCCGCCCTCACGCGTGGCAATGAAGTCACGATCCGCCAGATCCTCTCGCACACCTCCGGGTATCAGGACTACTGGCCCGAAGACTATGTAATGACTCCGATGCTTCACGCTGAAACCGCCCAACAGATTCTCGATACCTGGGCCAAGAAGCAACTAGACTTCGAGCCCGGCACACAATGGCAGTATTCCAATACCAATTACGTCATCGCCGGCGCGATCGTTGAAAAAGTCAGCGGGCAGAAGCTGATGGATTTTCTCGGAGAACACATATTCCATCCGCTTGGCATGAAGTCGGTATGGAACTCCGACGAAACTAAACTCACTCAGACGGACGCAACCGCCTACTATCGCCACGCCCTCGGACCGCTTCGCCCAGCACCCAAGGAAGGACGGGGCTGGATGTTTGCAGCCGGCGAACTCGCCATGACTGCCCATGACCTCGCGCTTTGGAACGAGAGCATGATTGCACAATCCGTCCTCAAGCCCGAAAGCTACCGGCAAATGTTCACCTCTGTGAAGCTGAAAGACGGCAAGGACACCCACTACGGCCTCGGCGTCGGCGTGCGCGATATCAATGGCCATCGCGATATCGAGCACAGCGGCGAAGTCTCAGGATTTGTTTCGGACAACCAGGTGCTGGTCGATGATGGCGTCGCAATCTCCGTCCTTACCAATCAGGATGCGGTTGGCGCAGCCTCTACCATTGCCCGCCTTGCGTCTCCCATCATTGCCGGCTTCCCGCCAAGCGACACCGAGAAGCAGGCACTTGAAATCTTTCATGGTCTGCAGCAGGGTCGCATTGATCGCTCTCTCCTGGCTCCGAATCTCAGCGACTACTTCACCCCCGAGGCAATCGCAGATTATCAATCTAGCCTGGCCCCGCTAGGCGAACCGCTCACTTTTCGCCAGACCGGTGAATCGCTGCGTGGCGGCATGACCTTCCATGCATTCCAAATTACCTACCCTGGCAAGCGACTCTCGCTCACAACCTTCACGTACCCCGATGGAAAACTCGAGCAATATCTGATAGCTCCCGCAGACTGATTTGTCGGATTGTTTTTTATAGCCGCACGGACATACGTGCCCCATCCATTCGACATCTTTCCGTCGAATGGGTGGGAAAGCTAGAATTATCTCTTCCAGGGATTCGCAAAGAATCAGCCGATGAAGCTGCAAAGATTCTCGTTCACGTTCTCCCTCACCATCGCCAGCCGCTTTGTTCAAATCAGAGACCGCTTGCTGGGCAGAATCCCTAACCACCGACCCGAATGCATCGGAATTAACGCCACGCAACACCGCATCTCAAGTGGAAAAAACCTGCTTGATGCCGTGTTCGTCAAGCCCACCGGCACTTCTCCCCAAGCATCAATTCTCATCTGTCACGGCATCGGCGAAATCGTCTCGCAATGGTTCCCCATCCAGCGCCTCCTCGCCGAGAACGGCATAGCCTCACTCGTCTTCGACTACTCGGGATACGGCCGTAGCACTGGCTTCATCGACTTCACTCAATGCGAACAAGATGCAATCGCCTCCTTTGCGCTTCTTCGTCGCCTCGCCCCTGCCATCCCTCTCGCGCTCCTCGGCTTCTCACTCGGCACGGGCATCGCTCCCGCGATCCTCAATCGAGTCGCTGCCGATGGTCTCGTGCTCTGCGCTGGATATTCCTCTTTCCGTAAAGCTGCGCGCGCAGCCTGGATTCCCGGATTCCTTTCCCCTCTCGTCCCTCCCATCTGGTCTGCGGAGGAAGCCCTTCGCGATTGTTCTTTGCCGACCCTGATCGTTCAGGGGGATCGAGACCGCCTCTTCCCTCTGAAAATGGCTCACGATCTGGTCTCATGTTGCGGCAGCCGCGCCGAACTCCTCATCCTTCCCGCCCGCTCCCACAACGAACCGTTTTACAAACCGCATATGCGTTACTGGGGCCCCATCGTCTCTTGGCTCCTCCGACCACTGACTACTGACCACTGATCCCTGTAAACTGATCTAGACCTATGTTTGAGAACCTTACAGAAAAACTGCAACGAGCCTTCAAATCCCTGCGCGGACAGGGGACGCTCACGGAAGAGAACATCCAGGAAGCGCTTAAAGAGATCCGCATCGCGATGCTCGAAGCCGACGTCAACCTTAACGTCGTCAACGAACTCATCGAACACATCCGCGCCAAAGCTGTTGGCACTGAAGTGCTTACCGCACTCTCTCCGTCCGAACAGGTCATCAAGATCGTCCGCGACGAGTTGATTGAACTCCTCGGCCGCGACACCGCCCGCTTCAAGTTCGCTTCGCAGCCGCCGACGGTCATCCTCATGGCTGGTCTGCAGGGCTCCGGTAAAACCACCACCAGCGGCAAACTCGCCGCCTGGCTGAAAAAGGGTGGCCACCGACCCATGCTCGTCTCCGTCGACGTGTACCGACCGGCCGCCCGCGAGCAGCTGAAAGTCGTCGCCAAGTCAATTGAAGCGCGCCTCTACGAAGGCAAAATCAACGATGAGCCTGCCGGATCGAAACTCGTAGAGCGGCTCGCCAGCGAAGCGCGCCGCGAAGCCCGCATCCTCGCCTGCGACACGCTGATCGTTGACACCGCTGGCCGTCTCCACATTGATGAAGAGCTGATGGACGAGATGGATCGCCTCAAGAAGCTCCTCAATCCATCTGAAATTCTCTTCGTCGCCGATGCCATGACCGGCCAGGACGCCGTGAACTCCGCGCAGGACTTTCACAAACGCCTCGGACTCACCGGTGTAATCCTCACCAAAATGGATGGCGACTCCCGTGGCGGCGCGGCCATCTCCATCCGCCACGTCACCGGACAGCCGATCAAGTTCATCGGCACCGGCGAAAAACCGGACGCCTTCGAGCCGTTTCATCCAGATCGAATTGTTGGCCGCATCCTCGGTATGGGCGACATGCTCTCCCTCATCGAGAAGGCCGAGTCCGCGCTCGACAGAAAAAAATCTGAAGACTTCGCCAAGAAGGCCCTCCTCGGTGACGGCTTCACGCTCGAAGACTTTCGCGACCAGCTGCAGCAAATCAAAAAGCTCGGTTCAATGGAGTCGATTCTGAAGATGATGCCATCTGTCGGTCCCTTCGCAGGCCTGCAAGAGGCCTCTAAAAGCATCGACGAAAAACAGTTCTCGCGCGTCGAAGCGATCATCAGTTCCATGACTCCCTTCGAGCGCCGCAATCACGACATCATCTCCGGCTCGCGCCGCAAGCGCATCGCCGCCGGCAGTGGCACAAGCGTCCAGGATGTAAATCAGCTCCTCCGCCAATATGCGCAGATGAGCAAAATGTTCAAGCAGATGGGCAAAGGCGGACTCGCCCGGCAGATGATGCGCGGCGGCATGTCCAACCTGATGGGCAAACAAAAATTCGGACGGTAGTTTACATCCTGTCCTTTGGTCAATCATGCACCACCAAAGCATGTGTCATCCTGAGTAAACGGGTCCCCGAACGCTCTTCAGTTCGGGGGTGGTGAGCGAAGGATCTGCTTTGTTTTTCAACGCGCGAGTAGCAATAAGGCCATGACGTCCCTCCAGGACCAACTCGACGAGATCACCTCCAACACGCGTAACCTCGTGCAGCCCGAACGTCTAGCAGTCGGCGAAAAGGCTGTTGAAGAATTATTCGCGACCGGCATCGAAGACCGCATTCTTCCCGTAGGCGCGAAAGCCCCCGAATTCGCCCTCAAAGATTCCGGCGGCAAACTCGTGCGCTCTCGCGACATGCTCGCCCTCGGTCCGCTGGTTATCAAATTCTTCCGCGGCCGCTGGTGCCCCTATTGCGTCACCGAACTTGAAAACTGGCGCGACCTCTACGGCCATCTCCGCGAGCGCAACGCGCTGATGGTCGCAATCGGCCCGCAGATCGAGCGTCAGAGCGACTTCATGGCCAACCAGCATGGCCTTCCCTTCCCGATACTCTCTGACCCCGGCAACACCGTCGCGGAAAAGTTCGGCCTCGTCTACACCATCCCCGAGTACCATCGCGAACATTTTCTTTCCATCCTCGTCAACATCCCGTTCGTCAACGGCGACAAGAGCTGGCGTCTGCCGCTCCCCGCGACCTACGTCATTTCAAAGGATGGAAAAGTAGCCTTCGCAGAAGCCCACGCCGACTTCCGCGTCCGCCCTGAACCGGAAGAAGTCCTCGCCGCCTGCGACTTCCATCACCGCTAAATTGAATCCTCAGGCAACTTTCCAGTTGCATTTCTCCGAATGTGTAATCAGAAGCGGCTGGGAGATCCCGGCGCAGGAGGGCTGCTCCGCGCTTCGGAGGACTTGCGATATTGCAGGTTGAGCATTTCAAGCTGGTAGCCGCTGCGTTCTGGGTACTTCAGCTTCGCAGGATCTTTCGGCATTTGCTTTGGATCGAGCAAACGCCATGCCTCGGGCGCCTGCCATGGATCGAAGCCCGCATCGGCCATCAGGCCGAGGGCAACACGGCCGCGCTGCTGCTCCATCTTGCGCAGGACCTCATGCATCACGATGGCGCCGCCCACCTCACCTGCTCCAAATCCCACGCCGCTGCGCACGGCGAGGTACACGGCGACTTCGGCCGCTCCGATCAACTTCATATCAAATTCGACGCGAGCCTGCTGGCGTTGCAGGTTTGCGGCGACGCCGTCGGCGATCACGGCAGCGAGCTGGTCGTCATTCTCGATCCGCTCCATGACGTGAACGGGAATGAGCACGAGACCCTCGTTGCAGAAGAGAGCCGACCGTATATATTTCTCCTCCACCACATAGAAGCGAAATGGAATTTTCGCGGGGTCATCCTCGGGCAGATCGCGCTGGAACTGGGGGATGAGGCGCTGGCCGATACTTCGGACGCGCGTCTGCATTGCTTCGATGTCGGGCACGGGGTACCAACCGCACGCCCCACCCGCATCCGCCATGCGATGCTTCTCGATGGCGCTGCTGAATCTGCCATCGAAATCGATAAGGCTACCTGCGGAAAACGTGGTGACCTGCGCAAAACCCTGTAGGCTTGCCTTGCGCTTGGGAAGTTTAGGTTTCACGAACTCGACGTGAGTTGGGATGACCTCGCCGGCATCGTTTCGGCGACCTTCGTAGTGGATCCAGATACCTGTGCTCACCTCATTGAGCGCGGTGAGTCCGCCGGAGAAACGCACTTCCGTCTTAGTGTCGAGACGCAGGATATTTCCGTCGGCATGAAACAGCGGCTCCGTTCCGGGGGAAATGACGCGGTCGATGACTCCGATGCCGGAGACGGTGAAGTCTCGATCGTCGCGGATCTTGATCTGTGTTGCAGTGACGGTGCGCGCTTTGCGGTTCTTGGTGCCGATGACCTGCACATAGCTGCCGGTGGCGATTTCGCGGCGCAATTCACTTTCGTCTTTTTTCGGCCCCTTGTACGCAAAAAACTGCGTATACGTCGTGATAATGACGTGAAAGCCATCGACATCGAAGCCGTCCGGCAGTTGAACGGCAGTAATGTTTCCTCGGACGGCCGGAAGTTCCGGCTCTTGAGCTTGGAAATGCGACGGGATTGCAGCCGCGAGCAACAGCACGCAAAGCAACTGAACGCACGGAACGATTCGTACCATCGAAGACTCTGGAATGGAGTTGAGCCAAGTATAGACCGAATGTGGCGCGTTATGCGCGATACGGTCGAAGCGACTCTTGCGCCTCGGCCAGCCGGATTCCGCGAAGCAGAAACACTTTGCTCCGCGAGAGTTCTCCCGTCAAAAGCTCGACAGATCTTTTAGGAATACCAAACGTCTTGGCCAAAAACGCAACGAGTGCCTCGTTAGCGCGCCCTTCCACCGGCGGAGCCTGCACGGCAATCTTCAGCTGCAATGTGTCGCCAGCGCCGTAAACGCCAACAATCGCCGTCCTCTTCGCACCCGGCTGCGCCCGCACCGCCAGAGTCACTCCGTCCGCAACTTCGCTCAGCATTGCCACACTCATTCGGGCGGCCCTGTGTAAGGAGCACGCTTCCCAAACAGCGCTGTTCCCACACGAATCCGCGTTGCGCCCTCAGCAATCGCCAATGGAAAATCTCCGCTCATCCCCATCGACAACACATCCAGATTCAACTTCGAATGCTTCGCAGACCATCGATCCCGCCACTCGCGCAAACTGCGAAAACAGGCTCGAGTCACATCTTCCGGCGCGCCCCACGGCCCAATCGTCATCAATCCGCGCGTTTCCAGATGCAGCAAATCCGGAAGTACTTCCAACAATTGCGCCGCCTCTTGCGACTCCGGCTCTAGACCTTCCTTCGTCTCCTCCGGACTGAGCTTCACCTCGAGCAAAATCGGAATCCTCTTCCCAACTTTGCCCGCCGCATCATTCAGCCGCTGGGCAACGCGCAAAGAATCCACCGCGTCCACTGCGTCAAAAAGCTCCGCAGCCTTCCCTGCCTTGTTCGATTGCAGATGCCCGATCAGATGAACTCGAATAGGCTTCTCATCTCGCAAACGCAGCGACTGCAGATCTGCCGCCTTTGCAGTAAATTCTTGAACACGATTTTCGCCAAACAGCGCAAGCCCCAGTTCTGCAGCCTCCGCAATCGCCTTCGCCGGATAGGTCTTCGACACAGCCATCAGCTCGACGTCTTCGCGCCGCCGTCCCGCCTTACGGCAAGCGTCAGCGATCGCGTCCTCAAGCCTTTCGAGGTTTTCCGACAGAAAACTCATTCCGCTTTGCCGATGCGCTGGCGAGCACTCTCCATCCGGCCGCTCACAGGCACAAGATCGCTCGCCGCACCAAATCCGAATCGCGGCATATTTACGTAAATGCACTCGTAGTTTCCGCGCTCAACCATATAGCTCTCGTGCCAGATGCCCACCGACCCGTTGCCGCCGATCCGCCGATTAAACTCCGCCCATGCCGGCAAATGGTTGCTGTCACGCAAATGCGCGTATGCATGCAAATGTTCGAAGCTTCGCCAGTACTGCAAGTTCGCTACGCCGCGCCAGTACAGCATCGTCTCGACGTGTAGCAACCCCATCTCTGGATGTTTCTTCAGTTCCGCAATCATTGGCCCCATCGCCTTCGCCACCGGGATCCATTTGCCGAATTCAAAAAGGCGATTCACCCGCATGCCAATGATGAAGACCACAAACGGCCCATCAAAACTTCACCGTGAAGCGGCCCGGAAAGATCGTCGGCATGCGTCGCTTCCTCGCTGGACCTTAGCGCCCGTGCTCCTCAAGATACTTTTCCGCTTCCAGAGCCGCCATGCATCCGGTCCCGGCCGCGGTAATCGCCTGCCGGTAGCGCCTGTCTTGAACATCGCCGCATGCATACACTCCCGGCACCACGACGCCATGTCGCGTCGTGAAGATGTTTCCCTGCGTCAGCACGTATCCCTCGTCGTCGAGATCGATCTGCCCGGCAAACATCTTCGCGTTCGGCTCGTGCCCAATTCCCAGGAACATCCCATCCACATGAAGAGTTTCCGTCATTCCAGTGACCACGTCGCGAAGCTTGAGCCCTTTCACTTCCTTCTCTTCCACGCCCAACACTTCATCCACAACCGTGTTCGTCCTGAACTCGATATTCGGATGGGCCATCGCGCGCTCCAGCATGATCTTCGACGCCCGGAACTGCGGACGACGATGCAGTAGCGTGACCTTCGAGGCAAAACGCGTCAGGAACAATGCCTCCTCCATGGCTGAGTCGCCGCCGCCGATTACCGCGATCGGCCTGTCGCGAAAGAAGAAACCATCGCATGTAGCGCAGCTTGAAACACCATGCCCAATCAGAGCCTGCTCACTCGGCAACCCGAGCCAGCGCGCACTTGCACCCGAAGCGATAACTAACGTGCGCGTGACAATTTCGCCGGCTGACGTGTGTAAACGGAACGGGTGCGTGCCAAGTTCCACACGATTCAGATGCGCAAGCTGAAAGTCTGCACCAAATCGGGCAGCCTGCTTCTTCATGTTGTCGATCAGTTCCGGCCCCTGAATCCCCTCGGGCCACCCCGGAAAATTCTCGACCAGCGAAGTGATGGAAAGCTGGCCGCCGGGTTCATGTCCCTCCAGCACCAGGGGCTTCAGGTTGGCGCGCGCACTGTAGATGGCGGCTGTGAGTCCTGCACAGCCGGAACCAAGGATTACTGTATCTCGAGTCTCTGTCATGAGGTTTCCCAGTAAATTGTAGACGGCGTGGCCGAATAGCCGTGCTTCGGAAATCCGCGCACAAATCCGCCGCCGCTTGCACAAACCGATTGAATCCACAACCAATACAAATCAATCGGCAATAGATAAGATGATACCCATGGCAAATCTGACTCTTGTCTATGGAATGCGGCTGTTGCCCGAGGGCGAAGTGAAAGAAATCAACGACGCTACCCTCAAGCTGGTTAACGGACACGAAGCGCACGTTACCATGCACGTGCTCGAGGGCTCGCGCGCGCAGATCGAAGCTCAGCTCAAGCAGAGCCTCGATGCCTTTTTCGATTTTTATCCAGAAATCTAACGCTTCGAGTTACATGATCGGGTGTGCCCCACCCATTCCTTGTTTCCTCGCAGAATAGGTGGGAAGGAATCATAGAACACGCGGAAGCTACACCCTCGCCTGCGTCGTCTTCTTTGCAGAGCTTTGCCGCACGCGCAGATTGTCGATTGCATAATCAATAAAACGCGGCTCAAAGTGTGGCGCCTCGCGCATGAAGCGGCAAGTCGCAATCACCTGGTCCACGATGAATCGCGGGTGATACGCAGCTAGCTCTAGCCCCTTATCCACCATCACTTTGTGCACAATCGCGTCGAAGATCTCGTCCGTCATCTCTACTGCCTGCTTCTGACATTCCGATACAAAGATCTTTTTGTAGTTTTCTTTTGAAGGAGCGCCAACCTCGATTTTGTAAGGCAAACGCCGCAGAAATGCCGGATCCATCAGGTCTTCAGGCTCCAGGTTGGTGGAGAAGATCACAAGCTCTTCAAATGGAATCGAGAAGGTTTTGCCGGTGTGCAGCTTCAGATAGTCCACTTTGCTTTCCAGTGGCACAATCCATCGGTTTAGAAGATTCGTCGGGCTCACGATCTGCCTTCCGAAGTCATCGATCAGGAAGCATCCCCCCAACGCCTTCACATGCAGCGGAGCTTCGTAGTAGTGCCCCGTCGTGTCGTAGCGCAGATCCAGCATCTCCAGCGTAAGTTCGCCGCCCGTGATCACAAAGGGCCGCTGACATGGAACCCAGCGTGCATCGTAGCTTTGCGCCCTTACCACCGTGAATGCGTCTTCGTCCTCGATGCTCGTTGTTTGCAGAGGAAGGTGGATGCTCGGATCGTGAACTCGGATAATCTGCCCTTCCACCATCACCGAATATGGGACGTAAATCACGTCGCTGAAGACCGACGCAAAACGCTGGGCCACTGTGGTCTTGCCATTTCCAGGCGGTCCATAGAGCAGCATGGCGCGCCCCGAATTCAGCGCAGGCCCGGCCTGCTCCATGATGCGTGCGTCAAACGCCAACCCCGTGGTCGCCGCCGTGATCTTCTCGGGCGTCACCAGTTCATTGGTCAGCTTTTGCATGTTCACCTGGTCGGTGAACTCGTCGAGCGTCACCGGTGCAGGACCCGTGTAGTGCTGCCGGTTCATCGCGTCGATCACGAACCGTTTGCCCTGTTCTGTAAATGTGTAGGCCAAATCGATCAGGCTGTCCGAACTGCGGGCGCCCAGGTTCTGCAGCAATGACCTGTCCACGGCCATGCGAACCAGTTCAAGAATGATGTTGTACGGCAACTTGATCGCGTCGCCAAACTGCCGTACCGTCTGCAGCCGTCCCACGTACACAAGCTTGAGCATCAAGCTCAGCAGGTCCGACTCATCCAGCCCAGTGGCGAGGATGTTCTCGGGTTCCCGCGGTGTGCGATGCATAAATCGTTCAAGGGTGTCCTTCGTGATCGCACCGATGGCGATTAGGTTTTCCCCCAGCCGGCCTCCGCACATCGACAGCCGTTCCAACGCCTTCGCGATGTCCATCTCCGTCACGAGCTTGGCTCGGACGAGCAAATCTCCCAATCTCAAACGCGTGCTGATAATTGGCCCCCTTAAATCCTTCTAATTGCGAGTGTTGGATCGCAGATTCATTGTAGCCAAGAAAGTAACTTTGCAATGAACTTAGGTAACTCATACCACGGTACTTATAGTTACGAGCGTGTTAGTGGGCGACGAGGATCGCCTCATTCGCAAACATTTAAGCAATGGCAAAGATTAGAAATCTCTAACCCTTCAACGCTGTCGAAGGACCGCCAAAAGCAGGCGCTTGCATGGGAGAGTTCCGTGCATACACCTCCGTTTGCCTTCCTTTTATTGACCCCCGCGTTGGCAGCACCTACGATGTTCGCCGGAGGGCCAAAGTACATCGCTGGAACTGCCTACTTCAACCCCGCAGTTGTCGGACAGCCCGTCCACTGGTCAGGCGGCGTCGTGAACTACTACGTGGATCATGGACCGCTCAACGTCAAGATCAGCAACCAGCAGGCCACCGCGATGGTGGATGCGGCAGCCGCAATCTGGAGCGGCGTTCCTACCGCTGGAGTCCGGCTCACCAATGCTGGCTCGCTCAACGAAGACGTCAGCGGCGCCACCATCGTCGCCGGAAACCAACTGTTCGCCTCGCCTTCCGACGTCACGCCATCGGCGACCGGCTACCCGTTGGCCGTCATTTACGACGCGGATGGCTCAGTTATTGACGGCCTCTTCGGCGTCGGATCGAGTGATCCCACCAGTTGTCAGAACAACGGCGTTTTTCCCTGGCTCGACAACATCCAACCGGACGCCACCATCGCGCACGCCGTGATCCTCGTCAACGGTCTATGCGCCACAAACGCCAGCCTGATTGAGATGATGCAATACGAGCTGGAACGAGCCTTCGGTCGCATCCTCGGCCTCGACTACGCGCAGGTAAACCCTTCCGCTCTTGCCATGAACGATCCAAACGCAACGCTAGGCTGGCCCGTCATGCATCCCATGAGCGGCGTCTGCGGAGCTGCCGGCGGCGTCTGCATCCCGAACCCCGATCAGCTGCGCGATGACGATATCGCCGCACTCAACCGCATCTATCCCGTTACAGCGTCGAACCTTGCGAGCTTCCCCGGCAAGCAGCTAACCACGATCAATACCATCTCCATTCAGGGAACAATCAGTTTCCGGACGGGCGCGGGAATGCAAGGTGTTAACGTCGTCGTCCGCCCGCTGGACGTTAACGGCAACCCGCTCTATCAATACACTGTCACCTCCGTCTCCGGCGCCTACTTCAGCGGAAACCACGGCAACCCAGTCAGCGGCTGGAACGACCCCAGCGGCAATCCGCTCGCGCAATGGGGCTCTAACGATCCAGCCTTACAGGGCTTTTTCGATCTTGGAGGCATCCCCCTTCCCCCGGACATGACAATGGCCGATTATCAGGTCACCTTCGAGCCAATCAATCCGCTCTATATGCTCACCGAATCCGTCGGCCCCTATCTGTCCGGCTCGCCTGAGCCGTCCGGAACCATGCCGATAATCACCATCCCAGGCATGTCCGCAGGCAGTTCACAAACCCTCTCTGTCAATATTGCGGATTCCGCTGAAGGCAGCATCCAGGATGCAATTGCCACGCCCGACATGCCTCGAATGCTCGCACCCAGCGGACTGTGGTGTGGACGCCTAAGCCAGGTAGGCCAGACCGACTGGTTCGCCTTCCCTGTGCGCTCAGGTCACACCTTCACCGTTGTAACCCAGGCGCTGAATGAAAATGGTATTCCCACGGAGACAAAGGCACTCCCGGCAATCGGCGTCTGGGATGCGTTCAAGCCGCTCGCCGCGCCAAATCTCAACTGGGCTCCTGCTCTGAACGGCTACGCCACCGGCGAAACCTGGCTCCAGGTCACCGCCACTGCGGACGATATCGTTCGTCTCGGCGTCGCGGACATGCGAGGAGACGGTCGCCCCGACTATGCCTACAACGGCTGGGTGCTCTACGCCGATACCGTGAAGCCACCCCGCCTTCCCGCAACTGGCGGTCCCATCGTGATTCGCGGCATGGGCTTCCGATCATCGGACACGGTCCTCATCGACGGCAAGAAGGCGGTGGTCACCAGCGTCTCTCCCAACGAAATCACTGCCATCGCGCCACCCGCAGCAGCCGAAACAACGGGCTCGGTCGATGTCGAAGTCGATGACCTGCCCATGTTCTATGCCATCGCGATTCTCCCCGGTGGAGTCAGCTACGACTCCGGAACCGGCGATTCGCTCACCCTCAACACTGCTCCCTCTAACACCGTACCCATCGGCGTACCGATTCCCTTCGCCGTCACTGCGCTCGGCCCCACCCTTTCCCCAGCAGGCAATGTCACCGTTACATTCTCGGTTGTCAGCGGCAATGCTACGCTCGGCTGCGGAGCCAGCATTTGTACCACCACAGCCGCGGGGGACGGCGCGGCAGCAATGACCGTTACGGCACCCACCTCCAGCGCCTCGGTTGTTACCGCATCCTTAACCAACGGCGTAAGTCTGCAGGCACATTTCATGGGTGGAACACCTCCCGTCCTTGCTGCGCTTGCCCCCAACCTGTCCGTCGCCGCTGGTGCGACCGTCAACTGGACCACGCAGGCCCTGGCTCTGAGCAGCGGAGCCCCCGCTGCCGGGCAGACCGTCTCGTGGAAGGCCGCCGATAACATTGCCGCGCTAGGTCCGGCATCCTCTACCACCAGCGTTACCGGCATCGCCTCAAAATCTCTCGCCGTTGGACCTCTCACTCCCGGCCAGCAGGCCGTCTCATCCGCCTGCCTCAACGGCACCACCCAATGCGTCAACTTCACCGCCTTTGGGGCGCGCCCCGAGTACGCGTGGCTCGAGTCCGTCTCTGGTACGGCGCAAACCCTCTCCGCATCCGGCACTCCGGGCGTGGTCACATTGCGTGTTCGAGATATGAACGGCAACCTCATGGCCGGAGCCACCGTCACGTTCTACCAAGCCCTCTACGCGTGGACCCCTCCCTGCCCGCCGCATGGTCGCTGCGCCCAGTCCCCACTTCTCGCGACTCAAACCGCTACCGCAACCTCGGCTCTCGACGGCACCGTCAGTTTCTCTCCTGTTTTCCTTTCGGGCATACCTACTAACCTCATCGCCCTGGCAGCCACGGGAAATACCAGCACGCTGATTGTGACTGTGGAAAACCACCCGTAAACGCAATAACTTAACAACGTCCACAATCTCCCGCCACCTGCTCCCCCTCTCGGGCATCTCATACCGGAGAGGTCGAATGAGCGAACTGACGAAACCCCTACCGGTGGGAGAGGCGAACAAACGTCCGCGCGTAGTCATCGTGGGTGCTGGATTTGGCGGTCTGCATGCGGCTCTGGCGCTGCGCAACCTGACCGTAGACGTCACGGTTGTTGATCGCCGCAATCACCACACATTTCAACCGTTGCTCTACCAGGTAGCACTTGCCGTCCTTTCGCCGGCCGACATCGCCCAGCCGATCCGCACCATACTCCGTCATCAAACCCACACTGAAGTCCTCATGGACGAGGTCGCCGCGATCGACGTCGAGGCGCGCCGCGTCACCCTCGCATCGGGCACGCAACTGGGTTACGACTACCTCGTCCTTGCCACCGGCGCAACCCATTCCTACTTTGGAAAGAACGAATGGGCGCCATTCGCTCCCGGTCTCAAAAGCATTGAAGACGCTCTCGAAATCCGACGCCGCGTGCTGCTTGCCTTCGAACTCGCCGAGCGCCACATGCAGGAACATGGTTGGCATCCTCCGCTGAACTTCGTGATCATTGGCGGAGGCCCTACTGGCGTCGAGCTAGCCGGCGCGATCAGCGATATCGCCAAGCTTTACATGAAGCATGACTTCCGGCATATCGATCCCTCCAAGGCGCGCGTCATGCTTCTCGACAACGGCCCGCGCGTGCTGGCCGCCTACCCAGAGGATCTTTCCGCAAAAGCGGAGCGCGAACTCTTTCAGCTCGGGGTCGAGGTCCACACCAAAAGCCACGTCACCAATGTCGGCGCCGGCTGGGTTGAAGCCAATGACCAGCGTATCGAAGCGGCAGTGATCCTGTGGGCTGCGGGGGTGCAGGCTTCGCCGTTGGGAAAAATGCTGGGTGCTCCCATGGACAAGCGTGGCTGTGTCATCGTCGACGCCAATCTGAACCCTCCCGGCCTCCCCGAAGTATTTGTCCTCGGCGACCTCGCTCACTTTGAGCAGGACGGCCGCCAAGTGCCAGGTGTCGCGCAACCCGCCATGCAGATGGGCGACCACGTAGGCAAAATGATTGCCGCCGACCTCGCCCGGCAGCAGCGCCCGGCCTTCCGCTACTTTGACAAGGGAGATATGGCGACCATTGGCCGCATGGCCGCCGTAGCCAAAGTCGAGTGGCCATTCAAGGCGCACTTAAGCGGTTTTCCGGCGTGGCTGACGTGGATCGCGGTGCACATCTTCTTCCTCATCGGCTTCCGTAACCGGATTGCCGTCTTTTGGCAATGGGTATGGAACTACTTCATGTTCCGGAGCAGTGCCAGGCTCATCACCGGAGATCAGCGACTCCCCGGTTGGCAGGACCAAATCGATGCCGGCCCGGCCCCAGCCGAGGAAGCCCGCACCGTCGAAGTGCGTTGAAGACCGAAGTGTCATCCGCAAAGCAGCTTGGGGCTCCCACAGAGTGGGCTGAGCGGGCGAACGATCTGCTTCTCACAGACACCCGTGACCGCACACCAGCCGCAAAGCTAACCGCTGCCCCATCAAGTAAACTGGTAAGAGTCATGCTCGATCTGGGATTTGTCCGGGGCAACCTGGAAGTAGTCGAAGAAAAACTGCGTGCCCGCGGTGCCGATCCTGTTGCGCTTCTTGGCAATTTCCGGCAACTCGATGTGAGCCGCCGCGAAGCCATCACTGCCTCCGAACAGCTCAAAGCCCGTCGCAACGAACTGTCGCAGCAAGTCGGCGCTCTTAAGCGCGAAGGTAAAGACGCCACCGAATTGATGGACGAGACGCGCCTCCTCAAAGACAAGCTAGACGACCTAGACAAGTCCGCCACCGCACTCGACGAGCAAATGCGGCTTTCTTTGGCCGGCATTCCAAATCTCACCCGTGACGAAGTGCCCACCGGCAAGTCTGAAGAAGACAACGTTATCGTAAAAACCTGGGGCGAAAAACCGCAGTTCGCATTCACACCGAAACCTCATTGGGAACTCGGCGCAAATCTCGGCATCCTCGACCTTGAACGCGCCGCGAAGCTGAGCGGTGCGCGATTCGCCGTATACATGGGTGCAGGAGCCCGCCTCGAGCGAGCCCTGATTAGCTTCATGCTCGACATCCACACCCAGAAGCACGGCTACACCGAAGTCCTGCCGCCCTTCATGGTCAATTCCAAAAGTCTCTTCGGTACCGGCCAGCTTCCCAAGTTCGCCGATGACCTCTTTCGTTGCTCTGACGCGGACGCGGAAGCCGTTGCGCGTGGAGAGTTCAAAGACAACGACCATTGGCTCATCCCCACCGCTGAAGTCCCCGTCACCAATCTCTACCGCGACGAAATCCTCGAAGAGTCCCTCTTGCCCATCTGCTTCACGGCGTACACACCCTGCTTCCGCGCCGAAGCCGGAGCCGCCGGCAAAGACACGCGTGGCATCATCCGCCAGCACCAGTTTCAAAAAGTCGAGCTGGTCAAATTCGCGCGTCCCGATCAATCGGGCTCAGAGCACGAGCGGCTGACCCGCGACGCAGAAGAGATTCTCGAAGCCCTCAAGCTTCCCTACCGCCGCATGCTGCTCTGCACCGCCGATACCGGCTTCAGTTCCGCCAAGACCTTCGATCTCGAAGTCTGGCTTCCCGGCCAGCAGCTTTACCGCGAAATCTCTTCCTGCTCCAACTTCGAAGCCTTCCAGGCCCGTCGCGCTAACATCCGTTTCAAGCCCTCCACCAAGGGCAAGAACGAATTCGTGCACACCCTCAACGGCAGCGGACTCGCAGTCGGCCGCACCTGGCTCGCGATTCTTGAAAACTACCAACAGGCCGATGGCTCGGTAATTGTCCCCGAGGTCCTCCGCCCTTACATGGGCGGTCTCGAGCGAATTACCGCGCAGGAGCAAAAATGAACAAGCTCCTCAAAAGCTACTTCTACTGGACCTACCCTCGTGGCCACGTTCATTACGACGTCCTCGTGACACTTATCCTGCTCTTCATCTTTGTCACACCGCACCTGTGGAACTACGGCGATACGCCTTCGCGCCAGCCCGCCCCCTCTCATCCCATGCAGGTCATTGGCGACGGAGGTCGCGGGATTATTGTCACGGTAAGCGCCGACGATCTCTCCGTGCCCGCGAGCGAAACCGACAGCGAAGTTCGTAAGCAGCTGCGCAAAGCGATCGAGCCCGTCACCGGCGATGCCGTGTCTGTAACCAGGTGGGAAACGGCAATTGACTCCCAGGGCAACCGCGTGTGGAAGATCTGGGCGCGCCGCTGACACATCTTTAGCGCGGGATGCTGAAAACAGCCTTAACGGCTGCTTAGTTCCCCGCATCTCACCGTCCAACAGGAAAAGGAAGTCTATGCTCTTCGGAAAGAAAACCTTGCTGGCCGCGTCGCTCGCGTTCTTCTTCGCGTCGATCACCCCAAGCCTGTCCGCTCAGGACTTGAAGTCCGTGCTCGCCAAACTTGATGCCGCCTCCGCAAACTTCCATTCAACCATTGCCAACTTCGAATTCGATAGCAGCCAGACGGATCCAGTGCCTGACACCGACGTTCAGAAAGGCATTGTCTACTACGACCGAAAGAACAACGTCATGCGGATGGGCATCCACATTGACGAGGACAATGGGAAACCTGTTCCAAAGGTCATCGTTGTTTCCGGCGGCGAGTTCCAACTGTATGAGAAACTGATCAACCAGGTCACGCGCTCCAAAAAAGCCGGCAAATACGAAAGCTATCTTGTACTCGGCTTCGGCGCCAGCGGCAAAGACCTTCAACAGAAATTCGACGTGAAGTATGCCGGCGAAGAAACCGTAGGCGGCGTGAAGACAGAGAGGTTGGACCTGGTTGCCAAAGACCCGGATGTCCTCAAGCTCTTCCCGAAAATCACCATCTGGATTGATCCGGCGCGCGGCGTCAGCTTGAAGCAGTACTTTGACGAGGGCCAGGGCCAGTCGCGTACCTGCACCTACACAAACATCAAGGTCAATCAGCCTCTGCCAGCCGACGCCTTCGCCTTGGGGACCGACAGCAAAACCCAGTTCGTCAACCGATAGAGCGCAATCCCGCCCAGCACAAACAACATCGGAAAGCACTCGAGCGTATACCGCGCCTCGGGTGCTTCCACTGTAAGTAGAAGCGCACTGCGCAGCATCATGTATGCCAGCATCCACGGCCACATTTTCGGCCGCATGCACAGTCCCGCAATCCCTAGCAGCAGATACAGCGCATTCAACCCCGCATAAAACCAACTGAAGCGCGTCTCCGCGTAGTGGTGCTTGTACACCCACCAATCCAGATCGATCGGCAGATTCTCCACCCGCGGCCGCAGCCACATATCCAGAACGCGCCCCAGCGGCAGCAGCACATGCGATCGCAATGGATGCGCAGCGCTTCTTTCTGCAGCCAGTTTCGCAAACCGCGCGTCGATCTCCGGTGTCAGGCTCTGACCGCTGTTGTTGTACGCATTTGCCAGAGCTGCGGTCTCCGCGTATTGTTCCTGCGAATCAAATGCCCGCGGCGGCAGCTTCGAAATATCGAGCGTATCCCCCGGAACATTCCAGTACACCTCGTACGTCGAAACAAAATCCAAACACCACGTCTTCACCCAGCTGATCCATCCCGCCTGCGTTGACTCCCCCGGATCGGTCGCATACCGCGGCGCCAGCGGCTCAATCACATGAAACGTCCGCCAGTTGCGCCACGTCCACGCCGCGAATGGCACCACCGCCAGCAGCACACAGACCGCCATCATGCGCGACACTCCCCCGCGTATCCACACGAGCCTCTTCTTGCGCCGCAGCACCACCAGCAGCGACGGCGCAAACGCCAAGGCCACGAGCGCCCCATCCGGCCGCAGCAACGCCGCATAGGTCACGGCAAACGTGAACCCGAGCGCCGGACGCCACCCCGGCCGTTCCGCGAATTGCACGACACTCCACATCGCCAGCGCGATCGCAAACAGCGTAGGCCCCTCGGTCAGCGGATTAGCCGCATACACCGCCGTAAACGGACAAAGGACCGCCAGCCACAATGTGCCAAATGCAGCTCCCCGGCTAAGCCGCGCCGGAGCAACATGCCTTGCAAAATCCGCCAGCAACAGACATCCCGCGAGCTCGAGCACAATCTGCGCCCACGCTGCCGCCGCGTAGTTCTCCATTCCAAACAATTTGAAGCACATCGATAGAAACAGCGGATACCCCGGCAGCCTGATCAGCGTGGGATACGTCTCGCCCGTTCCCACCGTCAGCGCATAGCGCCCGTAGAGAAGCAGATTTTTGGCGATCCCACCATAGATCAGCGCGTCGCCGGTGACCTCGTAGAAGTGCTTCAGCATCCAAAACCGAAGTAGGGCTCCTGCCAGGAGGGCCGCCAGAATCCAAAAAGCGGCGCGCATTCGGCCGATTGCTCTAACCGCCTGCATCGATTGACTCTGAGGTTCAGCTTCCATACGATTCGTACTGTATACCGTAAAAACAGCAATGCTTGATAAACAGATATTTTTCGATCCCCAGCGAACACGATGGAAGCGCCTCCGCCGCATTCTCGATATAACTGCAGTGGCGTCAACGCTGGTGCTCGCCGGCTTTATCTTCAATGTACTCCGCGGCCAGCGCTTGCCTGAACTCCTGCTCCCCACGCAGAAACACACCTATAGAGGCCTGCAAAACAAGCCCGCCCTCGCCCGCGGCCAGAAGCCGGCTCATTCCGCCCGCCGCAAAACAGATCGCAAGCCCTCCGACATTCCCTTCAACACTGGTGAAGGCGTGCGTGCCGCTTACTACATCCCGTCAGATGCGGCCAGCTACTCGTCGCTCAAGGAACACATCCATCAGATCGACCTGCTCTTCCCCCAATGGCTACACTATGACGCCCCGTCCCTCGATCTCCAGGGAACCACTTCTGACGGCCATGAATTCCCCATCTTCCAGGGCGGCGCAATCCACGACCCCGACGAAAACAACAAAATCAAGCGCGTCATCCAGCAGGCCCGCGAAGACACTGAAATCTTTCCTCACCTCGACAACTTCAATGCGCGCACCCAAAGCTGGGACGCAGGCATGGGCGAGATCATCAAGGACCCAGCCAAACGCAACCAAATCCGTCAGGATCTGATGCGCCTGCTGGCCGCATTCCCCGGCTATCACGGTCTTTCCTTCGACTTTGAAAGTCTGAGTGAAGATGCCCGCCCTGCGTATCTCGCCATGATCCAGGAGCTGTACGCCGACTTGCACGCGCGTCATCTTCACCTCTACGTCAACGTGCCTGTTTCGACTCCCACCGACGAGCTGAAGGTGATCTCCGCCAACTCCGACGGCGTTGTGCTGATGAACTACGACGAGCACGAAGTTGATTCGCAGCCTGGCCCCATCGCCAGTCAGGATTGGTTCGTCGCCAATCTGACGCGTGTGCTCAAATCCAAATCCGTTCCCATTGAGAAGCTCATCTGTGCCGTCGGCAACTACGGCTACGACTGGGAAATGTCCATCCCTGATCCGAAGGCACGCGATCCTAAACAGCGTTCTCCGCGTGTGGTCGACACCGAAGAAATGCCGCACGTTTCCGACGTCTGGCAGCGAGCCAGCGATGCCGATGCCGACCTCGACCTCGATTACAACTCACTCAATCCTCACTTCGAGTACATCGACGAAGACACACACACCCGCCACGTCGTCTGGTTCCTGGATGGCGTTACACTGCTCAACGAAATGCGAGCCGCCCGCGGCCTTGGCCTTCAAACTTTCGCGCTGTGGAGGCTCGGCTCTGAAGATCGCGCCATGTGGAATGTCTGGGACAAGCCCAGCAATCCTGTCTCACCAGATGCGCTCAGCACGCTGCAACCCGGACACGACGTGGATAACCAGGGCTCCGGCGACATACTTCGCGTAACTGGCTTGCCCCAAACCGGCAAGCGCACCGTGACCGTAGATACTGATGAAACCGACCCGCGTAAGAAGCTCATCATCGACGAGCACATGGATGTGTTTCCACACACCTACATGGTCGAGTACTACGGCTACCATCCCAACCAGGTCGCCATCTCTTTCGATGACGGTCCCGATCCCAAGTGGACTCCCAAAGTCCTCGATATCCTGCGCCAGAAAAACGTCAAGGGAACGTTCATGATGATTGGTGCGGAGGCCCAGGAGAATATCGGCCTCATGCAGCGCGTGCAGCGCGAAGGCCATGAAATCGGCAATCACACTTTCTTCCATCCGGATATCAGCGAAATTCCAACTGATCGGCTCGATCTTGAGGTCAAGCTCACAGAACGCCTCTTCGCGAGCAAACTCGGCGTGCAGCCTCTCTATTTCCGTCCTCCCTACGACATCGATGAGGAACCCGAAACCGATGACCAGGCCGCTCCAGTGGTCCGCGTACAACAACTGGGCCTGACCGTAGTTGGCAACAAGATCGACACCAATGACTGGGATGAACGCAACCCGAAATCTCCCGCCGAGATCACTCATTTTGTTCTCGACCAGCTAAACACCATGAAACTGAAGCCGCAGTTTCGCGGCTCCATCATCCTTATGCATGATGGCGGCGGCGACCGCTCCGTCACCATCGCCACTCTTCCCTATCTCATCGACGCTCTGCGCGCGAAAGGTTATACCATCGTCCCGGTCTCGTCTTTGATGGGCATGACCACCGCGCAGGTCATGCCGGCGCTGACCGCGAGACAATACTTCCGTGCCATCCCCGACTCCATCGCCTTCTCCGCGCTTTCCATCATTGGCCGCTTTATAGTTCTAGTTTTTTTCCTCGGCGACGTCCTGATGAGCGCGCGCCTCATTATCGTTGGCATCTTCGCCGTTATTGATCGCCTGCGTCGCCCCCATCGTCAGGCGTCGCCAGGCTTCAGTCCTCGCGTGGCTGTGCTCATTCCCGCCTACAACGAAGAGAAGGTCATCGTCCGAACCGTGCGATCCGCGCTCAACTCTGACTACCCAAATCTGCATGTCATCGTCATTGACGACGGCTCAAAGGATCGCACCTTTGAAGTAGCGCGCGAGGCCTACGCTAAAGACATCGCCGCCGGGCGCGTGCAGGTACTCACCAAGGCCAACGGAGGCAAAGCCGCCGCCCTCAACTATGCGCTCGAACGCATCGACGAAGAGTTCTACGTCGGCATCGATGCCGATACCGTCATTGCCATGGATGCGGTGTCAAAACTGATTCCGCACTTCGAAGATGAGAGCATCGGCGCTGTCGCCGGAAATGCCAAGGTCGGCAACCGCGTCAATCTCTGGACCCGCTGGCAGGCGCTCGAATACATCACCAGCCAGAACTTCGAACGCCGCGCTCTCGACCTTTTCAACGTGGTCATGGTCGTTCCGGGCGCCATCGGCGCTTGGCGCACCGCCGGAGTTAAAACAGCGGGCGGCTATCCCATCAATACCGTCGCCGAAGATGCCGACCTGACCATGAATCTGCTCGAGCAGAAATATAAAGTTGTCTACGAAGATCGGGCGCTTGCATTCACCGAGGCTCCCATCGATGCCAGCGGTCTTATGCGTCAGCGCTTTCGCTGGTCCTTCGGAATCCTGCAGGCCGTCTGGAAACATCGCATGGCCTTCGTCCGTAACAAAGCAATGGGGCTTTTCGCGCTTCCCAACATCCTCATCTTCCAGATGTTTCTTCCGCTCGTCTCCCCGTTCATCGATCTCATGTTCCTCGCCGGTCTGGTGCATTATCTCGTCGATCGCCACTATCACCCCGAAGCAGCATCAGCCGCGAGCCTCGAAAAACTCCTCGCCTACTTCGGCGCGTTCCTGCTCATCGACTTCGTGACTTCAACCATCGCTTTCAGCCTTGAGCGTCGCCACCCCGCCAACAAGGGAGACGGATGGCTGCTTTTCCACATCTGGCTGCAGCGCTTTGCCTATCGTCAGGTCTTCTCCATCGTGCTGGCGAAAACACTCAAACGTGCCATCGATGGCAAGCCCTTCAATTGGGACAAACTCGAGCGCACCGCCAAAATGAGCAAACAAACTGAAGCGTTAACGATGTGACTAGAATCAAACCCATCAGATCGCAAAGGCTGTCGGCCAGCCCGATGATCAGCAATTGCCGAACAATCCATTCGAAGACGAAAACGGTCACACGAGCTTAGAAGTGTCATCCTGAGCGGAGCAGCTTGGGGTTCCGTGGACGCGAAGCGGGCATGGGGTGAGCGAAGCGAAGGATCTGCTTCTTAGTGCGCTGACGATCAAAAATCCATCAGGAGCATTCTTGGCAAATCGCTATTACGCAGGCCCCCTGACCGACCACTTCGACGGCAAGCAGTTCTACCACCCCGGCCTCCCCTCCACAGACAAGAGCCTTTGCGATCTGCTCCGCTGGAAACTATTCAGCCGTCCGGCCCGTTGGCCCGACACCATAGAGGCACGCTCCGGCCTTAGGCCCGACGCCCGCGTGGAAGGCCTCCGCATCACTGCCATCGGCCACTCCTCACTCTTGATCCAAACCGCCGGCGTTAACATCCTCGTCGATCCGGTCTGGTCAGACCGCACCAGCCCGTTCACGTGGACCGGCCCCATGCGCCACAACCCGCCGGCCGTCTCTCTCACAGATCTGCCGCCCATCCACGCCGTGCTCGTCACTCACAACCACTACGACCACATGGACACCGCAACCATCTCCGCCCTCTGGCATCAGCACAAACCAACCGTGATTTCACCCCTCGGCAACGATGCGGTCATCCGCAAAGACGCACCCGAAGTCCAAGTCCAGACCGGTGACTGGTGGCAAAGCTTCACACTTTCCGATCAAGTCCAAGCCACCATTGTTCCCGCATACCACTGGTCCGCCCGCAACCTCGGCGATCGTCGCCTCGCCCTCTGGGGCGGATTTATTCTCGACACTCCTGCAGGCACGATCTACTGCGCAGGCGACACCGCGTATCAGGACGGAAAGATCTTCACCGAAATTCGCAGCCGCCGTGGCGCACCGCTGGTGGCAATTCTCCCCATTGGCGCCTACGATCCGCGCTGGTTCATGAGCACCCAGCACACCAACCCCGACGAGGCTGTACAGATCGCTATCGACATCGGCGCAAAGCATCTCCTCGGCGTCCATTGGGCCACCTTCCAACTCACCGACGAACCATGGGAAGAACCGGCTCAGTTGCTAGACGCCGCCATGCGCGACCGCAATCCACAATCCCTGACCGCCCAAGCCGTCCGCCCCGGCGACATCTGGGAAGTTTGAGAGGCGTCTTACCGAGCTTCCCTTTCTTCGAAAACTGCGTCGAGTTAGAAAGTGTCATCCTGAGCGGAGCAGCATGGGGCCCCGTGGACGCGAAGCGGCCATGGGGTAAGCGGAGCGAAGGATCTGCTTCTCCTTCAGGGAAGATTCGTCACGCGAGTGACCGTAAACAATGTGAAGTGAAATCGAATGACCTGCTTTTCGGAAGCCACGACAAGCAACCACTTAATTGCGCATTACAATCAAACCGCCCGGCATAAGTCAGAGGCCAGCAGCCGATGAAACAAATGCTCGCCGCCCTCGCGCCGCACCGACAACCGACCCGCCCCATAAGCCCGCGATCGTAAACCCCGTTGCACCGACTCGCAGATATCCACATCCTCATCCTGAATCCGATCGCTCACCGCGACGCTCTCCGCATTCGCCGCACGCGCACCTTCACTCACGTCGGCAAAGTAAAAATCAAACTGCACCATGCACCGATCGACGCCCAGCGGCAACACCAGATTCGTATCCATCACGCCCTCGTAAATATTGATCATGAAATTCGGATACAGCCAGTAGTAGTAAGCACGATCCCCCGTACGCGTCGCTGCAAACGATTCATGCTCCTGCGAACTCACCATCGGGCTCGACTGCAACGAATACCGAGCGCTGTTTTCAATCGTGTATTCCTTGTAATCGAGCACGCTGTTCAGTCCCTTGTGCAAGTGCGGCACGTGGTATCCGCCGTCGAGATAGTTATCGACGTACACCTTCCAGTTGCAGGCGAGCGTATAAGTCTTGCGTTCGAATAACCGCAACTTACCAATCTCCAACGGCGAAACCCGCGCAGGCAAATCTCCAAGCGACGTCATCAGATCCGGCGCATCCGCATCCAGCGTCACAAAGATGAACTGCTCCCACGTAACCACGCGCACAGGAACCAGCCCGTTCGCCGCGCGATCAAAATTACAAACGCCCGCAAACTCCGGCGCACCCTTCAGCGTTCCGTCCAGCCCATACGTCCAGCCATGGTAAGGACAGCGCAGATGCTGCACCGTTCCGCATGGCACATTGGCCACCGCGGCTGCATGATGTCGGCAAACGTTGTAAAACCCGCGAAGCCCTCCATCAGCGCCACGAACAATCACTAGCGGCTCGCCAGCTATCTCCACCGTGAAGAACTGCCCCTCGGCCGCTACCTGGTCCACACGTCCCACCGCAATCCAGTTGCGCCCAAACACCTGCGCGCTCTCTGCCAACTCAACATCTGCATCCAGATACCACGGTGCAGGAATCGTGAACGCTTCTTCGAGAGGCGCATTCTCGTTATACAGATCCAGTAACTCCTTGAGGTCTCGACTCATTCAGTATTCCTTTCAAAATCCATCTCCTGACGGCGAAGACTCGAACGGTAAACCGCAATTCCCAAGCCCAGCAGGACAAGCGTCATGACCACGACCTTGAGAAATGTCATCATCGGATGCGCATCGTCCTCCGCCGGAAAAAGCGACAACACAATCGTGCAGGCCGTCGACAGCAGGCCAACATAAGCCAGCGGAATTATCGTCCGTCTCCCGCCTGGCAATCGAAGCGAACCCTCCGGCAATGGCTGATTCTGCAGCCGGATCGCCGATGCAAACAAGAACAAGTAAGGAATGAAATAAGTAATCACGGCCATGCTTACAAGCATGTCGTAAGCGCCGTGGATACTCGCGCCCGCTTGCCCCAGCAGCCCGAACAGAATCCCCGCCGCTCCGTAAGAAATAATCGCGACATATGGAGTGCCGAACCGCGAATGGATCCGCCCGAAAGCGGCCGGCAGATACCGATGTACACCGGCAACAAAAGGCAGTCGAGCGGTCGACGACAGGTAAGCGCTGGCCGCACCAACGTTACTCACGGCCACCAGCACCGCGATCGGCACGACCAGGAATCCAAAGCTCAATCGCCCTGCCAGAAAGTCGACCGCAGTCATAAAACCGCCCAGTCCACTGATCTTCTCCGCAGGCAACGCCACCAGCATCGACAAGGTTCCCGCAATATATCCAAGTCCAAGGATTAGCCCCGCAATAAAAAGAGAACGCGGAATCACACGACGCGGTTCGCGAATTTCGTCCCCCATAAACGATCCGGCCTCACACCCTCCAAACGCAAAGAAGATCGTCGAAAGAAAAATCAGGTTCTTCATTCCCGGGCGCGGCACCATCGCACTCAATGTGAAATGCGTAGCCGACCCAAACCGCATGAACGAAAAAAGTCCCAGCCCAATCAGGACCAGGGCGGGAATCATCCCGCCAATCGCTCCCAGGTTGTTCAGCCATTTTCCGGTGCCCAGCCCCACAACATTCAAAATCGTGATCAGCCCCAGCATCACGACCGTAAAAACTAGAAAGTAGGTCTGTGACTCCGCAAGCTTCTGCATCGGGCCGCCAAGATAGAGCAGGCTGCTCGCTGCAAAAAATAGCACCGAAGGAAAATAAGGCAGGTTGCTCATCCAGTAAGTCCACGCAGAAATAAATGCGGAGAATGGCCCGAAGGCTTCACGCGTCCAGATGTAAAGTCCGCCCTCCGCTGGGTACCGCGCAGACATATCCAGAACACACGCAGCCAGTGGTACAAAGAATCCCAGCAGCGCTGTCAGCCACACCGCAATCGCAGAAGGCCCGCTGGCAGCCGCAGTCGCAATCCAGCGCAAACTCAGTCCGGAAGCAACGTAGAACAGGAGAAGATCGCGAAAGCCGAGCGCCCGCTTCAGTTTTGCCGTTGCCAAGAGAGTGACCTCGTCTGTCAGTTCCGGGAAAGCTTGCTCCCCAGAATAACCGCCGAAGCTCTCATCATCTACTTTGTGTTGGTTGAGTCGCTCTTTGCGGAATCAGCACTGGAATGCCATCCACAATCGGATAGGTGCGCGTGCACCCAATGCAGATCACCGTCGAAGCTTCGAAACGCAAAGCCGCTTGACACACCGGGCACACAACATCCTCCGCCCACTGCTTCAGGTGATTGCGATTCGTATTGCCGGCTTGGTCTGTCATCGAACGCGCTAGTGAATCGTGGCGTCCGCAGCGTCGTCGTCCGCATGTCCGGGCTTGCGATGTGGCCTGCGCATGAATTCCTGTTCGATGCGCTCATTCGTACCCGCATGCGCAAATTCATAGGCCACGCGAATCCCATTAAAGATCGCGCGATCGTTCGACGACCCATGTCCGATCACGCAAACCCCGCGCACGCCAAGCAACTGCGCGCCGCCGTATTCGCGATAGTCCAGCCGTCGACGGAAGTCATTGAACGCCTGCCGCGAGAGCAGCGCGCCAACCTTTGCGGTAACCGTCCGGGTCAGCGACTCGCGCAGCACGTCGCGCACAAATCGCCCCACGCCCTCGCTTGTCTTCAACGCCACATTTCCTACGAAACCATCACAGACAATCACGTCCGCCTGCCCGCTGAAGATGTCGCGCCCTTCCACATTGCCGATGAATTTAATCGGCAATGCCTTCAACAGCGGAAACGCCTCGCGGGTCAGATCGTTTCCCTTGGACTCTTCCTCGCCAATCGAAAGCAGTCCAACGCGTGGATGCGCAATCTTCAGCACGCTCCGGGCGTACATTTCGCCCATCACTGCAAATTGTTCCAGGTTGTGCGGCTTGCAATCCACGTTCGCACCAACGTCCAGCAACACGCACGGATTACCGGTAGAACTCGGCATTGGTGTGGCGAGCGCCGGCCGGTCCACACCCGGCAGTGCACCCAGCACCATCTTGGCCGTAGCCATCGCAGCGCCTGTATTGCCTGCCGTCACAAATCCCTTGGCCTTGCCCTCGCGTACCAGCTTCAAACCGACACGCATCGAACTGTCGCGCTTGCTGCGAACCGCACTCGCTGCCTTCTCCTCCATGCCGATCCGTTCCGAAGCATGGTGGATCACAATGGGCAGTTCCTCGTTCTCGAGGTGCTCGTCCAGTAGATCCCGAAGTTCTGAAGATGGCCCGACAAGGTGTACCCGGACGGGGAGTTCACGACAAGCCATGATCGCGCCCTTGATCTCGGGCTCGGGCGCCTTATCGGAACCGACTGCATCAAGAACGATGTCGACGAGCATTCTGCGTCACCGTGAATTCAGCTGATGTTGCGGGAAACTCCGGAAATACCGACGGGGCCGTTCCATTCGGACGACCCCGCAGTCTTAAACACTTGAATCATTGCATATTCCGGCAAATTCTGTGACCAATGCCGGTTTACTTCGCGGCTTCCTTCGTCTCCAGAACCGCGCGGCCCTTGTACTCGCCGCACTTGGCGCAGGCACGGTGGGGGAGCTTCTTTTCGTGGCAGTTGGGGCACTCCGAAACTCCGGTTGCAGTAAGAAAGTCGTGGGAGCGGCGAAGAGCGGTGCGACGCGTCGAATGGCGCCTTTTCGGATTGGGCATGATGCAATTCCTTTCGTGTTCGCGCCCCGTCAAGACCGCACGGGTTCCGGACTGCCTTGCGGCGAGGGTGGAACACCTTAAACATTTATTTTGAGGACTTTATCTGGCTGCGTAGCCCGGAAAGCGCCTCCCAGCGGGGGTCCGATGGACCCTCATCGCAGGAGCAATCCTGGCTATTGCGGTTCTGACCACAGCGCGGGCAAAGTCCTTTGCAGTCAGGCTTGCACAGCGTTCTGACCGGCAGGGACAAAAGCACCTGCTCGCGCAGCACATCCTCAAGCAAAAGACTGTCTCTCTGATAATAACCGATTTCCGTCTCCGGCGCCGTTATCGACCGCTCCGTAGGCTCGGAGTCCGCCACAACCGGCCGGAAGATCAAATCAAAGTCCGAGTCGAGCGGGATTTCCACAGGCTCAACACACCTCGCGCAAGGAACCTCAAACTTACCCGCAAACTTCCCCCGCAGCCGGATGTCGGCCACGATGTCCTTTGGACCCCGGTGTTCGTGCAGGACCTCGGCAAGCCCGGAGGTCGCCAAATTGCCCAGTTGCTTGGCTTCATCCCCCAAGTCCACCTGGCCCGGCGGCAGCGCCAGATCAAATTCGATCGGCTCCCGCTCCAGCTCAACAACTTTGAATTCCATAAGTTTCAGCGTAAGGCGCAGCGCTGTGCGCGTCAATGCTCTGCAGGGCTCTCATTACATCGCGCGAACTCGAGGTTCTGCGGTGATGGACGAACAATCAACTGATGATCCGCGGTTGGTCCGTCTTTGAGGCGGGTCATTGACTAACTATTTGCGGCAGGCGTTGCGGATCTCCCCAATCTGCTGCGCATGCCGCGCGGGGTGCGCCGCAATCATGGTCAGAGTTTCCGAGCACGTCACCGGTCCAACAATGAGCGGATGGTCCGTTAACATACAGCGGGGATCGCCCTTGCAATTCTCCACCCAGCGCACCACTTCGTTCCGGGTCGCATCGAATGCCGCTACTGCCTCGCTCAATGTTGCAAACTTCCCCTTCGGATGCGCCTGCTCCGGCGCCTCGATTCGCCGGCTGCGATCCGCTGCAAGCATCGCGATCTTACCTTCCCGCCTCGATTTCTCAAAAGGTTGGTTGGAGTGTTCGGCCGCATGCAAGCGGGTCAGCAGGTACCGCTCCGACTCAACCATATGTTCAACGCATTCGAGAATCGACCATCCGCCCGAAGCAGCCTTGCGGGATGCCTCGGCATCATCTACGCCTCGCAGCGCCTCGCCCAGCGCGTCGCGACCATTTTGAAGCTTCTGCAAAATCTCGAGTATTTCCGTCTGTTGCATTTGACCAGACCTTTATATCGAAACAGCTATTCTGGTTGCGGACCATCATCCGCGTCAAATCCGAGGTAGAGCGACATGCTATCCACAATTGAAGGCCTGGTCCGCCACAAGGCGTGGGCCAATACCAGGCTGTTGCATGCAATCCAGCAACATCCAGCCGCCGCCGAAGACGTAGAACTTCGCAAAATGCTTCATCACATCCTCGTCTCTAACCGCTTCTGGCTTCTCACCATCCTCGGGCGCAACTTCGTGCGCGAAGACGAGATGCAAATTCCAAGCGATCTCGCCACCATTATCGAGCGATTCAACGAGATTGAACACCTCGAATCCGAGTGGCTTTCAAAAGCAGAACTATCAGATCTCGATTGCACTTTGGAAACTCGCTCGTCTCGACTCGGAATCGATGTCTCGGTGCAGCAGGCGATTCTGCAGATCTGCATGCACACCCAGGGACATCGCGCTCAATGCGCCACACGCCTTCGCGCACTTGGCGGAACGCCTCCCGGCACCGACTATGTTTTGTGGATTAAAGAACCGCGTTCATAATTCTGTCGGCGTCAACTCACCTAAAGCTATGTCAATAATTGACTTATGGGCTTAAATCTGATATAATACTAAAGTGTCTCCAGCCACGGAACCTCGCATGGAGACCCAAAAAGGAGAACCCCATGAGTCAGATCCAAACGCCCGTCAGCCGCTTCTTCCAGTCCTATGCCCAGAAAAGCAGCGAAGATAACATTCCTGCCATGGTGTCGCAGTTCGCCGATCCCTTTCTTTCCGCCGATCCCCATGGAACACACTGCGTCCGAACCGCCGAATTCGCAGCTGCACTTCCAAAACGGAAATTACTATTCGATCGGCTCGGCTGCATGCCTGCAGTCCTGGAGGACCTGCACGAAACACAGCTCGACTCTCGATACTTCCTCGCTAAGACAACATGGCGCCTGGACTTCGCGCCTAGAGACTCCTCTCAGGCCGTGCATATCCTCGTCGATTCAACTTTTTTGGTCGATACAGGCGAACAAGAATTCAAGATCGTGATGTACATGGCTCATCAGGACATCATGCAGATACTTCGCGATCGCGGCATCCTCCCAGCCTGAGTGCTGTTCCGCGTGTACGATGGTGCCAAACCAGTCGATCCCAGGCTGACCTTGGCGCCATCCGCATTTCGAAATTTCAAGACACAATGAATAGCGATATTGTCCCAAAACTCTCGATCCGCGCCGCAACATCTGCAGACCGTCCGCGTCTCATCGCCATGATTAATGCGGCATTCGCAATCGAAACCTTCCTCGAAGGCACCCGCACCGACGACGAGCGCCTCGCCGCAATGATGCAAAAAGGCGAGATCCTCATTGCGGAAGATGACGACGGCCATATACTAGCCTCCATATACTCTGAACTCCGCGGAAGTCGCGGCTATCTTGGCATGCTCGCCGTACACCCCGCGCATCAACGCGGTGGACTGGGTCGCCAAATGCTCGCAGCCGCCGAAGATCGTTTTCGCATGCAGGGATGCCAAGCAATCGATATAACGGTCCTGAGCCTTCGCCCTGAATTGCTGCCCATCTACCGGCGCTTCGGCTTCGTCGAAACCGGCGTAGAGAAATTCCACCCAACGCAGCCGCTGAAAGACGGCAAAGATTGCCACTGCATCATCATGTCGAAGACCATATGATTCATTAATTGCGGCCGCTTCGTTGCATTCAGGCTTCCAATGCTCCCGTATACTTCTCGCCATGCAATCGATCAGGAGAATGCATGGCGTTATGCTGATGGCCATCAGCATAACGGCAGCTACGCCGGCGCAGCAGATACTCATCGCTCCGCCTCTTCACACTGAGAGCTATCACATTCTCGATTCCGCCGGCCATACCATTCGCCTCACATCCGTCAATTGGTACGGCTTCGACCAGAAGGAATATGTCGCCGGCGGACTTGACCATGTTCCAGTCGCGCAGATCATTCAGAAAATCAGCGAAATTGGCGTGAATTCCGTGCGCCTTCCCTGGGCAAACGAAACATTCGAGCACGACCCCGTGCCGCCAGCCTACGCCGTCAGCGCCAATCCGCAGTTCAAAGGCATGCGTGCCATGCAGATCATGGACGCCGTCATCGCCGCTCTCGCCGAGGCACACATCATGGTCATTCTCGACAACCACGTCAGCCGCGCGGACTGGTGCTGCAGCGAGGACGACGGCAACGGCCTCTGGTACAACGCCGAATATCCTGAATCCCACTGGCTCGACGATTGGAAAGCCATGGCGCACCGCTATCGCAACCAACCCTGGGTCGTCGGTGCCGATCTGCGCAACGAGCTTCGCAGCAGCGCGGCCTGGGGCGGCTCCGATCCGAAACACGATTGGCATGCAGCCGCCGAGCGCGGGGCGAAAGCTGTCCTCGCCGGCAATCCGCGTTTGCTCATCATGGTCGAAAGTCCTGAATACTCCACCAACTTCACCGGCTTCGATAAGCTGCCCGTAAAACTGCTTATCCCCCATCGACTCGTCTATTCACCGCACGCCTACTACGACCAGCGTCACACTTTCGCCACATCCGAGGAGATGAAGCAGGTCTACGACACGCGCGTCGGTTTTCTGCTGCACACCAAGCCTGCAGTCCCACTCTGGATCGGCGAATTCGGCACTTGCCAGGATTTGGACTGTGGGGCCAACGCCGTCTGGTTTCGCATGTTCACCAAGCTTCTGCAAGACAACAGCCAATTGTCGTGGAGCTACTGGGCTCTGAACGGCACGCAATCCAGCGGCGCGTCGCGAAAGTACAACACAGTCGAAACCTACGGCCTGCTGTCACCGGATTACAAGAACATTGCGGCTCCAAAGATCGTCGAACTGTTTCGCACGATTGAGACGCCACCGTCACCATAGCTCACAGTGTCAGGCACATAGCCTGCATCAGTGTGCTGCTGCCGCAGCACCCGGCGCATGCAGATATCTACTGGCGAATTTCAGAAAGTACGGCCAGTTCGGCTGTGGCGTATGCCCGCCGTCGTGCTGCCGAAATGCCAGTTGACCCGCTACAAGCGGCGTACCAACCTGCGGAAATTGCGTGGTACCTAGATCGTTCGCGCCCAGCAAGCGATAAACCGGCCCCGCAGCTACCTCTGCCAGAAACATCCCGCGCGGATCGGCCCACGCATCCCCGTGGGGATTAGCATAGCCATCGCCAGTGTCAGCGCCGCTACCGATAAACAACGGTCGCGGTGCACACAATGCGATCAGTTCGTGATTATCTACCGGCAAATCCCCTGCGTTCAGCTTCCCTGCATGCCGCAGAAAATTCCCATCGAACCAGTGATACAGCGAAGCGCTGGCAACGTTCGGAATCTGCTCACCGTAGATATGCCGATATAGTTTGGCTCCGCCTTCTCCAGATGAACTGATGTACCCAATCACAAACCTCGGATCGTATGCCATTGCAACCAACGCTGCCTTGCCGAATCGCGAATGTCCTGCAAGCCCCACCTGCTTCGCATCGACAGCCTTGTCGCCTTCAAAATACGTGAGCGCCTGTCCCGCACCCCACGCCCACGCTTTCAAGACTCCCCAGTCATCAAGCTTCCGCGGCTGTCCCAGGTTGCTCAACCCAATAATGCCTTCGGCCAACCCTGACCCATCATCCTTCTGATAACTCACCGGGTTTAAAATCGCGAATCCCCATCCTTGTTGCACTACCAGCTTCCCATCCACTCCCCATGGCGTCGGCACGTAGCTGTCAAGCGGTCCAATCGTCGCGAGTTGAAAATCCTTCTCAAACGCCAATTCCATCATCACCGGAACGGGACCTGTTGCATTTGCTGGGACCGTAAGCAGCAAATCAATGTTGAATTCAATCGGAGTTTTCATCCACGGCCCCACTCGTCCGGCGAGCCGCTTGGTGATCACATCCACCCCGCCGTACTTCTCGTGGACAGTGCTCAGCACATGCCACTCCACTTCCGGCATAGATACCGGCGACCTCCCCAGCACCTCGCGATCGAAATCTTCCCAAATCTCCCTCTTACGCATGGACCAGTCCGCCTGCGTCTTCACAGGCCGACCGCTTTTGAATACCAGCGGATCCGGCAACTTGGGATAAACGTTCGCTTTTGCTTCATCGTAGTTGGTGGCGTGCGGCGATCGCGCATCCCCAGCCGGTGCCGGCCGCAAATCCAATTCACTCAGCCCCAGCAGTCCCAATAGACGGCGCCGGTCCTGCACCGCGGTCAAATGCGGTGGAGCGGAAAGCGTCGCGCTGGTATCCGGCAGAACCGCCGTCTGCGCTGAACCGCGATAAGTCATTGCCAGCACAAAAGCCAGAACAACAGCGATCCGCGCGGTACGACTATTCGACAATGCTGCCATTAAAGATTCTCCAAGCCCGGCAAGCATATCACTCATTCGAATCGCGACTATCGCTCCGTTCTAGTTCTGATTTGTGTAACCCGCAGTCCGCTCTCACAAAATCTCTCCTCTGACATGTAGATTCTCTCCCCAGTGCCGATAACCAAAGTGTCAGCAGTTGCTCCACAACACTCATTCGGGTGGTCCATGGAATCTGCCTTCATCCAGATTCCCTTCAGGAAGGAATTGTTGGAATGTCTGCAATTCGAAATATTCCCATCGGGCGCAAATTTGCAATCGCTTTCGGGATCGTTTGTACGCTCTCCCTTGGCTTTGGGGCCTACACCTTCAATACGTTTCGCTCAATCCACAACCTGAATGAGGACGTCAGTGCAAACGGATTTCCGGCCTTCATCGCTCTCGCAGAGATGAGGGGAGGACTCGCCGAGCTTAGGCTCAACGACATGAACCTGCTCCTGTGCCAGACTCCCGCATGTTCAATCGAACAAAACAAGGCACGCCTGCAGGCGGTGGAAGCCTATCGAAGCGGACTCAAGGTGTACGAACCAACCGTCAGCTACCCAGGAGAACGCGAAATCTTTGAGAAACTCACCGCTGAGGTCGCCCGTTACAGAGAAGCAAGTGACCGTGCAAACATGTTCATCGCGCAATCGAAGAGGAGAGAGGCCGTCGATCAGGTGTTGTCGTCCGCTACATCAGCTTCCTTCAATGACGCGATAGCTTCGTTGAGCGATGACATGGAGTTGAACGTGAAGTATGGTCTAGAGGAATCTAAGCAGACCACCAGTGAGAGCATCCGCGCAGCGTGGATTCAGGTCTTTGCCACAGTACTGATTGTCACGCTCTGTATTCTCGTGGGCACCATACTTACGCGGGTCGTTGCTCCGCGCGTCGCAAGGGGGACCGCAATGCTCGAGCGCCTCGCTGCGAAAGATCTGACAGCATTCGTAAAGGTGACCGGCACCGACGAAATCGGTCGTCTAGGGGTTGCGATGAACCGATGCGCCGAAACCATCCGCACCCTGCTGCAAGAGGTCGGGCGTGGTGCAGACACTCTCTCGGCTGCTACCACCGAGATCACTGCTCGCGCCGTACAATCTGCCGGCAATGCCCATGCGCAGTCGAATAAAACCAACCAGATCGCCGCAGCCGCGCAGGAGATGACCGCCACCATCGCCGAAATCAGCCACAACGCCGAGAGCGCTGCCGCCGCCAGCCGCATCTCCGCTGAAACCGCCGACCAAGGCGGGGCCGTGATGGAGGCCGCTGCGGCCACCATGGAAAAAATTGCCGTAGCAACTGGCACCGTCGCCGAAAAAATGACCTCCCTCGCTCATCGCTCTGAGGAAATCGGCAAGGTGGTCGGGGTCATTCAGGAGATCAGCGAACAGACCAATCTGCTGGCCCTCAATGCCGCCATCGAAGCTGCCCGCGCCGGCGAACATGGCCGCGGCTTTGCTGTCGTCGCCGGCGAGGTCCGTCGACTCGCAGAACGCACCAAGGGCGCGACCGAAGAGATTGCCACAACCATCCGCAGTATCCAGGACGAGACCCACAGTACCCTCGAAGTCATGCAGCAAAGCAGCGCAGCCGTCGAAAACGGCATGAACGAAACAGGCCGCGCACGCAAAAGTCTAGAAGCCACCATCGAAGCTTCCCGAGAGGTTGAGCATCAAATTCAGTTAATTGCCTCGGCAGCGACGCAGCAGACCTCCGCGTCGAGCGAAATCTCGGAGTCTGCCGGAAACATCTCTCAGCTCGCAACGGAAAGCGCACAAGGCGCGGAAGAAGCGGTTGAAGCCCTCAAAAGCCTCGCCTCCCTCGCCAGCAATCTCGACGGCATGATCCGCCAATTCCAATTCGAGGCGACAACCGACCAGCAGGAAATGGGCTTCCAACATCGTTCCGCCTTTACGAACGAAACCAGGCCGGCACACGCCTGACCTTTCTCCGATGTAGCGCTTTGGCCCCAGTGAATTCATCTTCACCGGGGCCGCTTTTTGGGCTTTTGCGCATCGACGGCCCCTTCCGGTTGCCACTCTGCTATCCTCGGCAAGTCCGGCACCTGAACCCAAAGAACTTTACAGCAACAACAAAAACGCACGAAGGTTTTCAATCTGCATTGATGAAACCCGCTGATGGTTGAGACAATCACTATCGGAGTGAGATTCCCAACGATCCCCAAACTCATTCCGTGCCGTGGTCAACGGCGGGCGTAACCCCCTGACCGTATGCTTCAGTAGGTCGCTACGTTGACCAACTCGCTTCCATCGCACCTGGAGACACGCGCATGAGTGCCGCCAAATACGACCTTATCGTTATCGGTTCAGGGCCTTCCGGACAGCGTGCCGCTGTGGCCGCTTCCAAGATGAAAAAGCGCGTGGCGGTAGTTGAGGCGCGAGCCGTCGTCGGCGGAGTATGCGTAAACACTGGCACCATCCCCTCCAAAACCATGCGCGAGGCCGTCCTCCATCTCTCGGGATACAACTACCGTTCCGTCTACGGCATGAACTACCGGGTCAAAGAAAAGATCTCCATGGCCGACCTGGCCTTTCGTGTGCAGGCCGTGATCAAGACTGAAGTCGATGTCACCGAGGCCCAACTCTCGCGCAACGGCATTGACATCATCCACGGCATCGCCCACTTTATCGATCCGCACCAGGTGCGCGTCGAAGGCCTCAACGGGGACACCACCATCGAGGCCGAGCGCATCATCATCGCCGTCGGAACCAAGCCGGCTGGCTCGCCCAAAGTCCCCATCAACGGCCGCACCATCATCAACAGCGACCAGGTTCTTGAATTACCTTCGCTGCCAAAGTCGTTGATCGTAGTCGGCGGCGGTGTCATCGGCGTCGAATACACCTGCATGTTTTCCACCCTCGGTGTTCGCGCCACCCTGATTGAAAAACGCGCCAAGCTGCTCGAATTCGCAGATCAGGAAATTGTCGAGTCCCTTAGCTACCATCTGCGCGACAGCCGGGTCACCATGCGACTCGGAGAAGAGGTAGAGAGCGTCGAAGAATTAGCCGACGGTACAGTGGTCGCCAATCTCGAAAGCAAGAAGCGTGTTTCCGGGGATGCGCTCCTGTACGCTGTCGGCCGCCAGGGCGCTATCGACGATCTCAATCTGGCTGCGGCCGGCATTCAGGCGGATAACCGTGGCCGCATTCCCGTGAACGAGAACTACCAGACCAACGTGGAACACATCTACGCCGTCGGAGATGTAGTCGGCTTCCCTTCCCTGGCTTCCGTTTCGATGGAACAGGGTCGCATCGCCGCGGCGCGCGCATTTAACGACACCCACACCTCTTCCAATCCCAGCTTTTACCCCTACGGCATTTACACAATTCCGGAAATCAGCTTCATCGGCAAGACTGAAGAGCAGCTCACCGACGAGGATGTCCCGTATGAGGTGGGTATGGCGTTCTATCGCGAAACGGCGCGCGGCCAGATTCGCGGCGATACCACCGGCCGCCTGAAGCTGATCTTCCACCGCGACACCCGCAAAGTTTTAGGCGTCCACATCATCGGCGAAGGCGCCAGCGAACTGGTCCACATCGGGCAGGCGGTGATGATCATGGGCGGCACTGTCGACTACTTCGTTGATACCGTCTTTAACTATCCAACTCTGGCTGAATGCTACAAAGCCGCAGCATTCAACGGTCTCGGCCGCCTGCACCGTTATCAGGTGGAGTAACCGATATGCATGTGGCTGTCGACGTAGTCGGCCATGGGGCAAACGAAGGATCTGCTTCTCGGGCGCTGACAGTACGCGAAAATAATAAGTCCCTATGGAGGGCGAGATGACCACCGCAATTGGCGTTGTCGTTACCGAACACATTGTTGCCGGCAGGCTCGAGGATATGCGGCTCGTAGGAGAAACCGTGCGCTATCCCCAGAACGTCGATGAGGTCGACGCACTGAACGGCCTCCCCGTCGGTGAGTTCGTCGAAATTCTTTCCGGCGAAATTATCTCCGTAATCGGTAAGGGCGACGTCGATGCCATTGGCGTAGCGGTCCCCGGCATTACGCGACACGGCGTCGTCGAGGATTCGCCCAATCTGACCCAGATTAAAGGCATGCATCTTGGCGACGAGCTCACCCGCGTCCTCGTTGCCAAGGGAATCAATGCTCCTGTACACATCGCCAACGACGCCGACGCCATTGCCGCAGGCGTTGCCGCCACGCGCGGCCAACTCAATAAGCTCACCCGTGTCTGGACCATCGGCAACGGCATCGGCTATGGCCGCTGGCCCTACGTTGAGGGAGTCTGGGAAGGCGGACACATCACCGTCACACTCGATCCCAAGGAGCGTTTCTGCGGATGTGGCGGAGTGGGCCACCTCGAAGGCATCATGGGCTATCGAGCCATGCGCATGCGCTTCCTCGACCTCGAGCCGGAAGAAGTTTTCGCGCAAGCCAAGAAAGGCGATACCCGCTGCCGTGAATTCGTAGACCTGTGGCACAGCGCGCTCGCTGCCGCAACAGCTTCGTTCATTCACCTTGCCGGTCCTGGCCGCTTCTACTTCACCGGACACAACGTAGGCTTCCTCGACATCCCCATGTTGCGCCGACATCTCGAAACCATGGTGAAAATGAGCCCGCTCCTCAGCTACTCACTCGAAATCCTGCCGAACGATGACGCCACCGCGCTGCTAGGTGCCGGCGTAAGCGCGATCCGCGCTCTCGCGTCCTGAAGCATCGGCATGAGTAACAAGGTGTCATCCTGAGCGGAGCAGCTTGGGCCCCTGTGGGCGCGAAGCGACCATGGGGTAAGCGGAGCGAAGGATCTGCTTTTGCACTGTCGGTCAACTCCCCACTCAGTGCTTAGTCCACCCATGCATCCCCGCCTCAAAGCTCCGCCGATCCAGCCGCGGCAGTCCACGCGCAACCTTATCGGGAAACAGCGGGTAGTGCCGCGCAGCAATAAGCAACTCCGGAACACACCAGACATCCTCATCCGAAGTCATCCAGTGCAAGCTGTCCAGCCGCGCCAGATTCACCGCCTGCGAGTAAGATCGCAGCGTCCGTTCACCGCGCAGATTGTAGTAGAACTCAAAGTAGCTGAGTGCCAGTTCCCGCAACGTCCGATACACGGGCGCACGAAAACGAATTCCAGCAAAATTTGATTTAGCAATTCCGCCCCACAGGCCATTCTCCCGATAGAGAGCCACCACGTGGTCGTCGTCGCGCACCGACTCCAGATCCATCAGCAACGGGAGTCGCCCGTTGACACGCAGTGCCGCTGCCGCCAGCATCGCACCCTCCAGGCAGTGTCCCTTGCGCTCCCGCAGCGCGCGTCGCGGAGATAACGCCGTGTTCGCGTACTGATACGGCAGCGCGTCAATAAACCTCTGAATCTGCGCCGGCGTCTTCAATCCGCGCAACACGCGCAAATCCTCCGCAGCTAATCCGAACGTCTCTCGTCCGCCCCGCCGAAATCCGTTTCTAGACAGTTCTCCCCCTCAAACTTCAAAACACAGTGAAAACAATTTGATTCGAATATGATCTTACCCGCTTCTCCATCAACCCGCTTGACCATCTGGACAGTCGCGAGCCGAAGCTTCCCACCACCCAACGCTAGTCCGTGAGCAAATCGCACCAAAAATAAAGTGTCATCCTGAGCGGAGCAGTTTGGGGCCCCGTGAGCGCGAAGCGATCATGGGGTAAGCGGAGCGAAGGATCTGCTTTTGCTTTTCCTGACTCAAAACAAGCTCCGAAAGAATATGGTTTATTCCGTGCACTCCTTGATGCGTTTCGCTTATACGCATCACGCGATGAAAGAGCCAAAAAGCGTTCCAATGCACTAGACTGGCTTTCATCCTTGGAGGGCGCGTTATGCGGTATCGTTGGGGCTTCGTATTATCCATCGCCTTGATTCTCTGTCTGTCCACAGCCGGCAAGGACAAGAAAAAGATCCTGCTTCCAAACGACATCCTCGAGGCCAGAACTGTTCTCGTGGTCATCGATCCCGATGCTGGAGTGGATATTGAAGCTCCCAACGCAAACCGCGAAGCCCTGCAGGACGTGGAGAGAGCGTTCATGAACTGGGGCCGCTTCTCCATGGCAGTCGACGTTTCAACCGCCGATCTGGTCGTCTCTGTTCGCAAGGGAAACGGAAAAATTGCACAGCCGACGATTGGCGGTGTCCCTTCCAACAATCGTCCGGTCATTTTTGAGCCCACAGACTCCGGCGTCCGGATGGGAGGTCATTCAGGAACTCCCTCGCAATCAGGCGACCCAACCAATTCCCAATCGCCAAATCCGCATCAACAAGTTGAAGTCGGACCGGCGCAGGACATGTTTGTTGTGTACCGCGGCAAACGCGACAACCCCCTCGAAGCCACTTCGGTTTGGCGGTACACCGCGGACGGTGCTCTTCGATCTCCCGACGTTCCGGCAGTTGACGCTTTCAGAAAGCTGATCCTGGCAGCGGAAAAACAGAGAGACGCCAAACCGTGATGCCAATGCGCGCGTGGCTGGTCTTCTTCCTGTTTTTGCTAAGTGCCATCGCGTTCCTTGATCGCACCAATATCTCGATCGCCGGCCCGCAGATCAGTCAGGAATTCAGCCTCGGCAACGTCCGCCTCGGTTGGGTCATCAGCGCATTTCTCGTGGGCTACGCAGCCTCCCAGGTACTTGCCGGATGGATCGCAGTCAGGCTTGGCCCGCGGCGGGCTCTATCGCTGGCGGTGCTCTGGTGGGCAGTATTCACGCTCGCCACCGCACTTGTTTCTCCCCGATTGCCCCATGCTCTTGCGACCTTGATCGCCGTCCGTCTCGCGCTTGGCGTCGGAGAAGCCATTATGTACCCGGCCTCCAACCAGTTTGTAGCCCAGTGGATACCTGTCGCTGAACGTGGCCGCGTCAACGGCGTCATCTTTGCCGGAGTGGGCGCCGGAACAGGATTAACGCCACTTCTGCTCACTGCGATCATCGCCAGCCACGGATGGCGCAGCGCATTCTGGTTCAGCGCAACCGTCGGGCTTGCCGCCGGCATCGCCTGGTATCTCATCGCACGCGACACACCTGAACAACATCCGCTCGTGTCACCCCGGGAACTCCAAACAGTCCGCGCAGGCTTGATTGAAGTCAATAAGCTTGATCAAGGTAAGACCAGCATCCCCTGGCGCGCGATCCTACGCAGCCGCACAGTCCTCCTGCTCACGTTCGCTTGCTTCTGTTTTGGATATGTCGCCTGGATATTCCTCGGCTGGTTCTATCTGTACATGGCGCAGGCACGCAGCCTTGATTTGAAGGCAAGCGCGTTCTACACCATGTTTCCCTTCATCGCGATGACCATCTTCTGCATCGTCGGCGGCCTGCTCGGAGACTTGATAGCATCTCGCCACGGATTGCGTGCTGGCCGTTGCGGTCCTGGATTTTTCTCGCTACTCGTCGCGGCGGCACTGCTCATCGTCGGCTCGCGCGTCGCCAGCGCACCCATCGCTGCAATGACGCTCGCCGCCGGTGCAGGTGCACTTTACATCTCGCAGAGTTCCTACTGGTCTGTCACCGCCGACATTGCCGGCCGGCATGCAGGCATCGTGTCCGCCGTGATGAATACCGGAGCGCAGATCGGGGGCGCGGTCACTGTATCCCTCACACCCTGGATCGCCCAGCAATTCGGATGGACTTCGTCGTTCCTGGTGGCAGCGCTTTTGGCCGTTGCAGGCGCACTGGCTTGGCTCGGAGTGGATCCTGAGCGGAGCCTAGCTCAACCGTAGATAGGTCTTCGAGAGCCGGTCGTGCCAGCTCATCTGGTCTTCATCAAAGATCGACCAGACCATACCCAGCCCAACGGGAAGAACAGAGATCAGCATTGCCTTTAGTCGTCCCTTTACCTGCAGGGCATTTGGCACTTCTTCATCAAAAGTGCAGAGCGACAGCTGGGCGTACCGCATCCCCGGCGTTACCTTGGCATAGGTCAGGAAGAACCACTCGTAAAGAGCAGCAAGTCCCAGCGTCGCGATAACTCCGCAGACTTCTGAAACTCGAATGCCCGGGAGATGATCGAATCTGGATGCGACCAGGTAAGCCGCTCCACATGCCAGGCTAAGGATCAACGCCGTATCAACTAGCGTTGCCATCATGCGCCTGCCGAACGGAGCCTGATAGAGCTTGGGGGCATCGTCGGGCACGATCGCGTAGTAGTCGGGCAACCGTTGCGGCTGCTCTTCAAGTTCGATCTGCTGCCAACTGGAACCGATCCAAGTGCGTTCTTGTGCCGCGGCCACTGAAGAAGCCATCGGTGAGGTCGAAACGCTGTCCGGCTCCACTTCGAAAATACTGAGCTGATGTGGATCAGTAGAATCCGCTTGCTCCTCCCCGATCCTGGGACGCAGGCGGCGCGTGGCAATAATCTCGCGGGGAAATTCAATTAGGTTTGCAGGAATGTCCTGCGCCGCTTCGACGGACTCATAAATATATCCGCCGTCAAACCCGCCCGCAGAATCTGAAGGCATCTCCCACGGATAAGTCACATCGTGATGCTGCTGTGCCGCCGGACGAGCAGGCAAATCCGGCTCCCACCGGATTTCGATCGCAGCTTCTGCTGCCGCTTCACCAGACGAAGATGTCAACTTGTGCGCTTGCCGTGGCTGCACTGGAGTTTGAATCGCTTGCGACTCGTATTCTGAAGTGCGCTCTTCCCCGCCGTTCTGGATGCGGTCGAGCACTGCCTGCGCAGCAGCCTGAGCCTCGAGAGCAACTTTCGTTGCCGCTTCGGCTGCCCGCAATGCGCCGCGTGCTTCAGCAGCCTGCATATCGCTAAAGCTTGGGGTTTTGGCATATCGCGCGGCTACACGAGCCGCAGCAGCGGCGGCCTTGCTGCTCGATACTGTTTGTCCATCCTCCGAGGCATCTTCGGGTACAACAGAAATGCCCTTGCGGTTTTTATGCTCCGCAAGGCGACGATTCACTTCCTGCTTCCACGAGGGGAGGGGGGTAGGCGAGCTAGCCAGTGTGCTCAAAACTCTGAATTCCCTTCGATATTTTCCCTGGGCCGGTGCTCGAGCCCTGTTCAATCAATCTAGTTTCTACGCTGTCCGAACCGGTTGATGTTTCTATAACGATTCGAATACGGCAAGGTCACCCAACTCGAAGAACCAACACCTGCATTTGCTATGCTGACCTTGGCCCTCGGATGCATCCTCGTAATCTCGTGTTTATCACGGTGATCACTCTGTGTCACCTGCAACTTGTCGGACAGGTGTTAACCAAGGCGTTACCCCCTGCCCAGAGTCCGGCCAGTGCAACAGAAGGTGAGCAGAAGATATCTCCGTCGCAGCTACCCGATGACCCGGGTCAGGAAGCAATTCCCGTCGCAAAACCTGAGCCAGTGCCCGCTGGCGGCGTGCCCGTTCAACTGGAAGCAGGTCGTCAGACCTGGGTATCCAATACGTGGACAGGAACCGGTGGAGTCGTGGTTCACTACCACGATTACATCCTGCGCGCCGACAAGGTGGTGTATCACCGCGATACGTCCGAATTGGAAGCAGAAGGGCATCTGCAGGTAACGGGCGGCCCCAGCGATGCCTACATCACCGCTTCTCACGGGGACATGCGGCTGGATATGCATACTGCCCGCTTCTATGACGTCAACGGCTCCCTTGGAGTCCGGCGGGCCGGACGCATAGCCGTTTACTCGACAGCTAACCCTTTTCTGTTCTCGGGCCGGGTCCTGCTGCAGACTGGCGAAGGAAGCTACAAGATCGTCGATGGCACAATGACGAACTGCCGTCTCCCCAAGCCGGATTGGCAATTGATTGCCCATGCGATTGCGGTCGCAAACAATCAAGCCACAACGAAGAATGTGTTTTTCAAATTTGTGGGAATTCCCCTCTTCTATCTCCCCTACCTTCGGCATCCGGTGGATGAGACCGGGCGAGAGAGTGGGTTGTTGATCCCCGTTGTAAGCAGCTCGACGACTCGTGGGTTAATTATCGGGGAACAGGTCTACATCGTTCTCAACCGCAGCATGGACATGGTGGTGGGCACGGAGTATTACAGCAAGCGTGGGTGGGCCCCCAACGGCGACTTCCGCTACAAAGGCGCAGGTCTAAACCACTTCACCGCCAAGTGGAATGCATTGTTCGACCGCGGCATATTCGTTCCTCCGTCCACCACCCTCGTGCACCAGGGCGGAACTGATATAGCGGCAGACGGCCGTTATGACTTGACCTCGGAGACTCGTGCAGCCCTCAAGACCGAATATCTCTCGAGTTACCTTTACAAACTGGCGTTCAACGACAACTATCTTCAAGCTGTAAATTCCCAAGTCCATAGCACCATATCTTTAACCCACACTCACAACGGATTTGTGCCCTCCGCTTATCTGGAACGGCTGCAAAATTTCGCTAGTTCCAATCAGGGGGACGAAGTACGAATTCTGCACCTGCCCAGCCTGCGCTTCGACGTCCTCAGCGAACCGCTGCATACCTCTCCTTTTTACTGGAGAATGGGTTCATCGATCAGCTACCTGGGCCGATCGGAATTTGGCTTTCACGTTCGCAACCTGGGCAGGTTCGATCTCTATCCTCACCTATCGTTGCCATTGGCAGGGGGCGGCTGGAGTGTCGTCCCAGAAATCGCACTGCGCGAGACTGCCTACACGGGAAGCCAGGTTCCAGACCTCGCCGGCGCGAATGGCGGCACCCCCTCCGTCAGCCATGACCCGTTGAGCCGTAGCAATCTTGAAGCGTCGGTCGACGTGAGACCACCAGCGTTGGAACGCGATTTCAGAATAGGCAACCACGAATTGCGCCACGTGATCGAGCCAGAGCTCATGTATAACTTCGTCGGTGGAATCGGCGGCAAGGCGCGCAGCGTCCCGCTATTCGACCCTACCGACATTGCCACCGACACCAACGAAATTGGATTCTCGTTGACCCAGCGCTTTTTCACAAAGGCGGACAATGCTTCGCCTTGTCAGGCAGGAGACAGCGAAGAATCGTCAACGTGTCCCGCACAGCCGCGAGAGTGGGCCACCTGGCAGATCGCCCAGAAGTATTTCCTGAATCCAACTTTCGGCGGAGCCCTTATTCCAGGCCGCAGAAATGTGTTCGACACCACGCTCGACCTCACCGGAATTGCATTTCTGACCAACGCGCGGAACCTCTCGCCCTTGGTATCACGGCTCCGCTTCGAAGCTGTCAATAACTTGCGCATCGAATGGGATTTGGATTACGACCCGAGGGGCGGTCGACTCGATGCGGATAATTTGTTTGCCGGTTACAACTTCGGTATGACCACGGTAGGGCTTGGCCACTCCCTCCTGAATGCTGTAGATGAGAAAGGCAGTGCCGCTTCCTTGATCCAGAGCCAGCAACTGCAACCGTTTATTGAGATTGGAAAGCCCAATGCCGCCGGACTCAACCTGGCCGCTAACGGTGGCTACGATTTTGTAAATGGTGCACTGCAGTATGCCGGGGTCCAGGCAGTCTACAACTGGAATTGCTGCGGTTTAAGCCTCGGCTACAGGCGGTTTGCGTTAGGGTCCGTTCGAGACGAAACCCAGTATTTGTATAGTTTTACGCTCGCAAACTTCGGCTCGGTAGGTGATATTCGACGGTCGAATACGGTATTCCATGATCCGGGCCTGCCTCCAGCCTACTGAAAAACCGATATTTGATTGCCTTTTCCAGCCTGCGGAGTCAACTTATCAGTAACATAGCAAGGCTCATTCCCGCGCTCGTCCGTGGCCTGTGTGGGATATCCTTGCAGTAGAGGAAAACTTTTTGTCGCGTGTACATTTTTTGGCCGGACTGTTTGCATTGTGCCTGGCCGTTGGTTGCAAAGCTCAGTCTGCCGGGACCGGAAGCCAGGATGCGACTTTGAATCGTCGCATTGAGGTGATGGTCCGATCGCAGTTTGGCATTCCGCCTGAAGTTTCCGTCACGCTGGGTCAGCGAACGTCGAGCCAGATCGCCGGATACGATACGTTGCCAGTCACCCTGTCCAACGGTTCATCGAAGAAAGTGATCGATTTTCTGATTTCCTCGGATAACCAGAAATTGGCGCGGCTGGAAACCTTCGATCTCGCCAAAAACCCGATCTTCAACATTGATGTCACGGGGCGTCCGATTCGCGGCAATCCAAATGCGAAAGTGACGGTGATCAACTTCGACGACCTCGAATGTCCTTACTGCGCTCGCATGCATTCGTCTCTATTTCCCACCACCATGGATCGCTACAAAGATATGGTACGGTTCGTCTACAAAGACGATCCGCTGACCGATCTGCATCCGTGGGCGATGCACGCCGCTGTAGACGCAAATTGCCTTGCAGAACTTAGCAGCCCGGTTTATTGGAATTTTGTGGATTACGTTCACGCACATGGTCAGGAAGTGAACGGCGAGGACCGCAACCTGACAAAGAGCTTTTCAACCCTCGATAGAATTGCCCGCGAAGAGGCAACATTGGCAAAACTGGATAGCGCGAAACTGGATGCCTGCCTCGCGAAGCAGGATGAAGCCCAGGTCCGCGCATCAGCGAAAGAAGCCGAGGCATTGGGCATTGATGGAACACCAGCGTTATTTGTGGACGGAGAACGCATCAATGGCGCACTGCCTGCAGAGCAGGTGTGGATGGTGATTGATCGAGCCCTGCGTGCAGACGGAATTGAACCTCCACCGGCGGAAAAGCCCGCGCCGCCCGCCGGCAAAGGAAAGTAACATTGACGAAGCGTTCACGCTGGCACTTCCGCGTGAATAAGCGAACCGATGGATAACGCCGAAGTTCCCTTCGTGTCTGGATCTATTTTTTGAATGCCAGGGCCTCGGCGAGTTCTCGAGGAGAAACAGGTTGCAAGTCCAAGTTTTAGTTTCCAAGCGTCGTAAGTCGGTCGCATTGCTCATTTCAAGCACACTTTTGCTAGTTGCTTTGGCGGCGTGCAGGCACGCTCCCTCTCCCGACGTAATGGCTACGGTGAACAACAAGGACATACTTCGCTCCGATCTGGACAAGGCTTACAACACCTACAAGAGTGCGCAGGGCGAGGCGCCACAAGGACCAAGCCCTGAACAAGCAGACATTGTCCGTCTGAATCTGCTGCGCCAGATGATCGATGATGAGATTTTGGATCAGCGGGCTGCGAAGCTGAATTTGGCTGCTTCTGACGAGGATGTGAACGCAAAGCTGACCGATCTGAAAGCGCCCTATACGCAGGAAGAGTTTGACAAGCAGCTGAAGCAGCAAAATCTGACGCTCGAAGATTTAAAGCAGCGGATCAGGCGGAAGCTGACCTCGGACAAGCTGATCAACAAGGAAATCGATTCCAAGGTCAATATCTCCGACGCGGATATCAGCAACTACTACACCACACATAAATCCGAGTTCAACGTGATCGAACCGCAATATCATCTCGCGTGGATCGTGGTAACGACCGGCCCCACACAACCGACTGGTAATTTGCAAAACAACAAGGCTACGAGTGATGCCGACGCGCGCAAGAAAATCCAGACATTGCGTAACCGCTTGACGACCGGCGGCGAAGATTTCGGCAACCTGGCTATGAACTTCTCGGATGACCCTAATGCAAATTCAAACGCCGGAGACATGGGCTTCATCGCGGAAACCGCCTTGCAGCAGCGAGATCCAGGAACTTTCGCGGCTATCGAAAAACTCAAAGCTGGACAAGTCACAGATGTGTTGCCTGTTTATGGCGGAGCAGGACCCTCGCAACGAGCTGTTGGCTACGCTATCTATAAGTTGATTTCGCGAGAGCCTGCGGGACAGCGTGAACTCAACAATCCGAGCGTGCAGCAGACGATTCGTCAAGGGCTGCGAGAGAGCCATGGGCAACTGTTGAAGGCTGCCTATTACGAAATGCTTCGTGACGATGCCAAGGTGCGGAATTACTTTGCCGAGCAAATCCTGAAGCAGGGCGCAAAATAAATGTCGAGTTAATGATTGCCGCGACGCGGCGACTCATGCCACGGCTCCTTGCTCCAAATTCAGCGTGCAATTCCCTTCGCGGCAGCGGTGTGTCACATTTGCGCACCATTCTCCGATTTTGGATCATCAGCTGCCCGGTCGAAGTTGATAGAACAGCGTCGTTTCCTCGAATGTGGAACAGCTAACCTTGAATGTTGCTATCCTTTGGCATCGCCCTAAACGACTACGGCCTCCGCATGCAGCGGAGGCCGTAGTCGCTTTGATATAGGTTGATACCTACTTCATAGTGCCGTTCGAATCCATGGTAATTCCGCCGGGACCCTTGTCTTTCTTCTCTTCGTTGGTCTTGCGGGTGCCCATAGCCTTGGAACTCCAGTCCTTGGCTGAGGCGACGTCTGCCTTCACCGCCGATGGATCGGCATAATCGACATCTGCCTTGCGACGATATAACAGGTTGGCATAAGACATTGCCTCGTCGTAGTTGGCACGATTCGCCATGGCTTGATTTATGTACTGAATTCCCTCATCAACCAGAGGGGTGTTCTGCTCCTTGATTTGCTGCAGCACTTTCTTGGGAGCCTTTGAGTTGCCTTCTCCATCGTCATTCATATTGACGGCAGCCAAGGCCTTCAGCGTGTTCTCGTGGGCCAGGGTCCAATCGATTACGCCGATGGTGTACGCAGCTTCCGGATCCTTCGGATCGACCGCCAGTACTTTCTTCTGATAATCCTTGGCCTGATCGAAATTCTTGATGCTGAAGTAAATGGCTGCAATCTGCTTAAGACTGTTGACGTCGTTAGGTTCCTTATTCAGAACGTCCTGAAAGATGCTGATCGCCTGCTGTGCGTTCTTCAAGTTGTCAGGAGTTGTGAGGCCGGGAACAACGTTCTGCGCGAGCGCAGTGGCCAGATAGCTCTTCGCCATAGGCAGGCTAGGGTCGAGTTCCGTGGCTTTCTGGAAGTGACCGATCGCCTCTTCGTAGCGCGCGGCTTTGTACGACTCCACTCCCTTGTTCAATTGATCACGGGCTTGAAGGCGGTTGCACCCGCCCATTGAAAGCACCATGCCGGCTGCAGCAACCGCGAGCGCCGTAATTCGTGCGGGTCGATTCATGTTCTTATTCTTCTCCTTCAGATCGTGCGTAGCGATTGCGCACTTCAAAAATCATGCACCTGAAAACGGAGGGAGTTCCGAAACCAGGTTGGCCAAATTGTACTCCTGTTACCCCTGATCAAACTGTGTTCTTCAGCCGGTCAAATTCCTACTGACCAGTCAAAACTTTCGGTGTCATTAATCCGATCTGGTCGACCCCGGCTGCATGGCCAATATCGATCACTTCAGCAATCTGTGTGAAGCTCAACTGGTCATCGCCTTTGACGAACAAGACGCGCTGCGCGCGGTTAGCATAAATGGCAGACAGTCGCGATTGTAACTCCCCCTGCGCGACTGGCTGTTGATTGATTCGAAACTTGATTGCGTCGTCGTCCCCCCTCAAAACTTCGAGGACCACAGATTCAGGTGTTGGGCCGCCAATCAGCCCAGAATGCGGAACTCTCGCCGCCTCTCCCCGGGGAACCGCTGGCACGATGACCATAAAGATGATCAGCAGTACCAGCAGCACGTCGATCATCGGCGTAACGTTGATTTCAGAAGCCAGACCCCTGATGTCGCCGTTATTCGCAGTCATCGCAGTGTTCCCTTTCTTCCGGTGAGCGGAGAGATTGAGTGAATGTGCGACGCTTACTGGCCAGCCATGATCTTCGGCGTCATCAAGCCGATGTGGTCTACGTTCGCCGCATGTGCAATGTCGATAACATCAGCGATGTAGGCAAAATTCAGCTCGTCATCGCCCTTCACGAACATCACGCGTTCTGCGCGGTTTGCGTAAATCTCAGTGAGCCGCGCCAACAGATCATTGTGCGCAACATCGGTCTCGTTGATTTTGTAGGCCGGAGCCGCGCCGGGCCGATATACGACCTGCACAACAATCGTACGGTCGTTCTGCGGCTGTTGCTGTTGCGGATTCTTCGGCGGCTGCGGCACCAGGGCATCCAGGCCCTTGGGCGTAACCGGCACGATGACCATGAAGATGATGAGTAGCACCAGCAGAATATCGATCATCGGGGTGACATTGATGTCGCCCATCGCGCCACCACTGCTACCTCCAGCTGTCATTGCCATGGCTTCAAACTCCTCGTGTAATGCAAATGGTTATGTATAGCGTTCCAGGTCAATGATCACTGCCCGCCGGCGCCGCCGGGGCCTTCACGCTTATTCGTTAGCAAGCCAACTTCATCCACGCCTGCTGTACGCACGGCATCGATTGCGTCTTCTACGCCGCGGAACTGAGCGCGAGCATCAGCACGAACAAAAATCTCTTTGCCCGGCGTATCGGCTAGCTTGTCACGAACCAGACCTCCCAGCTCAGAGGTGGCGACCTTGTTTTGACCAAGGAACACACCACCATCGCGGGTGATGGCCACAATAATGGCATCTTCCTTGTCGGCGTCTGGCATGGGTGTGGGATTTTCTACCTTGGCCATATCAACCGAGACTTTGTTCTGCAGCATCGGGGTGATGACCATGAAGATGATAAGCAAAACCAGCATCACATCGACCATCGGGGTCACGTTGATGTTGGAATTGACCTTTGTGCCTTCGTTACGAACCGCAATTCCCATGTTTGGGCTCCGTGCCTATTGAATTCATATACCGGAGACTACCCGGTCTCTAGCTCGAAAAGGCTGTTGCACCTTGCTGGAAACCGGCGGCAGGACAGCGTTTGTCGCTTTCCTGCCCACCTGAAAGTTTCTCGCTCGGGGCTACACCCGGATTGCTTAGCGCTTGCTGCTCTGCTTGATGAAGTAGTCGATCAGTTCGCTCGAGGAGTTGTCCATCTCTACGTCGAAAGATTCGACACGCCCAGTGAAGTAGTTGAATGCCATAACGGCAGGGATAGCCACCAGCAAACCGAACGCGGTGGTTACCAGCGCCTCAGAGATACCGCCGGCGACTGCACCGATACCGGAAGTCTTCTGGGTGGCGATCTGTTGGAAGGCGTTCAAAATTCCGATAACCGTCCCAAGCAGCCCGACGAATGGAGCCGTGGAGCCGATGGTGGCCAATACGGCAAGACCCCTCTTCAGCTTGGCGTGAACGATTGCCTCGGCGCGCTCTAATGCGCGGCCCGAACTCTCGATCGTCGCTTCGCTTGCTACGCCGCCAGAAGCACGGAACTCCTGCAGGCCAGCGGTAACAACTTCAGCGAGGTGCGACTTCTTGTTGCGATCGGCGATCTTGATCGCCTCTTCCAACTTGCTGTCTTTGAGCGCGCCGGCAACCTTGGGCGCAAACTCGCGGGACTGCTTGCGGGCTGCTGAGAAGTACAGGTAACGGTCGATCATAACGGCCAGCGACCAGATCGACTCGATGAACAGGATGATCGCGATGGTACGCGCCGGCCATCCCATGTGTTGCCACAGACCGAGAGGGCTAAAGCTTACCGTCTGCTCTTCCTGAAAAAATGCCAGGCTGTTGACCGTGTGCGAAGCGAAATGTGCGAGCTGAGCGAGAATCACTTGAATCGTTCCTCCTAAGGAGTTTCTGAACTAAGACTGTCCGTTATGCGAATTGATGGCGGCAAAACCAGAAAAACTGGCCCGTTAAGCTTCATCTCCCGCCGTTCCCTTCCTCTCATGAATCTAACTTCAAGAGATCGAGTTCGTGTATGGCTGTTGGAGTCGCTGCCTTCGGATACATCATTCCGGTTTTGAGATTGGGAATGCGGCTCTTTTAGATTCGCATTCGGGTCAAAAAGCAAGGCTCCTTCCCATTGGGAAAGAGCCGAAGATTAAATTTATCCGCCCAGAGTGAAGATGACGTTGACCGTTGTTTCCACTTCGACGGGCTCGTTGTTGAGCAGGTAAGGCCGGTAGCGCCAGCTTCTCACCGCATCCAGGGCCGCCTGTTGCAGCATGGCGGGACCACTGACGACGCGGAGATTCTCAATAGTTCCGGTCTTTGAGATTGTTGCTTGAATCACTACCGTGCCGGAAACGCGTGCAGCCTTGGCAATCGGCGGATAGTTCGGCGTGGTCTTCTGGATCAACATACCAGTCGCGACGCCGGCGGAAATGTTCACCTTTTTGGGCGGAGCGGCCTGAACCTTGGGTGCTGTTCCCGAGCCGAATACGCTGCCCATCACGCCACTTGAGCTTCCACCGAGCCCTTCTGCTCCAGCCACACCAAATGAGCTGGGAGGAGCTTCCTTCTCGGCTACCTGTTTGATGTCCTTGGGGATCTTCGTAGGAGCGACCAGCTGGTTGTTCATCATTTCCGATTGAACATGTACCACGTGCACAACTTCAGCCGGTGGTGGAGGGGGCGGTGGTGGCGGCGGTGGCGGCGGGGCAACCAACAAGGTCTGCATCATCGCTTTGGGCAACGCCTCTGGGTAAATGAGCGGGTAGAGGATCATCGCAACCAGAATTGCGCCGTTGGTGATGAATGTGAACATCATCCAGCGACCGCTCTTGCTCTTGATCTTTCCGCCTGATTCAAATGTGGAATCCTCAAACATGGCCAGCCTCGAATCGGGGTGTCGGTTACCTCTGTTTAGACACCGCGGGAAGTTCAAATGTTCCCGCGCTCTAAAACGCTTACAAAAAGCGTGCTCCACCTATATCAGAACTGCCTAACACATGCAAAGGTTGCTGCAAAACAAGTGCACGTTGCACATTTATACCTTGGACCGCTTCGCCGCGGGAAGCACCGCTGCCTTACTGCTGCCAGCCCGCCACTGTTGCCATGCCACCAGCATCGGTGCCGCTACGGCAATCGAGGAATAGGTTCCGATCAGAATTCCAACCACCAGGGCAAAAGAGAATCCTCTCAGCACGGGTCCGCCAAAAACAAAGAGTGACAACACTGTCAAAAATGTCAGTCCCGACGTCAATACCGTTCGGCTCAGGGTCTGATTGATGCTGCGGTTGACCACGTCCGCCAGGGACTCGCGTCGGCTCAGGCGAAGGTTCTCACGAATACGGTCGAACACGACAATCGTGTCGTTCATGGAGTAGCCAACCAAGGTCAAGATCGCGGCGATGACCGTGAGACTGATCTCCATTCCCTTGAAACCAAACGAGTCAAGCAATGCGAACGATCCCACCGTAATCAGGGTGTCGTGAAAGCACGCGACCACAGCGGCAATACCGTAGATGAGTTGGAAGCGAAACCACAGATAAATCAGCATCCCCAAAAGCGAGTAGAGAGTCGCCAGGGTTGCCTGTTTCTCAAGTTGCTTGCCAACCGTCGGGCCGACGACGGAGACGTTGCGAATCTCAAAAGCACCCTCGCCAAACTTGGCACGAAGAGCGTCATGAATCTGCTGCTGACCGGTGTCGAGCGAGGATTCAACGTGCTGCTCGGGAAGGCTGATCAGAACTTCGTGATGGCTGGGTATGTCGTAGTTGACGATGCTTGCATCACGAATGCCCGCTGCCGCGGTAGCCTGTCGAATCTGCTCCGTATCAGGCGCCTGCTTAAACTGGACCTCTACCTGCGTGCCACCCTTAAAGTCCACACCCAGCGGAACCGGGGAACCGGTCTTGGCCCAGTGCGCACTCATTGAAATGATGCCGGCAACGCTGAAGATCAATGAAAAGGCCAGGAAGTACCACTTTTTCCCCAACCAATCGACGTTTACGCTACGAAAGAGTTCCACTGGTTCTCTGCCTTCCTCAATTCCGGAGCCCCGTGGCCCCGGCATGCAATGTTGACTGATCCTGTAGGTCGATTTCCGATCCGCTTAGATCGAAACAGCCTCGCCGGTCTTCAGGTTGTTGACGTGCGTATCGAAAATGACTCGCGATACGTAAACCGCCGTAAACAGGTTGGCCGCAAGACCAAAGGTCAGGGTAACCGCAAATCCCTTTACCGGCCCGCTGCCAAACAGGAACAGAATCGCCGCCGACACGATAGTCGTGACGTGCGTATCAAGAATTGTGGTCCACGCATGGGCAAATCCCTGGTCCACTGCGGCCGATGGCGCCTTCCCCGCACGCATCTCTTCGCGAATACGCTCGAAGATCAGTACGTTGGAATCGACGCCCATACCGATGGTCAGAATCACGCCGGCAATGCCCGGCAGGGTCAGCGTAGCGCCCGAGAAACCCATAAAGCCGAGAAGAATAACAAGGTTCAAGAACAGCGCCAGATCCGCGTTGATGCCTGACCCCTTGTAATACACAAGCATGAAGATCATGACCAGCAGAACGCCGACAATCGCTGCCGTAACACCCTGCTTGATCGAGTCCGCACCAAGTGAAGCACCAACTGTCCGGTCTTCAAGATAGTTGAGCGACGCCGGAAGAGCACCTGTACGCAGCATCTTGGAGAGAATCGCCACTTCATCGGTCGAGAAGCTGCCGCGGATTTCGCCCGAATCCCGGATAGCGCTCTCAATGTTGGCAACTTCTTTTACCCGGCCACCGAGAACCACGGCCATGCTGTGCCCAACGTTTGCGCTGGTGTACTCGTAGAATTTGTCGCCGGCTTCGTTGGTCAACGTGAAATGAACAGTCCGCTGGCCCGTGTTGGAATCCGTTCCCGGATCGGCTGACCGGAAATCGGTGCCCGCAACGATAGCGATGCGCTGCAAAACGTAGACGCTATCGACGTCAGAGCCCGTAGCCATCGAACCGGAACCGTGGACAAGTTCTTGATCGCTGGGAAGGTTTCCCCCCACACTCGAAAGCGCTGCCTGCTCATCGGGATATGGACCGCCAACGACGGCGTGAATCGACAAGCGCGCCGTGGTGGAGATGATGTTCTTGACACGATCAAGATCAGATATGCCGGGAAGCTCGACAAGAATCTGGTTGTCGCCCAGGCCATACTGCTGAATGATCGGCTCGCTCACACCGAGAGAGTCAACGCGATCGCGAATTACCTCAATCGTGTTTTGAACCGTCTTGTCATCGAGAGCCTTCTCGATATTCGGCTTCATGGTCACGGTAAGGCTGTTATCGCCACCGCCGCCGCTGATGTCGTACTCGTTCGAGTACTTGCCGTCTATCAGAGAACGCACCGCATTCGATTGAGTCGGATTGATTCCTTCGATATGCATCGTCTCAGGATGGTTAGTCGCATCCGGCTTCGTGACCTGCGAAAAGGTGAGCTTCGCAGTCTTCAGATCCTGCTCAATCCGAGCAACGGTATTATCCGTCTCCGTGCTGACAGCCTCTTTCACCTGAACCTGGAGGATCAGATGAACGCCGCCCTGCAGATCAAGGCCAAGGTGAATGTGCTGCGTGAGCTGGTTGAGCAGCGGTTGACCGCCTCCCAACCTGGGCGCGTCGAAGCCGAAGAAAGCGCCGTATAGAAATACGACCAGCACTCCGATAATGATGACAATCTTCTGTTTGAGATTTTTCTTCATGGTTCCAATTCTCTGATTCAAAACAGTGTCGACTTCACAACTTGATCATTCCGTATCGTTGAACGGAACGCTTGGTGCGCATCCCGAACCACGCAAAGCTCAGGAGCCCGATTCTTCCTGCGTGGTTACGGACGCAATCGCGCTCTTAGCCACTTCGATCTTGAGATTGTCGGGGGCTACGCGAATGATGATCGCGTCATCCTTGATGGACAGAATAATCCCGCGAATACCGCCCGCAGTGGTTACCCTGTCGCCGGTCTTGATGCTGCCGAGCATCTGTTGCCATTGCTTCTGGCGCTTCTGCTGAGGGCGAATCATCACAAAGTACATTAGGGGTATCAGAAGCAGCAGGGGAAGCATCGTAATGCCACTCCCGGCCCCGGCGGGCGCTGCCGCCAACAAAGCAAAACTCGTCGTCACACTCATCCTTTGCTCGCCTCTGCCCGCCGATGCTGCCGACGTTCAGGGCACAGGCAATTCCGCCAGGCGGGAGCCTGCAAAACAGTTTTGTCTCCGAGAATCGTCCTGGCCTCCTGGTGCTTCCGGCACAGGCTATGGAACCTGAAATCCTTCAATTGGCCCGACAAGCGTACTCTACAACCTCGCCAGACTCAAACCAGTGACTCAGCTCACCTTCTGCTTCCTGTTCGACACGGTCTTCCCCGAAAAGCCAATGGACCGGACGCCGTTAAGACTAGGCGCACACTCCAGCCCGACTTCAGAAAGAAGGCCTACTAGAGATAAGAAATGCGCAGCCGTTGCCGTGTCAAGGAAACCGCGTAGGCGTGAATGGTCGGCTTATGGCCAATCCGACAGCGTTCCCGGCGTGACTCTCCCGCACAGCCCTTATAAACACTTTATCGTTTCAAATCCCTGTCCTTACAACTTTGGGCGCCTCCTGTATTCAGGCGACTTCGGCTACCCGATCACTCGATCGCCGTCAGCTGAATTCGCCCCGAAAGAGACGACCATGCACCTGACGATCCTGCAGTATTTATTTCTGATTCCAGTCGGACTCTCACTGGCTTTTATGTTGTGGGTTTTGTGGAGTTTGACAAGGCAGCTCGATCTTCGTAACCAACCCGCAGGCAAACAGCCGATAATCACGGTTCGCGTAGAAGACCGATACTCAATCGACACACAGCCTCAGCGAAATCCGCAGCGGGGAATGACTCCACGATTGACCGGAATCTCCAGTTCTGGAGCGAAATACGGTTATGGCACAGAGCGCGAATACTCCATTCCATGTGCGCCTACATTAGGAATCGGCCTTAGAAGGATGTCCAGTAGCGCAATTCGGGATGAGCGCATGGGAGACAGAGTCTCTGACCGGCAACCTCTTCGTAGCGCGCGAAATTGATCCCTTCGCCGCAGCGTGCACAGACCGCTCGATCCGCCTTATAGCCCGGCAACTCTGCGGGATCGACCGGTACGCGGACGCGCTCCACGCGAAATAACTGATCATCGCTCAATTCGCGGTACGCCAACATCTGTTGTTGGCTTTTATTCTCGATCTCGGGATGCAGTTCCCGCGCAAGATTGCGTGAGTTTTCCAGCGCGACAATGCGAATACCGATGGACGCGGAGAGATCGACGAAGGTAGCCGCCATCTTTCCCCAGTCGCGGAATTTGAGAGTGCGCTTGCCAAGACGGCAACCGGTCACCAGGCCAATCGCATCGGTGGCACATCGATCAATCTCAACGAAGGCAACCACGCGCTTCCGATCTGCGCCCAGCGGATCTGCGATACCCAGGCTTTGAAGGCCAAGCAGGGACATGCGCACGCCAAGAATCTGTCCGGCGCACATGTGGCCATGCGCGACTTCCGCATTTTTTAAATAGTCTTCAAAAGATTCAAGCATCGTCTTTCAGCTTCGCCCAACCGGCGTTGGCACGCAAGTACGAAAGGTCGATCTTGTTTGCGTCCAACTAATTTGTTTTGGCTGAGGGGGCGGATTCGGTATCGTCCTCCGCATCCTCAACAAGCACCGCAGAACCCGCCACAATGTCGAAGCTCACTGGGTCCTTGCCAGCGGGATGGAAAGTAGCGCGGAGCGGTTCACGCTGCCACTCGGCCGTTTCACAAGCAGGTTCCGTCTGGGACGCTGGATCGTAGGCGGTCAGTTTCTTCGCCAACACCGGCTTGCGCGCTGCTACCTGGGCGACCACAGCGTAAAGGCTCTTCCCGCTCGAGGTGACACCGCAATAGGCAGCATAATCGCGAAACCAGATCACTTGGCTGACACTGGGATCGTAATCCGGCAACTTGAGCGCTCCGACATGACCCGTGACACGATCAATCAAAAGCCAAGGGCCGCGCTGCCACACCCAGTGCGTGCTTGAACTCGAGGGTTTTTCGCCGGGGAGTTCATCGTTGATGCGGAGCACGCGGCGGACGGCGAAACTGCGGTCGGTTACGTCGTGCGCTTCGCCAGAGGTCCATTCCTTGACGATCCCGTCTACAACGAGAGGTCTGATTTTGAGCGCGTCTTCGCCGGCTTTAGCACCGGCTGGATCGCCGCTCTTTGAATACGGCACCCGTTTGAATGCACCCAGACCTACGACATGAACCTTGCGCGGAGCTGCGTTGATACGGAACGGCAGAAAAACCATCACCACAAAAACTGCAATCAAAACCGCGAACCGCTTACCCACTTGCATGACGAACCCTGCTTCCTAACTCTGTGCCGCCTCCACTGCCCGGGCGACGCGAAAAGCTGTTGCCTCATTGAAATGTGCACCCAGAACCTGCATCCCAACGGGGAGGCCGCCTTTCGTCGCGCCGCAAGGAACTGTGACGCCGCAAATTCCCGCAAGGCTGGCGGTGACGGTATAAATGTCGGCCAGGTACATGGCGAGGGGATCGCCGGTCTTTTCGCCCAGCTTGAATGCGGGCGTAGGCGCGGTGGGTGTAACGATGGCATCCACCTCGGCAAACGCGCGGATAAATTCATCGGCGAGAAGCCGTCTGACCTTTTGCGCCTTGAGGTAGTAGGCATCGTAGTACCCCGCCGAGAGCGCGTAGGTGCCGAGCATAATCCGGCGCTTCACTTCTGCGCCGAAGGCCTCGTCGCGCGAATGGCGATACATGTCTGCGAGCGTTGCCGAGGACGGTGATCGATACCCGTATCGGACCCCGTCGAACCGCGCCAGGTTGGCGCTCGCTTCTGCGGTGGCCACGAGGTAATACGTCGGGATGGCGTAGCGCGTATGCGGCAGCGAGACAGGCTTAATAATGCAGCCCGCGGCCTTGAGCGATTCGATGCCGCTCTCAATTCGCTCGCGGACTTCCGGATCCAGCCCTTCGCTGAAATACTCGGCAGGCACTCCGATGCGCAGGCCTTCAGCGCCTTTGTCGCTTTCAACGGCATAATCCGCTACAGGGGTTGGAGAACTGGTGGCATCGTTAGCATCATGCCCGGCGATAACACCAAGCAGGGTGGCAGCATCGCGAACATTGGTGGCGAAAGGGCCAATCCGATCGAGGGATGAAGCAAATGCGATAAGCCCGTAACGGGAAACGCGGCCATAGGTGGGCAGAACGCCAACCACTCCACAGAAGCTGGCGGGCTGACGGATCGAACCTCCCGTATCGGTGCCGAGTGTCACGACCGCCATATTGGCCGCAACTGCAGCAGCTGATCCACCGCTCGAACCGCCCGGGACGCGTTCCGTGTCCACTGGATTCCGAACCGGCCCATAGGCGGAATTTTCGTTCGAAGATCCCATGGCGAACTCGTCGCAGTTAAGCTTGCCCAGCAGCACCGCACCCGCTGCCTCAAGCTTTGCTACGGCGGTAGCGTCATACGGAGGACGATAGCCTTTCAGAATCTTCGATCCGGCTGTTGACGGCGCTCCTTGCATCACCAGGACGTCCTTGATGCCTACCGGAATGCCCGCGAGTGGTCCCAGAAGATCGCCTTTTGCAGCAGCTGCGTCAACCTTGGCAGCCTGCGCAAGCGCGCGCTCTTTCGTGAGGCTCAGGTAAACATTCAGCCGCGGATTTACCCGTTCGATGCGTTCGTAATAGCTGACGGCAAGATCCGCAGCCTTTTGGCGTCCGGAGGCGATGCCCTCGCGTAATTCGGAAAGGGGCTTAGGCTTTTCTATATAGCTTTCAGTTGTCATGGTTTCGTCTGGCAACGCGGCGTTCCCTTCCCTTTTTTATCTTTCAATCACCTTAGGAACCTTGAAGAAGACCTGGTCCGTCTCCGGCGCTTCAGACATCACCGCGGTGCGATTCAGCGAAGGCCGCACCACATCCTCACGAAGCGAGCCTGCTGAACCAGCCCCCGCAAGTTCGCTCATCTGGGCCAATGGAGCGACCGAGTCGGTATCCAGTTCGTTCAACTGCGCGACATGGTCCAGAATCGCGTTCAGGTCGTGCTGCATACTCTCGGTTTCCGTCGGAGTCAGTTCAAGGTGAGCCAGTTCGGCTACGCGCTTCACGTCCTGAAGAGTTACATTCGCGGTCATTGCTGAGGCATCCTTCGTCCTAGCGATTGCAGTCTCCGACGCAGCTTTTTGCCTCATCGTCGCAGACATACGTGAATTTAAAGTATAGCCGCTCCTCAATTCGCGCCCCCACTTGCACGCCAGCAAGCATGGTCATTCGCATAGCTAATCTACGGTCAACGTGAGCGTGATTTTGTGTGACAGCCCGTTTGCTGTCGCGGTTACGACAACGGAGTACGTTCCCGCCGGAGTATTCTTGTTGGCCGAAATCGGAGGCGCGCCACTACTGCCGCCACCTGCTCCAGCACAGCTTGAGATTCCGAACGGAGCCAGCAACAGGATCGTCATAAAAAAGACGCCGCGGAATCTGCGTCTGACCGCCAAGGGCAGCAACAACAATCCGCAAGCGAACAGCAAACTGCGAGGTAGGCGAGCAGAAGGTCCGGCATTACGCGAGGACGCCGCAGAAAAGCCGGTGGCAATCTGCGCCTTGGCGCTCCCCGTAGAATTTCCCGAAACCGATTCGCTGGCTGGATTGAAGGTGCACGCCGAGTTTGCCGGCAACGAACCGCAGGCAAACGTAAAATTGCCGCTCGACCCGCTCATGGTCGCAAGGTTGAGGTTGTAGATGGCCGTCTGTCCACTCGCTACCGTCTGGCTTGATTCCCCTGTTGAGGACAAGGAAAAATCAAACCCCATGCCGGAGAGAGAAACCATCACCGGCGTAGCAAGAGTCGCGCTGGAGACAGTGAGATTGCCCGTTTGCTGTCCGGCGCTCGACGGAACGAATTCGACCTGCGCGGTGCAACTGGCCCCGACCGCAAGCGACGCGCCGCAGTTCGTCGATCCCATCTGGAATTGGCTCGAAGCCGCAAGCGTGACGCCGGCCAGTGGCATCGAACCATTGTTCGTAAGTGTCACCATCAGTGGTGCGCTGTTGTTGCCAACTCCAGTCGACGGAAAACTGAGAGCCGTTGGCTGCACTTGCATTGAACCGGCCGCTCCGCCAGCTCCGGTGAGCGATACGCTGGCGGCGGTGACAAATGCTGATGAACTCACGGTGAGAGCACCTGTAACAACCCCGTTCGCCGTTGGGATAAACACTACTCCGGCCGAACATGCAGTTCCGGCGGCAAGCGTGGAACCGCAGGTGTTCTGCACCAGGGCGAAAGAGGACGACACAGAAAACGTCAGGCCGGTTGCAGTCACGGTGCTGGTGTTCGTGATCGTCGCAGCCTGCGTGCTACTGGCCTGCCCCAGAGTCGACTGCGTAAAGAACATCTGCGCCGGACTGATGACGATTCCCGAAGCAGCCTGACCGACACCGCTGAGAGGTACCTGAACGGGAGCAACATTCAGAGTTGAGGACGTCACCACCAATGCAGCGGTGAGTGACCCTGCTGTCACTGGAGTGAAGCCGACTTGAACCGTACAGCTGCTTCCGCTGCTCAATGTCGCACCGCAAGTACTAGCGCCCCACGAAAAACTCGACGCCGACTGCCCCGAAATCTGAAAGCCGACACTGCTCATGATCGCGCCACCCGTGTTGGTGATCGTCAACGTGAGCGGCGAGGAAGCTTGCCCGGTCTGCTGTGCTGGAAACGTCAATTGTGCAGGAATCACGCTGATGGCAGGCGGCTGTAAACCCACTCCCGAAAGTGAAATCGTTTGCGTGCGGATCGCATCGGAAACGCTAAGGCTTCCGCTCACGTTGCCAATCGTCGTAGGGGCGAACACCACGGCGATGGCGCAGCTTGCGTTGCCCGTCAGTTGAGTTCCGCAGGTATTTGATTGCTGAAATCCAGCGCCCAACGTCACCACAATCGAAGTCAGCGCCATATCGCCGCTGTTCGTGAGCGTGACAAGTTGCGCGGCTGATTGCTGTCCCGAAGCAGTTGCCGGAAAGCTGAGCGACGTGGACGACAGCGCATCATTAGCTGCATTCGCGCCCGTGCCGCTCACGATCACCGTCTGCGTTCCAGCGCCATCGACGATTGTCAGCGTGCCAGTCGCATTACCCGCCTGTGTAGGCGCAAAAGTCACTGAGAGTGCACAATCGCTGTTTGCCGCGAGTGAGGAACCGCAACTATTTGCTGCCAGAACGAAGGGTGGCGCAACCGTAATGCTGGCGACAGCAATCGATGCGTTACTCGAATTCTCGACCGTGACCGGCAACGCTGGTGACGTCGTTCCGATCTGAACCTGACCAAAGCTCAACGTACCCGGCAACGCTGTGACGACGCCTGAGCTAGCACCAGATCCTGAAAGTGGGATTACGATCTGTCCCCCGGACACATTTGCGCTTATCGTGAGTTGACCGGTGAGATTCCCAGCACCGCCCGGCGTGAAAGCCACCTGTATCAGGCAACTGCCGCCGGCACTCACTGCGTGCCCCGTGCAGTTGTCAGTTTCTCCAAAATTTGTTGTTGCCGCTATGGTAGAGACAGCAAGCGCGATTCCACCAGTGTTCGTAAGCGTGATCGACTCTGCACTGCTCGTCGTTCCAACGGGCTGCGACGCGAAAGTCACGGAGCCCGGTTGCGTCGATGCTGTTGTCAACTGACTTCCTGAAGTCCACAACGGAAGCTGCCATATGCCGCGTCCATAAGTTCCGGCCACGAGTACGTTGGGAAGACTTGTAGGGGACGACGCGCTGAGTTGCACGACGGGCGCAAACGGAAGTCCGGTGCCAAAAACGGACCAGCAGTTCGATGGGCCGTCACTGCAACTGGCAATCTGGCGAGTCGAGTAAACCCCCTCGTCGGTTGCGATATAGACGGTGTTGGCGTCCTGAGGATCAACCACAACGGCGTTCGCAGGCGAGTGAGGCAGGTTCGATGTCAGCTCGGACCAGTGTGCTCCACCATCCGTTGTGCCGTAAATAATGCGGATAGCGTGAAGCGAATCCTCCGCGCCCTCGATCGTGACGTACACGGTGTTACCGGTTGCATCATGAGGATCGATGAAGATGCTGGAGACATTGAGCCCGTAGTAATTGAACCGCACCTGATCGTTGAGAACCGGGTTTAGTGTCAGATCCTGCCAAGCAGGCATGGAAGAACCGTTTGGACTGTAAGTAGCATTGAAGATATGGCCGCCCAGGGTTGCGCCGCAATCCATTGCACCATGCATTCCCGCGTAGATCACTTCACTACCGTTAGACAGCGGCAACGCCGACACGGTGCGGATGAGCGCGTCTCCGCTGCAGTAGCTCAGACCCGAAACCCCATCCAGAATGCGACTGATCGCATTGGCCCCAGTCCAGCTTGAACCATCAACAGGCCCACGCCACAGCCGGCATGTGCCGATCAGCAATTGGGTGCTGTCAAGTGGGTCGACGATAAACGGCGCGGGCGATGTCATGGTGTATCCGTCTCCCGCTACGTCCGCATCGTTGACGACAGGTGCCGAACCGAAATCCCCCGAAGTGCAGTCTCCCGTTTGAGCACAGCTGTAAATCGAAACGCCGGCGCTGTTGTTGACATACCATCGCACAGGATCGTTGCCATCAATTGCGACAGGGCCACCCTCGCCACTGAGTATCTGCGGCCATTCCCCCGTGGGGCCGGTCGTGCTTTTCACGCCGGCAGTACCGTTGGCGCCAAAGCCGGCCATCATCGTATAGGGCGAGTTTTCGACCTGAGACATGCTCTCGACTTCCGCAAGCGAACCGATACCTGTATTGAGATTCTGAAAGTGAGAACTGTCTGCAGAAGAGCAAACTGAACCCGTCTCGCCGATGGCATCGGTGGAGCGCCAGAGCCCACTGTCGTTGCCGATGAAAATCTCTTCCGGGTCTGAAATATTCCAGGCCACGGCGTGCTGGTACGGAGCGACTTGTGCGCTCATGCAGGTGGTTGCATTCGTAGTGTTGCGCCACGTGCAGCCCATCGCCAGGCTGCAACGCCACAGATCGTTGGCGCCGGCCAGCAGCATCGTATCCTGCTGCGCGGGAACGGCCGCAAGAACGAGATCATAGTCGCCATTAGCGATAGTGGCAGATCCAAGGCTGGTGTTGGTCTCAAGCGACGCCGTACTCCAGCGCTGCGAAAAGGCAACAGCCTGATTGCTGCACATTCCATTGGAGAGCGAGCATGCATCCTGCCAAAGCCCCTGATCTTGATTGTTGACGTCGACTGTCCACGCAAAAGTGTCGCCAGTGAACGGGTTCACGGCGAGTGCTCCGCGAAAGACCGGGCAAGCCAATGAGCCTATAGCTCCAGGATTGGTCGGGCACATCTGCGCTGTCATCCCACTGCCGGGTTGAGCGGCCATGCGGGTCCACGTGACACCGTCGCTCGACTGGTAGTAGCCGTGAAAACGAACTGCCGCGATGAATAAGCGCCGAGCAGCATTCCAGACAACCGCCGTAGCCGAGTTCCCATTCGGAGAAGCGAAAAGATCCTGTGGCCCTTGAACGTCCTGTCCCGGTGAATCGTTGATGCTCGCCAGCGACCAGGTAGCGCCCGCATCACTCGAGTAGTAGAGTCCCGCGTAGCTGACGCCGAAAAGCTGCGCGCTGACCAGCGTGCTTTCATAAGACTGTGAAACCGCAGCCACAACCACTTGTGGATTGACGGTGCTCCATGCGAAACCTGCAAAGCCCTCGCCCTGAAACGAAAACATCTGGTCTGCGGTATGCGACATCACCGTCCAAGTGGCGCCGCCATCTGGAGAACGCAACACTCCGGCCCCGTAGTAAGAATCAAGTGCATCGTTGGGGTCGCCGGTTCCGGCAAGGATGACTCCCGTGCTGCCGGGCTGAACCGAAATCGCACCGATGCTGATGGAGGCGTAGCGCACAGCGTTGAAGCCTGCTGGAGCGTCCGTAAGCGGCGTAAAGACCACCGAGCCGGCAGTGCCCGCGTTCTGCGAAAGCCAAACTCCACCGCCGGTCGTGCCCACATACACGCGGTTCCCCGTAGCGTCGGCAGGATCGATGGCGATAGAGGACACGCGACCGGTAATCAGACCGAAGTTGGGAGAGATGACCGCGCCCGGCCCAAGAGGCTGCCAGATTGCCGTCGATACACTGGCATCGAATGTCTGACTTGCGATTAGAGGCTTGGGGCGATCACTGTTCAGGCGGGATTGATTTCGTGGCCAGCCACGCTTCTCGAGAAATCTGCGGGCGTTTCTCGCGCGCAGTGGAACGTCGGTTCCGGTGCTTTGTTGAACGAAGGCGCCTGCACTCTGTCCTTCAGCTGAGCGTGCAAAGAACGCGAAGACCGCTAAGCTTATCCCAAAAGCGATAATGGCTGTGGTCCGCCGGATTGATTGAGTGCAGATATTTCTACTCGCCCAGATGGTCACACGCGCACAGGATTCGATTCCCGCCTCTCACACTGATCGTCCGAGGGAAGTTAAGCAAAATCCATTCAAAAACCCGGCGCGGAGCCCGCACTTTCCGGCATTGAAATTGTGTCCCATTTTAGGACTGCGCTGGCGAGGCAGAGATGTGACCGTCGCTACATCTCTTGCTGAAATAAACTCAGGCTCGCTAGAAAGGCAGCTTCGCGCTGCCGCTGTTTTGATCGATATAGGTCTTCGCGTCGAATTTCTTCGACGTGGAAGCGCCGGACATCGGCCGCACGAGGCCGAAAACGGGGCGATTAAACCAGGGGCGGTCGTGCTTGCCGACGATAGCCCAGGCAATGCCGGCGTAGCCATTGGGATCCCGGCCGTCGAGTTCGTAGCGGTCGTTGAGAATGACGGCCCACTCGTAGGCGCGTGCAGGATCGGGAGCCCACTCGAGAATCATCTTGGCCCAGTACATACGCATGTAGTTATGCATCCAGCCGTTCTCGGTCATCTCCCGTTGGGCGGCGTTCCAGAGGTCGTCGTGCGTTTCGGCGCGCTCTAGCTGCTCAAAGGAGTAGCGGAAAGGACGCTGATCGCCGCCATGCTCTACGAGAGTCTTGTGTGCCCACGGCTCCGCAGATTCCCAATTGTCGTAATTGTCGTTGTACTTCACGAAGAGCACCGAAAGCTCCCGCCAGGCAATGACCTGATCCAGAAATCGATCTCGTGCGGCCTGCTCAATGTGTCCTTCAGCAAGGGCCCTTTCGACCGCAAGCGCAATGGTGATCGGTCCGATGTTGCCGAAGTGCAGGTAAGGAGAGAGACGGCTCGTGCCTTTCACTTCGGGATGATTGCGCTTGTCCACGTAATCTTTCAGCCCGTGGCTGATGAAGTCTCGAAGGTGCGCAAGCGCGGCGTGCGTCCCCCCGGTAAAGGTATCGACAGGTTTGATGGTGCGATCGAGATCTTTAAATCCAGCGGTAATGTCATGGGCGAGCGATTCGCTGTGGAGAGATTTGGGTTTCGTCCAGCCATATTGAGGCTTTGAGTTTTTGGTTGTGACAAGAAACTTGGGCAGTGCTTCCTTGAGATGTGGGCGCATGTGCTGCAGCAGGAAGTAGTCGCGTCCAAAAACTGCGGAAGGAACAACCACGTCGGCATCGACGGTCCAATAAGGCAACTTTAGCCGTCGAGCAAGAACCTTCCGCCAGCGTTCCGGCTCGCGGCAGGGATTTTCGTCGCCGATCAGCATCGCCGCATGCACTTCTTCCAGAAACTCCTCCAGAGAGTTGTCGGGATGCCGGCGCAGAACAAAGGCGACCCCCCGTTCTTTTGCGTCTTCTTCCACGTCGCGCAGGCCCTGTTGCAGAAAGTGGTAGTGCCGCAGGTTGGCATTTGGGTAGTTAGGAATTACCGAAAAAAACACGACGATAGGCAGTCCGAGCAAGTTGGCCGCGGCGATGGCGACATCGAGGGCAGGGTTTTCGTGGATGCGCATCGCGCGCTGCATCCAGTAGACGACGCATTCTGCATCCTGCCGTGGTGATCCCTCGCGACGAACTAGGATGCGCGGGTTGTCGGCGAGTTTTTGAAGTGATTCAGGAGTGTTATCGTGGCGGGACATTGCTCTTTAGATTGTCGGCGGTCAGGAGAGGTAGTTCCGGTTTTAATGGCGTGAGCCCAACAAATTTGGCAAGCGATTTCGATTTCGTAGAAACGGTTGCCATCGATATCGTTCGGCGAAAGCCTCAGCATCTCGGACTGATGATTCACAGGGTCGTCTGAATGCATAAGCGTAGCCCTTCATTTTCGGAGGAAACAGTACCCCCTTCCCCCACTCCCTATGCAACTGTGAAGCTCCGCCAAAAACCGGCCTGTAAACCATGCAGAATCAATTGATCACGCGGACAGACCGTACAACTTCACAGCTTCCGGGAATTCGCGATCGCGAGCTCGGCTAACATCGGTCGCATAACATTTCCCGACGGTGACAGCTTCATTTGACGGTTGTCAGAAATCACACTCTTTCGATACCAAGGGGTGGTATTCTTCCGCGTCGTTTCATTGCGATTGAGGAGGGTGACTTGAGGAAGGAAATTATCATTCTGGCGCTGGGTGGGCTGGCGCTTCTGACGGGATGCAATATGGGGGACAAGGCCGCCACTGCGCCGGCGACACCGAAGTGGAAGGGCGCTCGCTATCACATTGCTTTTGACACCAAGCTAACTAAGCCGAACCCGGCGGGCGTCACCATTCCAACAGTCACGTATGTGGCGAATCCGAAAGAAGAGTTTGAAACGAGAGCTACCCTGGTGATCCGCTTCGATACTTCTGGAGTTGAGAAAGACCGGCCGGTAGCAAACAAGATGATCATGGCCCCTGTTGATATTCACGGCGGGGAAGGCGCTCTGCCTGCCGAATATATGGATATAGCCAACAAGGACCTGTCCAAGTTCCTCGGGGCTTACTGCATGAAGGGGAAGGTAAAGCTGAACGTAGCGCTAGCGCGGTCTTCGCTTTCGAACTCCGCCAACGATGCCGAAGTCGACGTGAAGCGGCTGTCCGACTGGCTGCCGATCGAGGTTGATTTCAAGAACCCGCATCCGAATTGCAAGCCTGCGAAACAGGGCTGAAGAGTCGATTCACACACGCAAAGAGGCCGCCCGTGGGCGGCCTCTTTATTGGAGCAAAATTGCAGTTGTCTACCAGCGACCCCACGCGCGCGTGAAGTAGTCGGAGAGGGTCATGCCGATCAGGATGAGAAAGGTGAATAGTCCGGCGCCCACGGTGAGTTTGGTGAGCTTCGTCGAGTACTTCACGTGCATGAAGAAGAGAACGACCAGGACCATCTTGAAGGCGGCAATCGCCAGCGCAACGATGGGGTTGAAGAGCCCCAGATCGATGTAAGAGACGCCCACAGTTGTGGCGGTCATCACCAGGAGTATGCCCACAATCGCCAGGTAAATCCGCGGGCTGACGATGTGGTGTTCGTGCTCGTGCTCCTCGATGGATTCAAAGTCTTTGTCGTGCGGTGCACTCATGGCGTTGATCCTTTATTGATGCCTGCTGATCAGATAGAGCAGCGGGAAAAGATAGATCCAGATGATGTCGACGAAGTGCCAGTAAAGGCCAAAATTCTCGACGAAAGTGACGTGGCCGGTGGTGTACGCACCGGCTTGCGCTCTGAAGATCATGAATCCCAGAATAGCGATACCGATGATCATGTGGAGCGCGTGCATGCCGGTCATAGCGAAGTAAAGGAAGAAGTAGATCTCCGTATGGCGCGCCATGTCGAGCGAAAGCGGCTTGTCGTGATACTCCTTGTAGACTTCCTCATCGGAGGCGGGATTGAGGAATGACTGCAGGCTGTAGTGCAAGCCCGGAATATGGTGTTTGTCGTATTTTTCCTTGTACTCGATCGTCTTGATCCCAAGGAAGACGATACCCAGAACAAAGGTGATGACCAGGCAAAGTACCAGCGCGCCCTTCTTCCGCATTTCTGCAGACCACACGCCCATGGCCATGGTGAAACTGGAGGTGATGAGGACGGCGGTGTTGGCAGTGCCCCAAAAGATCTGTAACTGGTGCGATGCCTGGACGAATGCTGGGTAGTACCAGTTCCGATAGATCAAATAAGCGGTGAACAGACCGCCGAAGAACATGATTTCCGTCAGCAGGAAAAGCCACATTGCGAAATTGGTGGCATCGCTCTGCTGCGCGTATGTTTCGAAGTGGTGGCGCTGATAGGGAAGGTGCTCGTGGTGAGTTCCTTCGGCTGCGCCGTGCACGACTACCTGGCTATCCGACACTCGCCACCTCTTTCTCTCTCTGACCTTCCAACCACTCGTAGTCGTAGGCCTCGTGATCCATGATCGGAATTGCGGGAAAATTCTCAGTGAGAGGAGGCGACTGGGTCTGCCACTCGAGCCCGGTGGCCTGCCACGGATTTTCACCGGCGATTTCGCCGTAGCGGAGCGACCAGGTGAGGTAGAGAAGTGGCAGCAGGTAGCCGATACCGAGGATGGTTGCGCCTGCAGTCGAGAAGACGTTCAGCACCTGGAACTCCGGCGGATAGGTAGCGTAACGGCGCGGCATCCCAAGCGTTCCGAGGATGAACTGCGGGAAGAATGTGAAGTTGAACCCGATGAAGGTAACGACCGCGGCGAATTGGGAAATCTTCTCCGGATACATACGGCCCGTCATCTTGGGCCACCAGAAATGGATGCCGGCAAGGAACGCCATCAACATGCCGCCCACCATGACGAAATGGAAGTGGGCCACGATGAAGTAGGTTTCGGTGAGATGGATATCCGTTCCCGAAGTTCCGAGGAAAACGCCAGTCAATCCACCGATGGTGAACAACCCCATGAAGCCGAAGGTGTAGAGCATGGGCGTTTCAAAAGTGATTGACCCTTTGTAGAGAGTGAAAGCCCAGTTGAAGATCTTGATCGCGGAGGGCACGGCGACCAGCATCGTAAGCAGCGAGAACACCAGCATGGAGTAGTTGGAGATACCCATGATGAACATGTGGTGGGCCCAGACAAAGAAGCCGAAGACCGCAATAGCTACCGAAGAGAAGGCGACGGCCGTATATCCAAAGACGCGCTTGCGGCTGAAGGTAGAGATAGTCTCGGAGATCACGCCCATGCCTGGCAGAATCATGATGTAGACGGCAGGGTGCGAGTAGAACCAGAACAAGTGCTGGAAGAGCAGCGGATCGCCGCCCTTGGTCGGATCGAAAACGCCGATGCCGAAGACGCGCTCCAGAGCCACCAGAACAATCGCGATGGCAAGAACCGGGGTACCGAGGACCATGAGAATGCTGGCCGCGTAGTGTGCCCAGACAAAAAGCGGCATACGGAACCAGGTCATCCCAGGGCAGCGCATTTTGTGGATAGTGACGATGAAATTAAGGCCGGTAAAAATGGAACTGAATCCAGCAATGAAGATCGCGACGCCGGTAGTGAGAACGTTGGTATTGAGGTAGTGGGTAGAAAGTGGCGTAGTAAATGTCCACCCTGTATCGACTCCACCGGTAGCCATGGAGTAGATGGCGAGGATGCCAGCCGCCATGTACAGATACCAGCTCAGCAGGTTGATCTTCGGCAGTGCGAGGTCTTTGGCGCCGATCATCATGGGGATAAAGAAATTTCCCAGCGTGGCCGGGACCGACGGCACCAGGAAGAAAAAGATCATGATAATGCCGTGCATGGTGAACACCTTGTTGTAGGTGTCCGTGGCCATGAGGTCAGACTGCGGCGTAAGCAGCTCAAGACGGATCAGTCCTGCGAGCGCTCCTCCTATGAAAAAAAAGAACGTGATCGAGGCCAGGTACAGCATGGCAATCCGCTTGTGGTCGCCGGTCAGAAGCCAGCTCAACAGACCTTTTTCCTTGGAGATAAAATTCATCCTCGGAATCCGGGCTAATGACTGATCGGGAAGACTGACGATTGTGCTGCTACTCATTTTTTCACCATCCCCTGCCCGGCGGGCTTTTGTCCGGCGGGCGTTGCCGTGCCTTCACTTTCAGGCAGCAGCGTTGTTGTTGCGGTCGTCTGCTGCACGCGGTAATCAGAGTTGAGGTTCTTCAGAAATTCGACCAGCGCGATCACGCCGTCTTCGCTTATCTGACCTTGATAGGTGGGCATGATGGGCGCATACCCTTGGGTTACGTGCTGCGATGGATTGAGAATCGCATCGCGCAGAAAAGCTTCGTCGACCGTCGTCGTCTGGCCGTTTGCGAGGGTAAGTTTGGCCCCGTAGACGTTGGCGAGACTCGGGCCGCGCGCGTCCGGACGCGCATTATGGCAAGCCGCGCAGCTGAGACTGGCGAAAAGACGCTCACCATTCTGGGCAAGCGATGCACCACTCGTGGAGCCGGCCAGCCACTTCTTGAAATCGTCAGGAGTCATAACCACGACATCGCCAATCATGTGCGAGTGGTCGGTGCCGCAGTACTGGGTGCAGAAGAGGTGATAGGTGCCGGGCGTGGTGGCTTCAAACCAGACGGTGGTGTAGCGGCCGGGAATCGCTTCACGCTTTACGCGGAAGGCGGGAATCGAGAAGCTGTGGAACACGTCCTGCGAGATAAGCGTGAGTTGCACCGCACGCCCCGTGGGCACATGGAGGGAATTGATTTCGTGCTGGCCGCCGGGATGTTCAGCTTTCCACATCCACTGCTTGCCGACAACGTAGATATTCATGGCGTTGGCAGGCGGCGTGTAGACGCGGAAGTAAATAAGCGCGCCCCAGACAAACATGATGAGAAACAGGCCGAGCGGAATGATGGTCCACGTTGCCTCGAGCATCGTGGAGCCTTCGATCTGCACCGCAACAGGGTGGCGCTTCTTGCTGTACATGATCGAAAAGCTGGTGACCAGAAGGATGACGATAGTCAACCCAATCAAGCTCACCAGGACCATGAAGAAGTACAGTGCATCCATCTGCGGGGCGATCTTCGACGCCTCCGGTGGATACAGAGAGAAGTTCGTCAGCCACTTGACGAGAAATTGCCAGAGTACTGGACTGATGTGCATTCCGTTATCCGTTCACCTTTGTTCCTGAAACAAGTTGGTCATGAGCCTTGCGATAGTCGCGGCGGAACATGATCCACATAAACCCGCCCAGCAGAATCACAGTCATCGCGCCACCCATCTGCACAACGCGAGCAATGATCAGCGAATGCTTATTGGTTGCCGGGTCGTAGTGATAGCAGTAAGTAAGAATGTTGTCGACGGGTGAGCCGATGTGATTGTTCGAAGCCTCGACGAGACCGAGGCGAATATCTTTCGGAGAGTACTCGACTCCCATGTAGTACTGTGCCAGCTTGCCCTGCGGAGTTACGAGCTGAATGGAGCTGGCGTGGGCGAACTGCGTGAGCTTGCCATCGGGCCCGGGAATCTTGACGTAGCCAAAGCCGACCGCCTTGGTCAGCGCATCGATGTTGGCTTGCGTGCCGGTCATGAAGTGCCAGCCATCGGCGGTTTCAGGATGTCCGTACCGGCGGAGGTAGTTGCGCTTCTTGTCCGCAGCAAGGTTGGTGCCTTCGCTGGGATCGATGCTGACAACGATGACGTTGAAATCGCGGCCGGGAACTTCGTCGACCATCTGCAGTGCGCCCGTGAGGCCGTTCAACTCTTCTGAGCACAACATCGGGCACTGGTAATAGACGAGCGCGAGAATGGCGGGCCTTTTCCCAAAGTAGCTCGCGAGCTGAACCGTTTTGCCCATGTCGTCAGTGAACGTGAGATCGAGCGGCAACTGCTCATTCAGTCGCTGAGTCACGCCTACACCATTGAGGATGGCGGGGGGCTTGCCGTTATCAGGCCCAGTCTCCTTTTCGCCGTAGCTTGATACCTGCCCCAACAAAGATGGCGTCAGTGCGGCAAGGCACAAGAAGATCGAGGCCGCGGTGAAACTGCGTTGCCTGATGCTGGTCGTCTTGTTCGCACTGTTACTGCTGTTCTGCATACTGCTTCACACTTTCGTCGTTACTCGTGCTGCTGAGTCTCGGCTTGCTGCTGCGCCTCGGCTTTTTGGGCCGCGGCTTGATCCTGTTCGTAGCCCGTGCGTGCAAAGCCGTCGGTGATCGGTGCTGTCACTGTTGGCTTTGAATCACCTGCGAGAAGCGGCGCCTGCTGGACTGTAGGAGCGACGGGCAAACCCTTTTGCGCGATGATCTGCATGGCCCGTTCGATCGGAATTCTTACTTTGCCCTGCGACTGGTCAACCCATGTGTAGTTGTCCAGCAGCAAGTCTTCGCGCTGATGAAGATCCGCTACGTCCTGGTTGCCATCATCGGTCTGTACACGAGGTGTCGGAAAGGTCCGGGTGATTTCCGCGATCTTGTTTTGCATCTCCGGGCTCGATGGCAAATTGCCGAGTTGGCGGATCTCGGCGGTCTTGGTCCACTTGCTGTTGGGTCCGTCTTCCTTATTCATGCGCGCATTGATCAGCTTGCCCATGCCATAGGTGACCACGCCGCAAACGGCGACAAGGATCGCAAGCGAAACGAGAAAGACGATAATGCCCGTGACCTTGACATCGGTCTGCTCGTAACCAGCAGAGGCGTCGATCTCGCTGGGGCCATGCGAACCAAGCACTTTTTGGTCGTCGGGTTCGTTGTGATCAAGCGTGGACATGTTCGGGCTCCAGAATCTCTGCAACGTGCGGATCGTTGGTTTGCACCAGCGCACGTGTCTTCAAGTTGTGACTGTAATAAGCAATCCAGACGGAAACCATCGCGACTGGAACAGCGATGTATTCAAGAATTCCCCAGCTGAAGTGCAGGTTGCGAGCGGCATCCTTGAAGTTCGGCTCGATAAGCCAGAACAGATCGAATGCCTTGGCGAAGATCATCCACTGGCAGACGCGTACCATGCGCTTCTTGTTGCGCTTGATGTCCCGCGACAACAGCAGCGAGAACGGGATGAGCCAATGGAAGATGAAGTCGAGAGTAATAATGATGCCCCAGTGACCGCGAATGCGATCGAGGTACCAGGGAATTTCTTCAGGCAGGTTGCCAGACCAGATGATCAGGAACTGCGCGAAACCGAGATAGATATTCAGCATGACAAAGGCGAAGGTGAACTTGCCGAGGTCATGCTGCTCAGTGGTGCGAAGGATGGTCTTGAATGGCTCTGCTTTCGAGAGGCTGATCGATGTAAGTATCGACAGCGCGAGAACTGAATATCCCTGGCCGACGAGGAAGAGCAAGCCGTAGACCGAAGAGAACCAGGTAACATCCATCGACATGACCCAGTAAATAACAGCTGCAGTCATGGTGAGTGAGTAGACGACGATGCCCGGGCCGCTGACGTTCTCAAGTTTCTTGATCCAGTAGGGCGTAGTGTCGAGCGATTCGGTGTCCCGCTTGAGGCCGAGCGCGTTGAGGCGCCACGTGTAAAGTCCCCAGATCGCAAAGCAAAGCAGCATGACGGCAATGTACGTAACCGGATTCAGCATCGGACGCTTGAAGTCGAGGCAGTGTGCCTGGATTTCGCTGATCAAACCCGATTTGAGAGCCGCTGCTGTGTCATTCGGATTGGTGTACTGCGCCCACAGATAAAGGCGCTTCATGAAGAGTGCGGAGACCACCCAGTAACCGAAGATGAGAGGAAGAGTTCGGGTGGCGGCTTCAAGAGGGCGGCGCAATAGCAGTCCCCACTTGCCGCCGGAACAATACTGCACCATAAGAAGCGCGAGACCGCCGACAGTCCAGCCGAAAGTTAGCAACATGCCAAGAATCCATGCGCGATAAACGTGGTCCCAGCCGAGCTGATCCTGCGCCTGGCCAAGGAACGCGAGAATCACGGCCGCGATGGCAGCAATCGCACCGACCACAAGCGCACGCGACCGCCAGCCGTCTACAAACGAGGGAGCGCTCAGATCGGCGGGAAGTGCTTTTGCGTGAGATGCACCGTGTGTTTCGTGAGCCATTGAACTTAGTCCTTACTTCGCGGCCGCTGGAGCCGTTTTGCTTGCTGGAATCTTGATCAGAGGGTCAGCCGGATTTCCGGGAGCCATTGCCGGCGTTCCTTCGTTTGTCGGCGGATATGCCTGAACCGCTGTAGCGGGCAACGACCACGGTTGCGCATAACTGGCCGGCAAGTGTTCCCTTTCCGCGACATCACTCAGCTTTTGTACCTGCACGCCAGAAGGAACATCGCCCGCAGAAGCCGCCTGGCTAAGCTGTAATGCGCGAATATACGCTGCAACTGCCCAGCGATCCTCAGGCGTCAGTTGCGCCGAGTAGTCGGGCATGGCGCCATAGCCGTGCGTCATGACATAGAAGTAGTGCGAAATCGGCTGCGCCCGGCGAACTTGGTCGTGGAGATTGGCGGCAGGCTTGTAACCGCGCTCCACAATTTCGCCCAGGCCGTTCCCGACCCGCGAGTGACAGGGAGTGCAGTAGACATTGAAGCGCTCCTGTCCACGCTCAAGCACTTCCATGGTGACGGGGAACGGCATTGTGTTCTGCTCCTCGCGATAACCGTTGGCACCCTGGATAACGCCCGTGTAGAAGTAGCTGTCTTCTTGAAGCTCTCCGCGCGCAACGGTATTGACAACCTGCGGACGCGCGCCACGATGATCAGCATAAAAATCAGAGCCGCGTTGGGGAATCATCTTCGGCTGGTCTTGCATGTCCTGGCGACAACCGGCGAGAAGCATCATTACAGTGAGGCCGGCATAAGCAGTGAAAGAGCTAAAGCAAGTCCTTCGGCCCTGCTTCGGTGCGCTCAGGATGAGACCTTTTTTTGTAAAGTGGAGGATTTGCATTTAGTACTCCACCTCCACAATCGAAACCGGCTCCAGAGTTTTCAAGTATTCTTTGGATTCGATCAGGTCGAACTTCGGGTCGAGCGCCTCGAGACAGAGGAAGAACTTGTCTGACGTAGCGCCGTCGCGAAAGTTGGGTGCGTTAAAGAGAGGGTGATAAAGCTGCGGCAAGCCGTTCAGCGCCATCATGCCAAAGGCAGCGGACAGGCCGGCCCAGAGAATCGTCCACTCATAGGCAGGCACGATAAACGCTGGCCATGAGTACAGCGGGCGACCCCCGATGTTGAGCGGGTAGGCAATGACGGAGACCCACGTCTCCATCGAAAACATTGCTGCCAGACCCATCAATGCGCCAACCAGCGTGACGAGTGGAACGCGGTTGCGATGGAAGCCGATGGCCTCGGCCGCTTCTTCGACAGGATAAGGCGTGTAGCAATCCAGGCGGCGCCATCCATCTTCGCGCGCCTGTCGCGCTGCGCGAACCAGATCGCTCGGTGTATCGAATTCGGCCAGCAGGCCGTAAGTCCCTTCACGTGAAGGCATGGTTAGTCACCTGCTCCCGCTACCGCTTTCGGCTTGATTTTGGCCGCGGGCAGAATCATGCGAATTTCGTTCATGGGAATCATGGGCAGGAAGCGCACAAACAACAAGAACAAGGTCGTGAACAATCCCATAGTTCCGATGAAGGTCATGTAGTCCCACTTCGTCGCACGGTAGGTTCCCCACGAGGAAGGCAGGAAGTCGCGATACAAGCTGGTTACGATGATCACGAAGCGCTCGAACCACATGCCGACGTTGACCACGATGGAAATGAAGAACATGAAGCCGATGTGGGTACGCAGTTTGCGCGACCAGAGCGTGGTGAGAGGAATGAGCAAGTTGCAGATGATCAGCGTCCAATAACTCCAGCCCATGGGCCCGAAGGCGCGATTCCAGAACATGAAGGCTTCCCAGTGGGAGGCGGAATACCAGGCCATGAAGGCTTCCATACCGTAGCCGTAGGCCACGATGAAGCCGGTGGCGAGCATCACTTTGCCCATGTTGTCGATGTGGCGCTCGGTAACGAGTTGCTCAAGATGGTAGAACTTGCGCAACGGAATGGCCAGCGTGAGCACCATGGCGAAACCGGAGTAAATGGCGCCGGCGACAAAGTAGGGCGGGAAGATGGTAGTGTGCCATCCCGGCAGGACCGCAACCGCGAAGTCGAAGCTGATGACAGTGTGTACAGAGAGAACCAGCGGAGTTGCGAGTCCGGCCAGCAGTAGCGATGCCGTCTCATAACGCATCCAGTGGCGAACAGAACCGCGCCATCCCCACGAGAGCAAGCCGTAGGCATACTGGGCGGGCTTAGATTGTGCCCGATCCCGGAATGTCCCGAAGTCGGGGATCATGCCGAGATACCAGAACACCACCGAGATGGTCGCATAGGTGGACACCGCGAATACGTCCCACTCCAGGGGAGAGCGGAACTGCGGCCATACGTTCATGGTGTAGGGCAGAGGGAGCATCCAGTATCCCAGCCACGGACGGCCAACGTGGATCAGCGGGAACATGCCCGCACAAACCACGGCGAAGATCGTCATCGCTTCAGCAAAGCGGCTGATGGAGTTGCGCCATGTTTGTTTGAAGAGCAAAAGAATTGCCGAGATCAGGGTTCCGGCGTGGCCAATACCGATCCACCAGACAAAGTTGATGATGGCGAATCCCCAAGCGACGGGCTGCGTGATGGCCCAGATGCCGACGCCTTTGAGAAATAGCCAGGTAACCGCGACGAGGAGGATGGTGGCTCCGCCGCCGGCGATACCGAAGAACGCGAGCCAGCCGAGCGGGGTGTGCGGGGTGAGCACAATGCCAGAAATTTTCTCTGTTACCGACTTGAAGGTCTCGCTGACGCCGACGACGCGGAATTCTCCGGTCTTTGGATCGATGCCAGGGTCGCCTCGTTTTATTTCACTGGTCGCCATTATGACTTCAACCCTTTGCCGGTGTGTGCTCCACCGGCTTCTGTTCAAGTTCAGGATTAAAATTCAGAACCTCGGCAAGATAGCGTGTCCGAGGCCGCGTGTTCTGATCGGCGATGACCTGATACATGCGCTTGTCTTCGTTGAGCTTTGCAACCTTGCTGTTCTTGTCGTTAAGGTTGCCGAAGGTGATGACCGACGCGGGGCAGGCCTGCTGGCAGGCTGTGACAACTTCGCCGTCGCGGATCGGGCGGTTCTCCTTGTCGGCTTGAATCTTGGCCTCGTTGACGCGCTGCACGCAGTAGCTGCACTTCTCCATCACGCCGCGGGAACGGACGGAAACGTCGGGATTGCGCATCAGCTTGAGACTCTCGGTCTCGTAGTCGGAGTAGAGCAGGAAGTTAAAGCGCCGCACCTTGTAGGGGCAGTTATTGGAGCAGTAGCGGGTGCCAACGCAGCGGTTGTACACCATAGTATTGATGCCTTCCGGTGTGTGCACCGTGGCGCCCACCGGGCAGACCTGTTCGCAGGGAGCGTTCTCGCAGTGCTGGCAAGTCATGGGCTGGAAATGCGCGCGGGGTGCAGCGAGGTCGCCTTCGAAGTAAGAGTCAATACGCAGCCACTGCATGTTGCGGCCAATGCGGACTTGCTGTTTTCCTACGACTGCGATGTTGTTCTCGGCATAGCAAGCCACGATGCAGGCATTGCAGCCGGTACAACTATTCATGTCGATGGACATGCCCCACTTGTTGCCGTTGTATTGCCAATTTGGGAAGAGTGTGGTGTCGTACTCGGGAGTATCGTGGCCTTCGCCTTCGTGTGCGAAGTTGGGGTTTGCCTTGAAGTCCTCAAGGCTGGCGTAGCGGATGATGCCGCGCTCGCCCAGAGCTTCAACAGCTTCAAGGGAGCGGTTCTGGTTGCCATATTCAGAGAGGTTTTTGCCGCGATGATCCTGGTAGTGGCTCTTGGTGATGGCGATTCCCCACTTGCCATCTACCTTCTTAATGGATCCGGTAGCGAAAAACGGAGCAGCTGTGGTGCGCACCAGGTAGGCATTGAAGCCGGCGCCCGAGCCAACGCGGCCGGCAAATTCCCGACCGTACCCCATATATAGAGTGACGGAGTTGTCGGGATGACCCGGCGCTACCATCACGGGAGCCTTGACCACTCCCCCTCCTGCGCTGATTTCGACGATGTCGTCTTCCTCGAGCTTCAGACTTTCCAGAGTTGCGCCGGAAAGGATGGCAGCGTTATCCCAGCTCAAGCTTGTAACCGGCTTGGGAAGTTCCTGCAGCCAGCCAACGTTTGAATAGCGGCCGTCATAGATGTTCGGATCGGGATGGAAGATGATTTCGAACTGGTCCTTCGGATTGGGAGCGGGAACAGTGGAGGACGCTGACTTTGAAGACCCACCGCTACCGAATGTGGTGTTCTCGATCCATCCCGCATGGAGAGCCTTGCGCCAGCCGGCTTCAAAGTCGCCCTTGATGGTGTCTTTCTGCGTGATGCGAACGGCGTCGTAGGCGCTCAGTTGCGGATTGTCAAGCAAAGTCTGAAAGACATCGTGTGCGCTCTTGCCGCCGTAGAGCGGTTCGATCAGCGGCTGCACAATAGAGACGGTGCCGTCATACGCACGGGCATCAGACCACGACTCAAGATAGTGTACGGCCGGAATATGCCAATGCGCGAGGTGGCCTGTTTCGTCGTAATGAGAGCCGAGATGCGCGACAATCTTTGCCTTGCCAAGCAACTGGTCGTTGAATCCCAGATCGGCCGGTGCCGAATAGATCGGGTTCGAATTGAGACACACAAGCCAGTCAACCTTGCCGCCATTGAGATCGGCGACGAGTTTTTTAATATCACCGTTCTGATCGCTGGGCAGCGGAATCGCGGGATCGGAAGATACGGTAACCGTTTTGCCGACATTGCCCAGAGCTTGGTTGATGGCGAGCGCGAGGGCCGCTACTGACTCATCCTGATAGAGGCCAGGAAGCGCGGCACTCTTGCCACTGGCTGATTTGAGGTCCTTCGCGAGAGCCGCGAGGAATGCCTGCTGTTCGCCGGTCCACGAATATTGCGGGGCAGACGCGCCGGAAGCTCCCACTGCCGAAGCAAGCGCCGCAGCGAATGCGGGAATCTCGCTGGCACGCAGGCCGAGGCGATGTTCCGCCTTCATGCCGGTAGTCGTCGGTGAACTCTCTACGGCGTAAAGCCGGTTCATCCCGTTCGCGGGATCTTTGCGGCGCTTCGCGTAATCGGCGACCAGTTTGTGGAATCCGGGATAGGAAGCGCCGGAGAGGAAGTCGGCGTCTAGCGAGACAATGACGTCGGCATTGCTCAGGTCGTACTGAACGTTGTAGCCACGGGCAAGGAACGTGCCTGCAATGGCAGGGTCGTACTGCACCAGCGTCGCCTTGGGATATGCGGTCTGCACGGCCTTCCACTGGCGCGCAAGCGTGGGCGACGTGATGGTGGCGGAGAGGAAGTAAATACCAGTGCCATCTTTGCTGGCAACAACCTTATCGTGCAACGCCTGCGCGAAGTCGGACCACTGTCGATTCTCGCCCTCGAAGGTGACATGCTGCGAGCGGTCGGGATCGTAAAGATCAAGCAGCGAGCCCTGCGAAAAGACATCGGAAGAGCCGTGGTTGTAGGCGTGATCGGGATTACCGTCAACTTTGACAGGACGATACTGATCGGTCTTGACCAGCAGAGGCACGCCGCCCGTGGGCAGCGGGTTCATGCTGGCGAAGTAGTTTGGCTTGCCGAGCAGGAGATCCTCGGGCGCCTTGACGTAGGGATAGATAGGCTCATCTGGCTGCTTCGTGCAGCCCGCGAGTCCGGCCAGCGCCATGGACGCACCCATGACTTTGAGGAAGCCGCGGCGTGAAACTGGATCGACCCATTCTTGCGCAGCGCTGGGAAATTCTTTTTCGACGGCGGCCTGGAACTCCGGTGTGTTCTGAAGTTCGTCGATCGAGCGCCAGAACTTTGGTCCTGTGCCTTTTACCTTGGCGCGAACCTGTTCGAGCGTCATCGGTGTTTCGTTTTCAGCAAGGCTAGCCTTGCTTTTTTCAATCTCCACGGTGTGCCCCGTCTGGTTCGTTCCTGCGTTCATGGGTTCGCTGCTCATCGGTGGCAAACCTCGCAGCTGCTCAGTTCGTTGGGAGTGCGAATGTGGTACTGCTTCAAAAGGAAGTGGCCCAGTTGATCCTGGCTGGTGAATTTTTCATAATGGAGCGCCGCCGGGACTTCGCTGACGGGAGCGGCGCCAGCTTTGCCTGTTGTAGGTGAGCCCGGCATCTGCAGCGCGGCGACCTGCGGGCCTTCACCGCTCGGATCTTTGGTTACGCAGTTAACGCTCTGCGCCGTGGGTGTGCCTTCTTTTACGTCGCTCGTCGCGCACCATACTGGACGATCCGACGCAGGCGATTCCCATGCCATGTTGTAAAGCTGGCTCGTGGGACGCAGATTCTTGGCTGGATTGCGATGGCAGTTGAGGCACCACTCCATCTGCAGCGTGTTCTGCGCGTACATCAGCGGCATCTGATCGACCCGGCCATGACAACTGGCGCAGCCGAGACCCTTGTTCACGTGAATCTCGTGACTGAAATAAACGTAGTCGGGAAGGTCGTGCACCTTGATCCAGGGAAGCGACTCACCAGTGGCCCAACTGTCGCGCACCGGTTGCAGCAGCGCAGCGTTGGTCCAGATCTGCGCATGGCAGTTCATGCAGGTCTTGGTAGGAGGAATGCCCGCATAGCTGGATTTCTCAACCGAGGTGTGGCAGTACTGGCACTGCAGTCCGAGTCCCGTCACGTGATGTTTATGGCTGAATGGAACTGGCTGTTCGGGTCTCTGGCCTTGGCGAGTAACCCATGGGGAGCGCTGCAACTGATCGAGCGTTACTCCGAGTGCAATCACAATCAGACCAGTCAGCACCAGGCTCGCTCGAGCCAAAGCATTGGAGCTGCGGTCAAATATCTGCGCCATGAATGCTTTCCTGCTTGTTGTTCGTTGTCCAGTTATTTGTGCTCGCCTGTGCTGGCGGTCACACGGGTTGTGGTCAGAATTCTTTTTCGGACAAAACCCACCTGAAGGCGGCCGACCCCGAAAATTTAATATAGCAGCCGGAGGTCTATCTGTAACGGCTTCAACAGTTGAGAGAACAAAAAATGTTTATGGCGCTTAACTTTTTGTAATCTCTTGAAACCTAAATATGTTCGGACGAAACGAATGTGGTCGAAATCCGCACTATGTGCGAAGGCAAACGTACCAAGAACTGGGATGTTTTGAACGCCGAGATCTTAGTAGCGCCACGATTTCGTGTCCGCTCCTGCTGGAGCCGTCGACAACATATGCTCGACCATCTGCGGCAACACGCGCTCAGTCCAGTCGGCGTTGTTCTGCTGCATGGTGTACTCCGATGGGCCGCCGGTATAGCAGTGCGGCATGCCGGGCCCGTATTGAAATGTCGCGTCGGAACGGGGATCGCGCGTTTCCTGAAGCTGCTTATCGAGCATGTGAACGGCGTTATTCAGGAAATATGTATCGCCGTCGCCGACAGCGATGTGTAATTTGCCCTCAAGTTTGGGGCCAAGGGTGCGCCAATCGCGTTTAAGAATGGCGGCGAGATCGTAGTGATCGTGCCAATATTCGAGTACCTTCTTGTCGATGGCGCCGGTGAGCGGATTAATGATCTCCGCTGGATATCCGTCACTGCCTGCGGGAGAGAACACGGCCTGCCAGATGTCCCATTGCTCGGTGGAGCGGCCGTGAGTGCCAAGGATGTATTCATACGCAAACTCACCACCTGCTTCCGCGATCACGCTGCCATCGGGCTTGCGATCAGCGGCGATAGCAACTTGGCCAAAGTCTCCTTTGCGAACGAAGGCATTGGCGTCGTCGTAGAGGTTGATGTTCTGGTAGGCGTGGAAGTCTACCGGATCGGGACACGCTACATATGCGCCGTTGTAGAAATCGGGGTAAAACACCTGTGCAGCCAGCGCTTCCCAACCGCCAGTCGATCCGCCGTAGGTAGCGCGTGCCCAGCCTTGGCCAATACCGCGATACTTCTTCTCGATGGAAGAAATCAGTTCATCGTTGATAGCGGAGCCGTAGGGGCCGACGTTGGCCGAATCCACATCGTAGGAATCGTCGTAGTAAGGATTGGCATTTTGCACGTAAATCAGGATCACGCGCGGAAGGCGGCCGTTGGTCCAGTCCTGAAAGAGTCGATAACCCCGTTGCAGGCGGATAAACTGCTGGGATTTTGCATCGGGAGGCGTTGCGGTGAACTGCGCGGGTCCGATGCCCGGATGAAAGTGATCCTGGTAGACGATCACGGGATATTTGGCTTCGGGATGTTCGTCGAAACCGTCGGGTAGAAGGATCCACGCGCCAAGAAACATGTCCCGGCCCCAAAAGGCGCTGAGCTTTTCGCTGCGGAAGCGCTCGAACTTAAGCCATTTTGCGGTGGGCTGTTGTTGCGCGATGACCGTCGGGTCCGCCGGCGTGCCTTCGATAGGCGGGATCGTTTGATCGAGCGTGAGCTTGATCAGAGCTTTGCCATCAATGTGGACCTTGATGGGCTTGCTGAATGGATTGCCTGGCTTCTGATTCCAATGCTGGCCTTCACCTTTGTCTGGCGGGAGCCACACGGTTTTGCCGGAGGCCAGGTGGAATTGCTCGTAGACATTGAAAACGGCCTGGACGTAGTAGTCCCCGGCATCGATGTCGGCGAGGGAGCGCCGGGGATAACCGAAGGTCTTTCCATCGATAACTAGCGGAGCCCCGGGGGCAAGGTTCTCGGCATCGACACCGAAGCCTTCCGCCGAGTCGTAAGTCTCAGAAAGCTGCATGCGCGGCTCAGTCTTGTCGGATTTGGCGATGACGAGGACAAGGTGGCCGTTGAGCGGCTTCGTGGAGGGCACGGTAACTTCGATTCGTTGCGCGGGGCAGACGCAAACAGCGCCAGCGATAAGAACAACTGCAAGGAGAGATTTTGTCATCGTGGTTTCGATCCGGTCGGGATGGCATGAGTCTATCGCGAACCGCCGACATCGGTCCCTTTCGCCTTTTCCCGCATTCTCATTTTGCGTAGTATTCTTGGCGGCATGAAGACCCACCCTTCCCTTCTCCTTCAGGTTTGTCTTGGCATATCTGTTCTATTCGCGGCCGGCGCAAAGCCGACGCAATCGCAAAGCACTCAGGCTTCCGCCGCACAGCCCGCCCATGAATCGCTGGATCTCGCAACTATTTCGCGGATTCGCGATGAAGGACTCGTGCATTCGCACATCATGGAGTATGCAAGTGGACTGTTCGACGGGATTGGACCGCGGTTAACAGGGTCTCCAGAATTCGAACGCGCCGCGCAATGGTCGATTGATCAGCTTCGCCGAATGGGCACGAGCAATCCCCATGAAGAGTCGTGGGGCGAATTCGGAATGGGCTGGACGCAGGTGGGTACAAGCGTTCTGATGACCGCACCGTCGACTGCGACGATTCTGGCACAGGCAACTCCCTGGTCGCCTGCAACTCAGGGAGAAGTGACAGGCGATGTGATCGCTGTTCCAGAGATCGAGAATGAGGCAGGTTTCAACAAGTGGAAAGGCAAGCTCGCGGGAAAGATCATTTTGTATGGGAAGGTGCCTTCAATCAATCCTGATCCGACGAATCCCCTGGAGCACTACGATGCGGCCAAGCTGGAGCATTTCGCGAGTTATCCGCTGAACGGGGATCAGGAAGACAGCTTCGTGCTCCCCAATGACCCGCCGTTCTGGGAAAAGGTCTTCGCACAGATGGCATTCAAGGAAAAAGTGGCAAAGTTCTTTGCCGACGAGCACGCATCGACAGTGCTGGTGCCAGGCGGTTTTCGCGGAGTGATCCACGATGACACCGGCAGTTCGATGGGATGGTTCGTTTATCGGCTGGAACACAAGCAAGCCATTCCTTCCGCTGTGATTGCCAGCGAAGCCTTTCTGCGCATGAATCGGCTGGTATCGCATGATGTGCCAGTGAAAGTGAAGGTGAACATCGATACACACTTCAGCGGAGATCATGTCGATGGCCATGATGTCATCGCGGATATTCCAGGCACCGATCCATCGCTGAAAGACCAGGTGGTAATGGTTGGCGGTCATCTCGACAGTTGGATCGCGGGCACAGGCGCGACCGATGACGGCGCTGGAACCATCATCGCCCTTGAAGCAATGCGCATCTTGAAGTCGCTCAACATTCAGCCGCGCAGGACGATTCGAATCGGGTTGTGGGGAGGCGAAGAACAGGGAATCTTCGGTTCCTCAGGCTACATTCGCAACCACTATGGATCGCTCAGCTATACCAAAAAGGCGGAAGAGCAGGCGGTGCCGGAATTCCTGCGCACGCAGACAGGTCCCGTAGCCGTTAAGCCGGATCATGCGCGCTTTGATGTCTACTTCAATGCCGACAACGGAACGGGAAGATTCCTCGGGATCTACTCGGAAGGAAATGCGCAGGCGGCGCGCGTGTTCGAGCAGTGGGCCGCGCCGGTCAAGGATCTGGGGTTCACGACGATTTCAATGCGAAACACAGGCTCTACCGATCACGTGCCCTTCGACCAGGTGGGCTTGCCGGGATTTCAATTCATCCAGGATCCGCGCGACTACGATAGCGTGACGCATCACAGCAATCAGGACACCTATGAGCGCATGTCGGAACCGGACTTGAAGCAGGCGGCAACGATCATGGCGATTTTTGTATACAACGCGGCGCAACGTGACGCGATGATGCCACGCCTGCCGATGCCGAATCCGCCACTGGATGAAGAGAGGGCCAAGCCGTTGGAAGGAATTTATACGACCGCGCCCAAATGACCGCTCTCAAGGCTTTGGATCATGAGGCTCGACGTACGTCTCGGCAAAGGACTCGTCGGGCGACGAGCCCGGCCACCCGATCATGACAAGAAACACGTCGAGAACAAACAGAGCGATGGCGATGTCGTTGAAGAGCATGGCTTGGGGAATATCGGGCCAAAGCTGATTGGCGGCCCAGAAGAGGAAGGCAACGGCAAGAAGCACCGCTTTGAGCACTTCAAGAGGAGCGGGACGGTGCGCGGCCTGGTAAGTGAGATAGGCGAGAGCGATGAGAGCCAGTGGAAACGCGCCGAGAACATCATGGGCTCGCAAGGGAAACTGTTTTGGAATGGCGTCCCAAACTAAAAGCAGGACCACACTTGCCAGAGATATCACGCCAAGGATCACGGGAAGGGCGCGGTGCGCTCGATCGAGGCGACTGTACATACTCCATTATGTCTGTCCGCTCCAAAAGACGGCATAAAGGCTTGCAGGCCGATAATCTTTCCGGGGAATTTTCTCGGATCCAGCAAATCTTCTTTCTTCAAGTGATCGCTCAATCAGGCTTGCCGCGGAATCGAAGCGATCGAATCCTTTAGAATTCCTACAAGCACTTCCGCCGGTTGGCATCTGCCATACATCCATTTATTTCTGGGGACATTCGTCTCAAGGCTGACCTCTATCACCGGTGAGTTGTCTGGATTACTTGAAAGGGAACGGTCATGAAATACGCCGGATTGTTGGTGATGCCCGCGGGATTCTTTCTTTCGATCGCGGCAATTCTTCTGTTTCCATCTTCGCCGCTGCGCGGTGTATTTGTGCTGTGCGGACTTGCCGTGGAGGCGATGGGGCTGGTGGCGGCGGTGCGTGGCCACATGCAGATTCCCGGAGAGAACCGATGAATCCCCTCACGCCGATGCCGTTCCCGGAGACTTCGTTTGCGTTCACGCTGGGACTTCTACTGCTGGCGCCGATGGCCATCGCGGGGCTGGCGCTGGTGAACACTGGTCTGGGCCGTTCGCGATCGGCTGCGCAATCCTTGCTGGGCAGCTTGGTGGTTATTTCGACAGCGGTAATTGCGTTCGCACTGGTTGGCTCGGCCATTGCGGCGGGAACAAGCAGCGACCATGTACTTCATCTGGGCGGCAAGGCCTGGAACTGGGCCGGCGCGGGGCCATTGTTCCTTCGGGGTTTCAACTCTGCCGGACCGCGCGCCCAACTGACTCTGCTTTTCGAACTTCTGTCGGTTGCACTTGTAGCATTGGTCCCGTGGGGATCGGGAGCGGATCGGCTGCGGATGCCAGCGGGCGCGGTGATAGCAGCAATCATGGGCGCGGTGGTGTTTCCCCTGGTCGCGCACTGGGTGTGGGGCGGCTGGCTCGCTCAACTGGGAACAAACTTTTCTGCCGGAGGCGGCTTCTTCGACGGCGGCGGGGCGGCGGCGATTCATGCGCTGGGGGGTGTTTCCGCATTGGCCGTCGTGTGGATCGCTGGGCCGCGCAAGGGCAAGTTTCCACGGGAAGGTCTATCGACAGCAATGCCGGGACACAACGTGGTCTACGTGCTGTTAGGCTGCTTGATCGCGCTGGTGGGTTGGCTTGCTTGGAATATGGCAGGCTCACTGCTTTGGCTGAACGCGGCGCCGAGTGGACTGGTGATTACTGCAGTCAATACGCTCCTTTCCGCGACGGCGGCACTGGTAGCCACCTTCTCCGTGACGCGGATTCGTTTTGGAAAACCGGACGCAAGCTTGTGCGCGAATGGCTGGCTCGCGGGACTCGTCACTTCAAGCGCCTGCGCCAGTGTAGTGTCGCCGGTGGCCGCGCTGTTCACAGGAATGGTGGCGGGAATCATTACGCCGCTCCTGGTGGAGTTATTTGAACTTGCCTTATCGATCGACGATCCCTCCGGGGCCATCAGCGTGCATGGGGCCGCGGGATTGTGGGGACTGGCAGCAGCGGGATTTTTTGCACCGCTCGAAGGCCAGTTTGTCGCGCAACTGATCGGTGTCTCTACGCTGCTCGGCATCATGTTGCCGCTGATCTATCTGATCTTCTGGCTGGTCAATCGAATCCTTGTCTTCCGCGTCGATCCCGATGGAGAGCGCATCGGCATGGACCTGCATGAGCTTGGAGGTAATGCCTATCCAGAATTTGTGGTGCACCGCGACGAATCGTACAGGTAGCGTTCCGCGATTATCGGTTCGTGAACTTGCCACCAAAGTGGGTGCCCGCAATTGAAAATCGTCTTGTAACCTGACTGCAGGACCACATACAAAATGGGACTGTTAACGCACCTCTTTTATCCATGGGGACTGCTGCTCCAGGCTGCAGCGATTATTCATTTCATTCGCCGACGGCCGGACACCTATTGGCTCTACATCATCCTTTTTCTCGGACCGATCGGGGCGATTGTGTATCTCTTCGCCGAGGTCTTTCCGGATGTGGGCCTGCTGAACCAATCGTTCAAGGGCATCTCACGTCGTAAGCGCATTGCGGCATTAGAACTCACGATTCACGACAATCCTTCCGCTGGCAATTACGAAGAATTGGGCGAACTCTGCATGGACGATGGGCAGCTCGCGCGGGCTCGCGAAGCCTTCAATAAAGCCATAGCAGCGCGTCTGAACACGCTCGATTGCTTTTACCGGCGCGGCGTGTGCGCCGTGCTGCTGGGGGATGCTGCCGCTGCTCTTCCCGACCTCGAAAAGACCGTGGCTAAGGAGCCGAACTACGACTTCAATCGCGCACCCGCTCTGCTGGCACAGGCATACGCGCTGACCGGTGAGAAAGAAAAAGCCGAGGAACTCTTTCGACGCGCAACCGCCCTTTCCACCTCATCTGAAACGTATTTGAATTTCGCGGATTTGCTGGCATCGGAGGGCAAAAACGCGGAGGCGCGCGAGTGGGCACAGAAAGTGCTGGACAAGGAACCGACGATGCCACGCTACCTGCGTCGGCGTGAACGCCCGTGGTCCAGACGGGCGCGAAAGCTGATGAAGAAGCTGAAGACCGCGGCCTGACTCGACTCCCAGAGGAAGCGAAGACCGTTTACGGCCGCGTGAGCAAAGTGAATAACACTGTCATCCTGAAGCGCAGCGAAGGATCAGCGTTCGTCTTTCGTGGAATCAGCAAGTCAACTCCATCTCAGCTCGTTTTCCCCTAACCCCGTCATTCTTCAAGTCGAAAATTTCCTCCTGTTTTGCATGTAATTCCGTCGAAAAGCGCACAATCGAAATGAATGGACCACGTCGCATCCTCCGTCCCGGGGCAGGCAAGACCAGTCACGATCACGCAAATGGGGCACCCCCTCCCCCCTCCTCCCTATCCGTTCTCCTCTTCTCCGCCTCGGGCTAGGTTAACCGGCATACCTTGAATGGATTGCTAAAGAGCCAGTTCGAAGGTATATGCACAAAAATGTGTGCATCCAGACGTTTTGACTGCCCTCTTGAATGGGAGCGACGAGCGGATTGGGAGGAAGAGCGGACGAAGACTCTCTTATCTTCTAGCCAGCAGCAACATGAGGGCGAAGAGGAAAAGCGGGACAAAGGCCATTGCGGCGTAGTGCAGCACCTTGCGATTGATCTTGCGTCCAGCCACCTTTACCGGACGTTCGCCGCGAGGTTCAACGCCAACCTGCTCCTGGTGTTCGAGATCCCACATCATTTCGCTGGCGGTGGCATAGCGATGGCGCGGCTCCCGCTCAAGGGCGCGAAAGAGAATCTCTTCCAGTTCGGGTGAAATTTCTGAATTCAATTCACGAGGCGGCTTAACGTCGTTCAGCACACGCGCATTCATGACAGCGAGTGGATTTGGTCCTGCGAAAGGTACGGTCCCCGTAAGCATTTCGTAGAGCATGATGCCCACGGAGTAGATATCGCTGCGCTGATCTCCCCGGCCGCCTTTTACTTGCTCCGGAGAAATATAGTCCGGAGTGCCAAGCAGCGAGGAGACATTGACGAAGGTTAGACGGCGCGCATCTTCTTTCATGGCGATGCCGAAATCGATGAGCTTGATTTCGTCGTCATCGAACACCATCACGTTCTCCGGCTTCAAATCGCGATGGACGATTCCGCGCTTATGCATGTAATCAAGCGCATCACAAATTCCGAGCGTGATTTTCACGGCCCGTTCAGTAGGGAGTTTCTTCTCTTCGTTCAAAATGGTGCGCAGCAAGCGGCCGTCAACCCATTCGATAACCATGTAAAGGCGGCTTCGGTCTTCGTCGGCAAAGGTCTTAACGACGCCTGGATGATCGAGCGTAATGCCGATCTCCTGCTCACGCTTGAACCGTTCCAGAAGAACCGGGTCGGCCTCCATCTCCGCGAGTGGAACCTTGATGGCGACCTGCCTGCCCGCCTCTATATCGGTTGCGCGATAGAGAACCGCCATACCGGAATGGGCAACGACCGCTTCAATGCGGTAGTGGTCGAGGGTATCTCCGGCTTCGTAGGTCGTCATCGGCAGTATGCGGGTTCGTCCCTCTGATTCTTTCACGCCGAAGCCCAAGGAATTCGTCAGGAAATCTGACGCAGGACAAAGCCGGGAACCCTCTTGAAGGCTCTATGATGTTTCCAGCCTATGCAGCGCATCCTGAGATTGCTCGCGGCCTGCCTCTGCATTTCCTGGGGATTCGCTTCCACATTGCTGCCCGCGGCGCAGGGTCCGAGAGGCTTTCACAAACATCCTCCCCAGGAGACAGGGTTCCTGAATCGCCGCATCCAGGTCGGCCCATTCAACTATCGCTACCAGGTTTACGTCCCCGAGGAGTGGCGCCCGAACGATCACAAGCAATGGCCTGTCATCCTTTTCCTGCACGGGCGCGGCGAGCGCGGGTCTGAAGGCATGTGGCAAACGCAGATCGGGCTACCGGAGGCGATTCGCGATCATCCTGATCGCTGGCCATTCATCGTGGTGATGGCGCAGTGTTCGCTGGATCGCTACTGGACCGACAAGGAGATGCTCGCCATGGCCATGGCGGAGCTTGATGCGGAGACTGCCGAGTTCCACGGCGATGCTGCGCGCACTTACCTTACCGGACTTTCGATGGGGGGTTACGGCGCATGGGAGCTTGCGAAAGAGCATCCACAGCGCTGGGCGTCGATAGCAATCGCCGCCGGGGGCATCTTCTGGAGCTATGCGCCGGATCGCTGGCTGCAGTCCTCGATCTTGCCCGGAGAATATGCGCAGGCAGTGGAACGCACGCCTGTGTGGCTGTTTCATGGCGCCGAAGATAATGTAGTTGCTCCTCGCCAAGACGAACTGATGTATACGGCGCTTAAAACAGCTGGCGGTCATGTACGGCTCTGGGTGTATCAAGGTCTGAAACACGATTGCTGGACGCGGGCCTTCAATGAGCCCGAGTTGCCTCGATGGCTTTTGATGCATCGGCGGGATGCTCGTGAGCCTGCTCCCTTCGCGGAGCGCGTTTCCATTCCACTTCATCCACCAGCACTGAAACTCACTCCGGCGCAACTGGATAGCTTCGCCGGGGAGTATGTCGACAAGCGGGGACTGGTGGTTGTGACGGTGTTTAGGCAGGGCGAACTGCTCTACCAGAAGAACCACTACGGGGAGATTGCGGAACTTGCAGCGGAGTCGAATTCGGTGCTGTTTTACCCAAACGGCAGCAGCCTGACTCGGATTGCGGTGGAACACGACCCTCAGGGACGGGTTTCCGGGCTGGTCTTGCACGACGATCGGCATGAAGAGCGTTGGGAACGAATGCGCGCCCCGCTGCGTAGTCATTCTCAGCCGGACTAAGAGGCACGCAGACAACCGGCTAAGAGCAGTCCTCCTCTATTCGCAGCCTCCTGGTCTGGCGGGGAGGCACCTATGTACTGCAGCAAGTGTGGTGCTGAGAATTCGCAGGGAACGAGCTTCTGCTCGCGTTGCGGGCATCCAACTGCCAGCCTTTTGGACACGCAACCAGCTGAAGCGGCGGAGTTGAACAAGTATCAACTTACGATCCGAAGACTCAGCCGTTACTGGTATCTATTTGCAGGTTTGAATCTGGTGCTCGGTGCAATGGGACTTTTCGCTGTTCAAACTGGAATATCGATGCATGTGGGGCCTTGGGAGCCCTGGCCACATCCATATCTCTGGGACTGGGTGCTGGTGGGCGGGATGGGCTGGACCCTTCTTACGTTGCGTGTTGCCTTCGCGGTTGCATCTGGATGGGGATTAAGTCGTCTGACAGATTGGAGCAGGGTTGTGACTTTAGTCGCGGCGGGTTTCGCATTTCTTGACTTCCCGATTGGATTCGCATTGGCGATTTATACATTCTGTGTCTTACATGGGAAGCATCACGGTCATCTGTTTTCCCGACTTGGCGTAAACCGCATGGCCATTGGAATTCGATAACTTCTCTCCGTATTGGAATCAGTACGGGGAATAGAATCGCCTAAGCACGAAGGAGGCAAACGATGTTCTGCAGCGGATGTGGTCAGGCTCTTGCACAGGGGCAACCAGTTTGTCCTCAATGCGGTCGCCCAGCAGCGGCAACAACAGCACCTCCTCCCCTCGTGCCGAACCTCGCCTTCGAGGTGGCCACTTACGCGAATCGCGTTCGAGCGCTAAGTACGGTCTGGTTCATCTATGGTGGACTTTCGCTGTTGTTAGGGATCGTGGGCCTGGCATTCGCCAATTCATTCCTGAATGGCAACGGATTCTGGATGCGCGGACCGTGGCCGCACGGCAATTTTCCTCTTGGACCGGGATTTGGATCGGCCATTCTGCACTTTGCCTGGATCATGGTGATTTTGCGTTCAGGCTTGGCTTTCGCGGCCGGCTGGGGGCTGATGGAACGAGCACCATGGGGCCGCGTTGTCGCGATCGTGGCGGCTTTCCTTAGCCTTCTGAAAATTCCGTTTGGAACCGCGCTTGCGATCTGGACATTGGTGACGCTGCTAGGGTACCGAAACACAACGCTATACGATCAGCTCTGAGCGTCGCGGAACTTCACGACTCAGCAGGTTTGCCAGAGGGGTCGATCTTCTTCCGACCAGCGCCCATAAGCATGAGGGAGCGCTGCGCAAATGGCGCATAAACCAGCAGGGCCATGCATGCCAGCGCAAGCCCGGCGTTAATGTGATGCATCAACAGAAATGGCGACAGCGCCCACGCTACGTCAGCAATCAGCAATCCAGGCCACATCTTTAGGAATTTGCGCTGCACGCCGGGGGCGCGAAACAGCGCCGAGCAAAAAACGAAGGCGCGGACCGGAATCAAAATAGCCGCAGTCCCGATCAAGCCGTAGAGAATCAGCGTCGCGCGTGGTAATGGTGAGATTAGATCCTCAATCTCCGCCAGATTGGTGAGCGCTCCGACATAAAAACCCAGATACATGAACTGCAGCAGAAGGAAGAGCGCCTGCACCACTTTGTGCGAAGTCCTGGGTAGTTCTTCCGGGGAGGCCAGTATGCCGTTGCCAATCGAAGATTGCAGGTCTCCCGGTTCTGTTTCCTCGAATTCTTTTTCCACATTGCGCGGCGCCGAGGAAAGCGAACTATCTGCCTCTTGGGCAAGCGATTCAACAGGAGCTACAAATCGGTATCCCCGCCGCGCGAGTGTCTCCACATATCGCGGGCTGCCAGCAGTGTCGCCAAGAGCATCGCGAATGCGATTCACGGCCGAATTGACTCCGTGGTCGTAATCAACAAAGGTGCCATCAGACCAGAGAGCACGGGCGATCTCCTCCCGGGTGAGGACTTCGCCGGGCCGCTCAAGCAGCATCAGGAGAACCTGGAAGGGCTGGGCGTTGAGTTTGATGCGGATTCCCTGGCGACGCAATTCCCCGGTAACCGCGTCCGCCTCGAAGGTTCCGAAACGATAGCGCCGCACTGGGCCGGTGTCTGTCATCTCTTTTGCCTAGTCTAATTGACAGTGGGCGTTTCTCGTCTTCGCCCGTCGTGGGATAACTCCGCGGAAGACACATTTTTTCAGCAACTTGGACGGTGAGGTTCATTCGTGATGTAGGTGAGGTGGGGAGCATTGATTAACAGACGGAGATTTGGGAAAGTCGGACTCATGACGGAAAGCATTTCAGCTGGACGAAGGGTCTTGAACGGCGGGCGCGTTCTCGCTTCCATGCTTCTGATGGTGGCCTGGCTGTCAGGGTGGTGCGAAGCGCCGTCGGCAGCGGTCAGCGCATTCAATGCGTACGCCGGGAAGGTGGAGTCACGGTTGAAAGAGCAGCACCAGAGGCCCGATGGGTTTCTTGTATCTGTGGGCACGAATTCTGAGAATGATACCCGGCTGCGGCAAGGGAAAGTGATCATCGAGCAGCTTACACGTGGCAAGGAGGCAGAACTGCCAGGGGCGCTCCTTCATCATTGGCGGGGCACAGCGTTTGTGCCGGGAGTGAGGGCCGCCGACTTTGAAAGGCTACTGAAGAATTTCAATGGCTACCCGCGAACCTTTGCGCCACAGGTGGTGAGGGCAAGCATTCTGATACCGGAAAAAGATGCAAACCATTTTACAGCTACGATGCGCGTGCGCCAGCACCATGTGATTACGGTGGTGATGGACCCAACCTACGACGTTCAATTTGGACGACTCGATGCCCAGCACGGATTCAGCATTTCGCGGAGCACAAAGATCACAGAGATCGATGCACCGGGCACTGAGAAGGAACACGCGCTGAGCGAGAGCGAGGATCACGGGTTTCTGTGGCGCATGAATACCTACTGGAGTTACGAAGGGCGCGATGGCGGCTTGTACATGCAGGTTGAGTCGATCTCGCTGACGCGCGCCATACCGACGGGGCTGGGATGGGCGGTACGGCCGTATGTAGAGAGCGTGCCGCGCGAATCGCTGGAGTTTACCCTGCGTGCGGCGTCGAACGCGCTGAAGAAGTAATTGAGAAAGAGGACGCTGATGAACGCGACAACTACGACGTTTGCATCCGCCCGGCGCATCAACCGTTCGCTTACTGCCGACATGGAAAAGAAAGCTCTTACTTGGATGGCTGAACGTGCGCCTGCGTGGGTTACCTCGGACCGGCTTACGGCGTTGGGGTTGCTGGCGCAGGTTGGTGCGGGAGTTTTCTACGGACTTTCACGTTACAACGAGCTGGGACTGCTCGGGGTAATCGCATGCCTGATTCTCAACTGGTTTGGCGACAGCATGGATGGCACGCTGGCGCGCGTGCGCAATCAGCAACGGCCGCGTTATGGGTTTTACGTCGATCACATGGTGGATATTTTTGGGGCCACAGCGCTGATGGGCGGGCTGGGATTTTCGGGATTAGTGCACTGGCGGGTAGCGGTGGCAATGTTAATCGGGTTTCTGCTGTTGTCGGCGGAGAGCTACCTTGCCACGTACACGCTTTCGTGTTTTCAAATGTCGCAGGGAATTTTTGGGCCTACGGAAATTCGGATTCTGCTGATCATTGGAAACCTGGCGCTGCTGCGCGACCGGTACGCGACGGTGATGGGACATCGCTATTTGTTATTCGACCTGGGCGGAACGATCGCCGCCGCGGTCATGTTCGGCATGGCGATAATGATTGCCGCGCGGCATACATCTGAACTTTACCGGCAGGAGCCGCTGGGTTGACGGCTAGTCCGTGCGCAGGGCTCTGAGTGGATCGACGCTGGCAGCGCGGCTTGCGGGCACTGCGCTGGCGAGCAGCGCGACGAGTGTAACTCCGACGACGGCCAGCATGTAGGTGACCGAATCGAGCGGCTTGACGCCATAGAGTGAAGACATGAGAGCGCGTCCGACGAACATGGCGAGGGGAATGCCTGCAACGATGCCGATGGCGGTGAGGGTAAGGCTGTCGCGCAGAATCATCCACACAACCTGGCCGCGGCCGGCACCCATGGCCATGCGCACGCCAATCTCCGCAGTGCGGCGATTGACGCGATACGACAGGGTTCCGTAAAGGCCGGTGGCGACGAGGACGACGGCGAGCAGGCCAAAGAATTCAGCCAGGCGCGCGAACATGAGCTGGCTGGAAATGGTGGTGTTGAATTGGTCGCGCTGCGTCATCGGCTTGATCAGCGGCAGGTTCGGATCCAGTTGCTGCACGACTTTCTGCGCGGTGGGGAGGATGGCAAGCGGGGCGCCCTTGACGCGCATTTCCACGCTCATCGGGCCGACCATGGGAATCTGCGCGGACATATACCAGGCCATGGGAATGGGCGTTTCGTCGATGCTGCGGTACTTGTGATCTTTGACGACGCCGATCACAGTCATGGTGTAGCGCCCGTCATCTGTGCCGATGTGGTGGCCGAGTGGATTCTGACCGGCCAGAAACCGCTTTGCAAATTCTTCGTTGATGATGCCCACGGGCGGAGAGTTCACCGTGTCGGAGTCAGCGAAATCGCGGCCTTCGAGAACGGGTATGCCGAGGGTCGTGAAGAAGTCAGGACCCGCCACGTTGCTGCGCACGGTGCGGTCGCCGCCGTTGGGGACATCGGGCAGTCGTCCATCGACCATCATGGCGCTGTTGTCGGACCAGCCGGACCCAAGCCGCTCTTCCATAACCGTCACCGACTCGACGCCGGGCAAGATTCGCAACTTCGAAATCAGATCGCGATAAAACGTCCTGCCTGCGGCGAGAGACGGTATGTCTGGATTGACGCCGAAGACGACGAGGCCGTCGACGCGCATGCCAAGGGGTGTGTTCTCAAGATTGCGCAGGGTGCGAATGAGAAGGCCGGCGCCGACAAGAAGCACAACGCACATGGCCATCTGCAGAGCGACGATGATTTTGCCGGTGCGCGACTTACCGGCGTTGGTGTTGGAGGTTGCTGCTGAGGTTCGGATGGCAAGCTCCGCGCGTCCGGCGAGAGCGACGCGCATGGGAGCTAAGCCGAAGAGCACGGCGGCGACAACAAGAACGCCCATGGTGAAGAGCAGAACTGTGCGGTCGGGAGCGAGGCTGGATTCGATCTGCGCCCAGTTGGCGAGCAGTCGCGCGGCCATCATGGCGAAAGCCCATGCGAGCGCGCCCCCGGCGGTAACAAGGATGAGGCTCTCGGTTAACAATTGACGAAACAGTTCGCCGCGTCCGGCACCGAGCGCCTGGCGAACTGAGAACTCGCGCTGGCGCGCTGCGTTTCTGGCTGCGAGCAGCATGGCCACGTTGGCCAGAGCAATAAGCAGCACGAGACCGACCATCGCCATGAGAATGCGCAGCGGATTACCGTACATCTGGTCATAGCCCGGGAAATTTTTGGCATCAGTGAAGCTCAGTGTGAGCGGCTTCTCGCCTTGCATCGGCGAGCCCAGCCCGATGCGGGAAGCAGACCGGAATACTGCCTGTAGTTGCGCGATTGCCTGAGTTTTGCTGACGCCGGGTGCGAGGCGCGCAATAAGACGAAGGCACCACCATTTTGGATTTTCGATGTAAAGTTTGCCGTCATCGAGAGGATTGCCCCAGGCGTTGAGTTCGCGCCTGTTCTGCAATGGAATCCAGAAGTCTGTCGAGCCGCCGGGCTCCAGACCCTCGAATCCCTGGGCGGAGACGCCGATGATCGTTGTAGGCACACCGTTGACGAAAAGAGTTTGACCGAGAACGCCGGGGCTGCGCGCAAAGCGACGCGTCCAGTAGTTGTAGCTTATGACAGAGAGCGGAGCGTGATTGGCTTCATCCTCGGCGGTGAAGCCGCGACCGAGAGGCAGGTTTACACCGAGGCCGGAGAAGAAGGCGCCGCTCACCATGTCGCCTTCGGCTTCTTCCGGTTGCGAGCCAACGCGAACAGCGACTTTGCTGCCGGAGAGAGGCACATAGGCGATGAGCGATGAGAAGGCGCTAGTTTGCTTGCGCAAGGTGTCATAGACGGGATAGGACATCGTCTCGTTGGTGTCGACGGTGCCCGTTCCGCGCGGCTGGTCCGACGTCCTGAGATAGACGAGTGTCTGCGGATCCGCGACGGGCAGCGACTTAAGCAATACAGCGTTCATAACGCTGAAGACCGCAGTGTTGGCGCCTACGCCGAGCGCCACGGTTAGTATGGCTGTGAACGCAAAGCCCGGGCTCTTCAAGAGCGAGCGCAGGCTGAAGCGTAGATCGCGAGCTAAGTTGTCGAGAGCCTGCCAGCGGCCCCTGCGATGAAAGCTCTCTTGCGCTGCGACCTGGCTGCCGAATTCGACACGGGCGCGGCGCTGGGATTCTTCCTCACTTAGCCCTTCGCCTCGCAGATCATCGGCTTCGAGTTCGAGATGGGCCTTGATCTCTTCGGCAAAGTCTTCGGCGGAACGTTTGCGCTTGAACATCTAGGCCTCCTCGCCTTGTAGATCGGCTGCGGGGTCAAGAATGAGGTCCATGGCGCGGGTAAGGCGCTTCCACTGCGAAGTTTTTTCGAGTAGTTCGGCCCGACCCTTGGCGGTGAGCGAATAGAAGCGGGCTTTGCGATTGTTTTCGCTAGTGCCCCACTTGGCCTGGATGAGCTTCTTGTCTTCGAGTCTCTGAAGAGCGAGATACAGCGATCCATGATCGACGAACAGGACTTCCTCCGACTGGCGCTGAATGGAACGCGCTACACCCTGGCCGTGGCACGGGCCAAGGATGAGGGTTTTGAGGATCAGAATGTCGAGAGTGCCTTGGAGGAGGGCAATGCGTTCGTCGTTATTCTCTTGGGTCGGCATACGACATGAGTATGCGCGGCTTTGGGTCGGATGTCAACCCGAGAGTCCAGAGACAAGATCGCGCGACTCTCCATGAGAAATACGAGGACGCGATCAAATTGGTTCGGCACCTATTAAATTCAAAGGAAAATCGATCTAGGAACGCTACTACGGAATGGAAGTGCTCGCCACACTAGGCTCGGGTGACTTTGCAACAGGCTTCGCAGTTATTTCGGGCTGAGGCACAGAAACGTTTGGACGCAATGGCGTGCCTGAACCACTCGGCTTTGCGGGCTGGACGATGGCGGCTTTTTGCATCGGCTGCTGTTCCGCATCGCCGGGGAATTGCTCATCGTCTTTGCCGGCGATGGCCGTTTTCATGATCTCCATCCAGATGGGCAACGCGGCTTTCGCACCAGTTTCTTTTTCGCCGAGGGACTGGCGGCTGTCGTAGCCGACCCAGACGCCGCAGGTCACGGATGGCGAAAAGCCCATAAACCAAGCGTCGGTGTAGTCGCTGGTCGTACCGGTCTTGCCGCCCAAGGGGTGATTCATCTGGGCGACTTGCGCGCCCGTGCCGTGGGATGTGACGGCGCGGAAGAGCGCCATCATGGTGCGCGCGGTTTGCTGGCTGATGATTTCGTCGACGGCGGGGGCGTCCTCCCATAGGGTGATGCCATCAGCGTTGGTGACTTTGCGGATGAGCCGCGGCTTTACGCGGATGCCGTCGTTAGGGAAAACGGAATAGGAAGTTACCTGTTCTTGCAGCGTGATCTCCGCTGCGCCAAGCGCGATGGGAAGATAGGCAGGGATATCTGACGTGACGCCGAAGCGATGCGCCATATCGATAACCTTGTGGATGCCGACGCGCGCGGCGAGTTTGACTGCAGGAATGTTGCGCGACTCGGCGAAGGCGTTGATGAGCGTCATCGCCCCCTTGTAATCATTCTCGTAATTGTGGGGCGAGTAGGTGCCGAATGTGACAGGGGCGTCAATGATAATGTCGTCCGGCTTCGCGCCCTCTTCAATCGCGGTAGTGTAGACGTAGGGCTTGAAACTGGAGCCGGTTTGTCTTTCAGCCTGGGTGGAGCGGTTGAACTCAGAGAGTGCATAGTCGCGGCCGCCGACCATGGCGAGTACGTCGCCGGTAGTGTTGTCCATGGCGAAGACGGCGCCCTGCGTGCCGGAGTCCTGCTCGAGGGTCGCGCGTTGGTCAGGGCCTTCGGCCGTGGCGGCGAGATGGACGTAGATGACGTCGCCGGGTTTCACGAGCGAGTCGCCATAGCGCTGGCCGGTCCACGCCCAATCTTCAGGAAGGAGAACGATCTCGTTGGCGCCAACGCGCGCGCGAATCTGAAGCGGCAGGGCCTGGGTGACAAGAGCGTGGACATAGTCGCCTGCGTGGGTGGCCATGGCCCAGTCAGGATGTCGGTAGTCTTCCAGCGTCGAGTTGGAGAGGACATTCTCGATCTTGCCCTTCCATCCGTGGCGACGCTCGTATGCGGCGAGTCCATCAGTGAGGGCTTTGTTGGCGGTCTTCTGCAAATCGAGATCGAGGGTGGTGTCAACGCGGAGGCCCGCTTCATGCACCTGCTCCGCGCCGAACTTCTTTTCCAGTTCTCGGCGCACTTCTTCCTGAAACCAGGGCGCAACAGACATCTCGGGCTGGTTGATTTTCAGGCCCAGAGGCGCGCGGCGTCCCTGCTCAGCCTGCTGATGGGTGATTACACCGTCGGACTCCATTTCGCTGAGGACGAGGTTGCGGCGGCGCAAAGCTTTTTCAGGATTGATGAGCGGCGAGTAAGCTACAGGCCCTTTGGGCAAGCCGGCGAGCAACGCGGCTTCAGTCAGATTGAGGTCTTTCGCGTGCTTACTGAAGTAAAACTGCGACGCGGCCTCAAAGCCATACATACCGCTGCCGAGGTAGATCTGGTTGCCGTAGAGGGTAAAGATCTGTTCCTTGGTGAAGGCGCGCTCAATCTGAATGGCGAGATAGGCTTCCTGCGCTTTGCGGGCGGCGGTGCGATCCGCCGAGAGGAATAGATTGCGCGCCAACTGCATCGTGAGCGTGGAAGCTCCCTGTGCGCGACCGTGGGAACGAATGTCGTGCCACAGCGCACCGGCGATGCGGAAGACGTTGATGCCCCAGTGGGAATCGAAGTTCTTGTCTTCGATGGAGACCACGGCCTGGCGCAGGACGGGCGCGAAGTCCTCGTAATTAATGACGATGCGTTTTTCGAGAGCGAAGGAACCTATGATGCGACCTTTGGTGTCGTAGAGGTCGGTCATCGTGGAAGGGCGGTAGCGTTCGAGGTCGTTGATCTGAGGAAGATTGACCGAGAAGACGAGCATGAGCCCGGCGAGCGACCCGGTGGTAACCGCAAGCAGCAGCAGAATCAGAAACGCCACTTTGCCGGCAACTTTGCGGCGGCGAAACAGGGGAGGCGGAACAGGCTCGGGGCGCAGGCGATGGGTGCGGCCAAGGCCGCTCGAAGGAACCGAGTGTGCAGGAGGGGCAGCCAACCGAAGCCTCGTCGGCAATCCTCTCAGATCAGCTGCGCAGAGCCAAAACGGGGATGCCGTAGTTCAAGGCTAGCACGCATGGAGATGTCGTGTCGGCATGGCTCTAAATGCTTGAACCACGCCGGACAAGAGTGGAAATGAGTTTCCCGATTTAGCTGGTTTTGGCCTTGAGAAGGGCGAGCGCCTTGTTCAGTGGCTCGTCGCTCTTGCTGGGCTGAGGATTCTCATCTGCATCAACTTCGTCGTCGGCGTTCTGTCCGACCAGGACAGTGGGCGCAACCGCCTCATCTTGAATCTTTTTGCCGTCGGGACCCTGGAACTTGGCCACCGTGAGCAGAAGGGCTGAGCCGTCGGGAAGTTCGATGGTCTTTTGCACGGAGCCTTCCCCAAAGGTGCGCTCGCCCACGACGTCTCCGCGCTTGGCTCCCTCAATCGCATCCGCGGCAAGTTCAGCCGCTCCGTAGGTGCCACGGTTGATGAGGACGGCGACAGGTGCACTCGTGAGGAATTTCGAGGAGTCAGCGGAAAATGTCTGTTTCGGATACTTCTGCCCTTCAAGGGAGGCGAGCGTGCCCTGGTTAATGAAGAAGTTGGCAAGCCGAATTCCCTGCTCGGGGTCGCCTTCGGAGTCGTCGCGAAGATCCAGCAGAATTTTGCGGGATTTGCCGGCAGCCTTGATTTTTGCGGCAAGATCATCGACCCGGGCCATGGTTAAAGCGCCGGGCTTGAGATAAAGAATGCTGGAGTTCTCGTACTGCTGCTCACTGAGGGCCGGAGCGGTAGTGACAGTTCGCGTAAGCGTGAGCTTATCCGGATCTGGTTTGCGGGGGCGAACGACGGACAGAGTAATGGTGCTACCGGATTTGCCTTCGAGCAAAAGGCGAATGACAGCCAACGAGAGTTCGCGGGTGGACGAGTCGCCGATGGACTCGATGACGTCGCCGTCGGCAAGGTGCTCACGATCGGCTGGCGAGCCGGGAATCACGCTCACGATGGTGGCGTAGCCATAACGTTTTGAGACAGTAACGCCGATCTGGGCCACGCCGGTCGTAGGCCGATCCTTGTAAATCTTGTATTCGGTGGCGGTGAGGAAGCTGGAGTCGGCATCAAGGGATTCAAGCAGGCCATGCAGGGCGCCATTGGTGACTTGGTTAATGTTCGGATCGGTGACGTAGTCGCTCTGGATTCTTTTCAGGACCTCGGCATAGACGTGCATCTGGCGATAGGCGCCGTCCTGCTCGCCCCCAGCGTGGACGCCGAACATCCCGAACTCTCCCAGCGCGAAGCCGAGCCCAAGAGCGGCGAAGATCGTTGCAGCTAAAACGAAGGTCAGTCTTTGAAAGAATCGGGACACACACACCATCCGGTAGAGGCCTCTGAAGGGGAAGCAGGCCGCTAAATCTTTAGACGCAATGATAGCGCAAGGGTGAAGGTAAAAGACACTGAGTCGGTGATGGCCGCCGGTACCGCGGTTTGCTCCGCCGGATTATTCGTCGAATAGGACTCAGAGGATTTTTGGCTCTTCGGCCGAGGCTTGAACGACCCGGCCGAACTGGGATTGGAGAAGGTCCAATGGTGTGCATCTACAACTACTTACAACAGGATAGTACCCACACAATTTCTAAGGTGTGACCACAATCGTGAGCGTCACCGAGTGATTGGGATTGAAACTCGAATTCCCGCCGTAGCTGGCTACGATCTGATGCGTCCCGGCGGTGAGTTTTGTAGTAATGCTGGCCGCGCCTCCCGACATCGACACGGTGCCCAGTGTTGCGGAACCGTTTTTGAAGGTGACCACGCCGCTGGGCGTGCCGATCTCACCGATGCTCGGTATCACGTGGGCCGTGAAGGTGACAGACTGGGTTGCCGTGGGCTTACTCAGGTTGCTGGTAAGCGTCAGGTGATCTCCGCCCTGGTTGTAGAAAATGACGAGGCTGCCGACGTTATTGAAGCCATTGCCAGTGGTGTCGGCGCGGTCGGAGGCGTTGCCTAAGAACGCGAGGTCAGTCGCCCCATCATGGTTAAAGTCGCCGGCCACCATCTGCGTTGGTGCGCGATCGAGCGGGAAAACAACCGCAGAGCCAAAGGTACCGCTACCCGTGCCCGGCAGCACAACGAAGCGTTGCGAAGCTGGGACGATGCCGATGAGGTCCACAAGCCCGTCCTGGTGCAGCGCTGACTCGGCAATCCCCGTGACCGCGCCGCCCGCCGAGTAAGTCTTCTCCGCTTGGAATGTACCGTTGCCATTGCCTAGAAGCACCGAAATTCCGGCACTGCTGGCAACAGCCATGTCGATTTTTCCATCGCGGTTGAAATCGCCGGTCACAACGGCCACAGGAGCAGTCCCTGCAGCGTAGGTTTTTTGCGGCAGGAAGGTTCCGTCTCCTTTACCCAGCAGTACGCTCACGTCGTTGCCGCCCTGGTTGACGACGATGATGTCTTTCTTCCCGTCTCCATTCAGATCGGCCTGGAGCACGAAAACCGGGTTCAGGCCGACTGCATAGGTAACGGGAGATGCAAAGGTTCCATCACCCTTGCCGATCAGGATCTCGAAAGTCGAGCCATCGAGAGATGCGAGATCGGCTTTTCCGTCGCCGTTGTAGTCGCCCGCCGCTATGTAATTCGAATTCGTATCCAGTAGCGGGCCTGACGTGGGGAAGTTGCCCTTGCCATCTCCAAAGGAGACCTGCAAACCGGAGCCGCTATTGCCGCCCTGCGTGAAGTTGAACGTAGCGATCGCGATATCCAGCTTGCCATCGTGATTAAAATCGCCGATAGCCGGTGTTGCCGCACTGTAAGAATAGTCGGGACTGATCCCAAAACCAAAGTTGCCGCCCCTGGTTAGCAAATTCTTTGATCCGCCAAGCAACACATCACCCGAGGACAGGTAGGAACCGTGCTCATCAAAAAAATCAATTACTGCCAGGTCTGCATAGCCGTCGCCGTTGAAATCGGTGGTGTTCATGATCATGGACTCAGTAAACGTGCCTCCTGCTACGTCATACATTGCAAGAGGCGCGCGAAGAACCCCAGGCGCGGAATTGACTACCACCTGCACGCCTCCCACAGCGCCGACGGCGATATCCTGTCGGCCGTCTCCGCTAAAGTCGCCCACAACCATGGGCCCGCCGCCGACCCCGTAACTGCTGGACGTCATGACACCTGAGCCATTGTTGAACTGGACCATCATGGGGTCAGAGGAGAACACGAGATCCTGTTTGCCATTCAGGTTTCCCACATGCATCTCTCCGAACGTGTACGGCGTTCTGGCACAGGTCACGGTATTTTGATTGAATGTGCCATCTCCGTAGCCGGGGATAATACACGCCTGCCCGATGTACCAGATCGGATAATCGGTGGGGAAGCCGACAGCGATATCCGGTTTGCCATCTCCGGTGAAATCGGCGATCGCGATGGTTGTCGGCAGGTTTTCCGGAGGCGGGTTAAATGAAAAGGCGGACTTCAGGGTAAAGTGGCCAGTGCCTGTGCCCAGCAGAACCTGGGTTTCACCGTTGGTATCGTTGGCGGCAATGTCCAGGTGCGAGTCGCGATTAACGTCGCCAACCGCCAGAACCAGAGAAGTGGGCGAGGAGAGACCGGTCTTCGTCACAATCGGCGTCTGGAATGTTCCGCCGGACTTTCCCAGCAGAACTGAAATCGACGTACCGTTGGCCACGACAAGGTCTGCCTTGTCGTCTCCGTTGAAATCACCAGTCAGCATGTCGCCCGCTGACGGCAAGCCATCTGCGATCGTCACCGGAGCTGCAAACGTACCATCGCCGTGGCCAAGAAAAACTTTGACGAGATTTCCTGGACTCGCCATCAACGCTACATCCTGGTGGCCGTCACCATTGAAATCCCCGGCCACCAACCGGGCCGCGAGGCTTGCGGTATTTGCCGGGAGAGTCGCGATGGTTTTCGAGACTGCAAATGAACTGCTTCCCGTGCCGAGAAGGATGCTGAGTACGTTATTGCTGTTCAGGGCGACGATATCGGCTTTGCCGTCATGATTGAAATCGGCTGTGACGATTTTTACCGGCGTGCCGCCTGTCGAGTGAACGTTCAATTGGAAGAATTGGTTGGCAGTTGTCGCGTGGCTGCTCAATGCGAACATCAAGGCGACCAGGCCTGCAGCCGACAGACGCAGGATGCGGAGATAGCTGTTCAAGTTTTTGGCGAGGTAAGGCCGGAGAGGCATAGATTCCCCCAGGGCCGGAGCAGGTGCCACCCTTGGGGGCCGAAAACGAATGATGGGAGGGGTTGGCGAGCGGGTCCGACGATCTTTTGTACTGATCTCTCTTGGACTAGATCGGTATTCCCGAGGTTGCTCAGTCGCTGAGAATTTCTCTCTCATTCTCTACTAAGGCCACGACTTAAACGACCATACCGCTTGCGCACTCCAGATTGCGGTCCAGCATCTGCACAGCAAGAGACTGAAATCGGAAGCATCGAGAAGAGAAGGGATGGCGTCGCGAAGTCTGAGTTTCTGGTGGCGGGAGGCAGGATCGAACTGCCGACCTACGGGTTATGAATCCGTCGCTCTAACCATCTGAGCTACCCCGCCGGGAGGGACACGCAGCCGATTGGCTGCTCCACTCTAGATGATACGGGCGGTTGAATTTAAGGTCAAACCATAGCGGCACAAATCCTCTCAGAATTTAAGGCCACCGGTAACCGCAGTGTCGCTCATTCTTGTAGACTCGCGTGCATGAGTAAGTTACGGATTGCGGGGGTGATCCCAGCGCGGCTCGGCTCCACTCGCCTGCCCCGCAAGGTTCTGCGTGAAATTGCCGGGCGGCCGATGGTGGAGTGGGTTTGGCGCGCGGTCGCGGGGAGCGGTTTGATGGACCCGGTCGTCGTGGCTACCGATTCCGATGAGGTCGCAGAGGTGTGTCGCGCCCGCGGGGTTCCCGTAGCTATGACTTCACCCAACTGCACCAGCGGATCTGACCGAGTGCGCGAGGTGGCACGTCAGATCGATGCGGATATTTACGTGAATACCCAGGGTGACGAGCCGACCTTGACGCCCGAGTTTTTTCCACCGCTGATTGAGCTGTTCAACCGCCCAGAGGTGCAGGTGGCGACGCTGGCAGTACGGTGTCCGGCCGTCGACATTAGAAATCCAAATGCGGTCAAAGTCGTGACCGCGCTGGATGGAAAGGCGCTTTACTTTTCACGAGCGACGATTCCGCATGATCGAGATGAGAGCGGGTTTGCGGGGTACAGGAAACATCTGGGAATTTACGCTTATCGCAAATCGGCGTTGGAACGATTCGGCGAGCTGCCGCCAGGGTGGCTCGAGTCGGTGGAGAAGCTGGAGCAGTTGCGTCTGCTGGAAGCAGGAATCGATATCTACGTAGCGGGTGCTCCGGCGGACACAATCGGCGTGGATACAGAAGAAGATCTGATGCGGGCCGAGGCAGCGCTGATGAGCCGCGATGGTGGCTTCTAGTTCTTAGTTGATGCTCTCGTAGCTGTCGGCACTTGCTTATTAGACTTGAAACCAAGACTTTGAACTGCTTTATCGAATTGCGCGCAAGAATCGGAGTGTACGCGAATCGAACTTCGGCGAACATGAATCCATGACGAGCAATGTTCAATTCGCAACGGTGGATGAGACGGTGATGGCATTCGACGAAAATCGGGCGTGGGAACTGGTTTGCGAGCGAGATAGTAGTGCACGATTTTTCTATGCAGTGGCTACGACCGGCGTGTTCTGCAGACCGGATTGCAAGAGCCGCCGACCTCTACGTGGAAACGTACAATTTTTTACGAGCACAATAGATGCGCAAGCTGCAGGATTTCGTGCTTGCAAACGATGCTGTCCAACTGCCGCGACCAGCGATCCAGTTGGTAAGATTCGAACTCATATCGAGGCTAACCTTGATCGATCGGTGACTCTCTCGGAATTGGGTCGTGTCGCGGGCATGAGTCCGTTCACGGTGCAGCGCATATTCAAGCAGGAGATGGGCGTAAGTCCGCTGCAGTATCAGCGGTCGTTGCGTGCGAGCAGATTGCGGGGAGCGTTGAAGCAGAGCGGGCGCGTGACGGACGCCATTTATGAAGCTGGATTTGGTTCGTCGAGCCGGGCGTATGAGGGCGCACAACTGGGCATGACTCCGGGTAGTTTTGCGCAAGGCGGTAAGGGCGAGCGGATTGGGTGGTGCTCCGCTCCTTCCCCTTTCGGCCGCGTAATTGTCGGCGCGACTGAGCGTGGGCTTTGCTGGCTATCGCTCGCGGAGACGGCAGAGGAAGCAGAGACGAGCCTCCGGGCGGAGTTCCCTGCTGCCGAGCTGCAGCGTGATCCCTCTCTCTCGCGATTGGTGGATGCGGCGTTGCAGATGGTGCGGGACGGTTCAGACTTGTCCGCAAATCGCAGGCTGGGTGGCGCACTCGATCTGCGCGGAACGGTCTTTCAACTGCGTGTTTGGCAGGCCCTCCGTCAGATTCCGCGAGGAGAGACACGCAGCTACAGCGAACTCGCTCGCGAGATGGGCGAGCCGAAGGCGACGCGCGCGGTAGCACGAGCATGCGCGATGAATCGGGTGGCATTGGTCGTTCCCTGCCATCGCGTAGTAGGCGCAAGCGGTTCGCTGACCGGATATCGCTGGGGTGTGGATCGGAAGCGAAAACTGCTGGAAGCAGAACGAAGATGACACCGTGTCCCACCCTCACTGCCGGAGAATGGGATACCAGCTCATTGATTCAACAGGTCCCTTTGCGATGCACTCTGAGCCACGCACTTTTCTGTTGAACGGCATCAGCCCTGTATCTCCATGCCGTCCCTTTTGACTCGGTATCGTCGCACGGCCTGCGGCTGAATAGAGGAATGCGAAAGAGGTCGCCGGCTCTGGCGACTGATAGTGCCAGAGCCGCGATGGAAAGAGTGGAAACAATGCTGTGTGTCATCCCGGGAGCCCTTCCTGAGTACAATTACGCCGCGCATTCCGGACCCCGCTCGTTGGGAGCCGAAATGCGATTGTTTACAACCGGAAGCCACCCGCTGCGTGGATAGCCTGGCCATTGATCCACACTGAATCTTCTGACGCAAGCAGAGCCGCGGCGTTCGCGATATCCTTGGGCTGCCCGATGCGACCGAACGGGGTTCGCGCGACTGCGGCTTTCTCGAAATCGCTTCCGATGACGCCTGCGGCGTGTGCGCCCTCCGTTTCGATCATGCCCGGGTTGAGTGAGTTGACGCGGATCTTTTTCGGGCCGAGTTCCTGCGCGAGGGCTGCGCTTATGGTGTCGACTGCGCCCTTTGTAGCGCTGTAAACGGATGCGTTCGGCGAGCCGTCGGCCACCACTGAGCTGATGTTGATGATGCTGCCGCCTTCGGGGTTGAACTGCGCAACAGCAGCCTGCGTTACCAGTAACAATCCGAGCACGTTGATATTGAACTGACGATGGAAGTGCTCCGGCGTGACTGATTCCAGCGGAGCGAACTCAAAGACTCCAGCATTGTTGACCAGGATGTCGATGGGACCGAGTTGTTTTACCACGGTGTTGATGAGCGGTCCAATCGAATCGGGATCCGCCACGTTGGCCTGGACCACGATCGCCTTGCCACCGGCCTGCTTGATTTCGTTCACGACTTTCTCAGCGCCGGATTTGCTACCGGAATAGTTCACTGCGACCGCTGCGCCTTGCGCCGCCAGTTCAAGCGCGATCGCCGCGCCAATGCCCTTAGATGCTCCGGTGACCAGTGCGACTTTGCCCTGCAGTTTGCTCATAATCTCTGCTCCTCGCCTTCGCGTCATCATTTCGACGTTTCGACAACTATCGAATTGATTAGGGACGAGGCAGAAGGATTCAGGATGATTGTGCAAATCTATTTTGCGAGGTTTCAGCTGGTGGGGCAAGACGCGGGGCTGAGGGACTGAAGATAGGCCGCAAGCGCCTCAAGAACGCCGGGCTTAATGGTGAGGTAGGCGAACTTGCCTTCCCTACGGACGTTTATAAGCCCACTGGTCTGTAGTTCTTTTATGTGATGAGAGAGCGTTGCGGAAGATATGGCGAGAGCGTCGCCCGCCATTGAGCAGGTCATAGGACATTGAGTGCGGGCGATCTTTTCAAGCAGTTCGAAGCGTTTGGGATCAGATAGTGCCTTGAGGATCGCGCTGCGCTGAGCGTGGGTAAGGCGAGGAGACCGAGCCGTTTCCTGAGCTTTGATGGTGGTCCGAGGATCTCGTTTCACAGCCATAGCATTTGACCCGGATATTGGATGTAATGGTATCGTGTTTCGCGCTCGTTCCAATGTCGTGACGCCTCTCGAGATTGAAGATTTTTCGAACTGTAACAGCAGCAAATGCTCAAGTGCATGAGGAAGAAATTGATCAATGAGCAAAACGACGGAAGAAATCAGAATTGGGCAATTGGCCATTCGATTCCTGCTCGAGGGGAAAAACGCCGGCGGCGCGTTAGCGATGTTTGAGTTTGAAGTGCCCTCCGGAGGAAAGGTTCCGGCTGCACACTCACATGACGCCTATGAGGAGACAATTTACGGCCTTCATGGGGTGATGACTTTTACAGTAAATGATCGACGAGAAGATATTCATCCCGGCGAAGTGTTGTGCATCCCGCGCGGAGCGGTTCACCGCTTTGATAACCTTTATCCGGAATCGGCGAAATGCCTGGCAGTTTTGACACCCGGCATTCTCGGCCCGGAATATTTTCGCGAAATTGCGGAGTTGCTGAAGGCCTCACCCGGTGGTCCGCCAAATCCGGCTGCGATTGGCGAGGTGATGCGCAGGCATGGGCTAACGCTGGCGCGATGACTCATCAGCGGGTGGCCGTTTCTCAGCACCGACTCTTTAGGGCTTGTGGGCAACGGCGAGCATGGTTTGAAAATGCGGCGGCTCAGTTTCTTTCTGTACTATGGACGATTGAATCTTTACAAACCCGGCGCGATGCAACATCGACTCCAACTCGGCTTCGCTGAACCCCAGCCACTCGTCGGCGTACATCTCGCGGGCTTCTTCGAATCGATGCCGGGCTAGATCAAGAATGGCGATTCGACCGCCGGGACGCAGAATGCGCGCGCCTTCCTTTATTGCACGATCTGGATGAAGCGCGTGATGGAGCGACTGCGAAAAGAAAACGAGATCGACGGCCTCGTCGTCGATAGGAAGTTCTTCCATATCACCAAGGCGGTAGTCGACATTTTTGACGTCGTGGCGATGCGCCTGGTCGCGAGCGAATTCGATCATTTTGGCTGAAGAGTCGACCGCCAGCACCTTCGTTGCACTCTGGGCCAGAAAGAGTGAGAAGCTCCCATCGCCGGCTCCGAGGTCGGCGATATCCATAGGCGGCAGGAGACGAACCAAAGCCTCTGCGAGGCTTTTCCACGATTTGCCGGGAACGTAATCCTTGCCGAGACGGCCGGCGACGCTATCAAAAAAGGCGCGCATCTTGTCCTGGCGTTTTTTAACAACGCGTCGAGCAGTGGCGCGGTCGTGCACCGCCTCAGGGATTTCGCGGTCGGCACGAGCGAGCAGGTCTGCCAGCACGTCGTTTCCATTGCCGATTGTCAGTCGATAGAGGCTGTTTTTGCCGATGCGGCGATCTTCAACTAAACCGGCCGTTTTGAGCTGCGAGAGGTGTGTGGAGATAGTGCTTTGGCCCATGACCAGGATTTCCTGCAGCTCAGCAACAGAAAGCTCTTCGGCCTTCAGGAGCAATAGAATGCGGAGCCGGTTGGGGTCGGCTACCACGCGGAGTATTTTCACAATTGACGTGGCCATGGGTTTCTGGTACACATCAATATATCACGATGCGTCGATATAAGGAGAACTGAATGGCTTCCTCAACCCTGGAAATGACCGAATACAAAGTCGCAGATCTTTCGCTGGCCGATTGGGGCCGCAAGGAAATTTCAATTGCCGAACACGAGATGCCGGGCTTGATGGCGATTCGCAACAAGTACTCGGCCGAGAAGCCGCTGAAGGGTGTGCGCATCACGGGTTCGCTGCACATGACCATTCAAACCGCGGTGCTGATCGAGACGCTCGTTAGCCTGGGCGCGGAAGTGCGCTGGGCAAGCTGCAACATCTTTTCGACGCAGGATCACGCAGCGGCAGCGATCGCGGCCAGCGGCGTCCCGGTGTTTGCGTGGAAGGGTGAGAGTCTTGAAGATTATTGGGACTGCACCTACAAGGCGTTGAGTTTCAAGGGCGGCAAGGGTCCCGAGATGGTGGTGGACGATGGCGGCGACGTCACGCTGCTGATCCACAAGGGCTATGAGCTTGAGAACGGCGACAAGTGGGTTGATACACCTTCAGGCAATCACGAAGAGCAGGTGATCAAAGATCTGCTGAAGAAGGTTTACGCCGAAGACAAGCAGCACTGGCACAAGGTTGTGAAGGAATGGCGCGGTGTTTCTGAAGAGACGACAACGGGCGTTCACCGGCTCTATCAAATGCTGGAGAAGGGCACGCTGCTTGTTCCGGCTATCAACGTCAACGATTCTGTTACCAAGTCGAAGTTCGACAATCTCTACGGCTGCCGCGAGTCGCTGGCCGACGGCATCAAGCGTGCGACCGACGTGATGGTGGCTGGCAAGGTCGCGGTGGTTTGCGGATACGGCGATGTGGGCAAGGGCTGCTCGCACTCTCTACGCGGGATGGGCGCACGCGTGATTGTGACCGAGGTTGATCCGATCAATGCGCTGCAGGCGGCGATGGAAGGCTTTGAAGTCACCACCATTGAAGACACGCTGGGACGCGGCGATATTTACGTCACCTGCACGGGCAACGTGGACATCATCACGCTCGAGCACATGAAGAAGATGAAGGACCAGGCGATCGTCTGCAACATCGGACACTTCGATAACGAGATCCAAGTCGACCGGCTCAACACGGAAAAGGGCGTGGAGAAGCTGAACATCAAGCCGCAGGTGGACAAGTACCACTTCCCCGACGGGCACGAGATCTTCATGCTGGCCGAAGGACGTCTCGTCAACCTTGGCTGCGCTACCGGCCATCCCAGCTTCGTGATGTCGAACAGCTTTGCCAACCAGACGTTGGCGCAGCTCGACCTCTGGAAGAACAAGGACACCTACAAGGTGAACGTGTACACGCTGCCCAAGAAGCTGGATGAGGAAGTAGCGCGGCTGCATCTTGAGAAGATCGGCGTGAAGCTGACGACACTCTCGAAGAAGCAGGCTGACTACATCGGCGTGCCGGTGGAAGGCCCATACAAGCCGGAGTTCTACAGGTATTAGAAGCAGTTGTCAGGGAAAAGTGGACTGTGAAAAGCCCCGGCTCAATGCCGGGGCTTTTCTTTATGCGTTCCTGATATGGTTTTCGAGCTTTGTGTCTTAGTATTACTTCACTCCAAGTTTTCTTCTTAGCTTTTCCAGCACATTTTTCAGTGATCCGAACCGGATCCTCTCGGTATTGCGGTCCACTTCTGTCCAGCTGCAAGGGCTCCCAGATTTTCGATTTCAACGCACGGAGAAGGTCGCTATGCAGAGCACGGCAGGTAGTGAGAGTGCGAATAACGGCATGCCTGAGAATGGTGTGACACCGTGGCTTGGATCGCAGATTCAGAAGGTCCTTGATAGCATCTACGCAAAATACAAGGACGTCGATGACGGTGTCGTAGCGACATATATCCCGGAGTTGGGGAAGGCTGACCCAAAGAAATTCGGAATCTGCCTGGCTACAGTAGAAGGCGAAGTCTTTACGGCTGGCGACTGGGATACCGAATTCACGATCCAATCAATGTGCAAACCTTTCGCGTTCCAGTTAGCTTTAGAGCGACACGGCTCAGAGAAGACACTAAAGCATGTAGGTGTGGAGCCGAGCGGTGAAGCATTCAATTCGATTGAGTTTGACCAGAAAACGGGACGGCCCTTCAATCCTATGGTGAATGCTGGGGCGATTGCGGTCTCGTCACTCATCAAGCAGAAGCCCGTGGAGGCAGGTGTGGACGCCTTCCTCGAAACGATGGGAAAAGCTGCCGGGCGCAAACTACGTATCGATGAATCGGTGTTGGCTTCAGAGACCTTGACAGGCAACCGCAATCGGGCGATCGCTTACATGTTGCTGAACTCGGGCATCATCGACGAAGAAGTGCACGAATCACTTCATCAGTATTTTGCGCAGTGCTCGATGCTCGTGAATTGCAGAGATCTGGCGATGATGGCGGCAACGATGGCAAACATCGGGAATCAACCGGAGACGGGCGAACGTGTTTTTGATTTCCAACTGATCAAGTATGTAATGGCGGTTATGTTCAGTTGCGGACTCTATGACTACGCAGGTAACTGGGCGTTTGAAGTGGGCGTTCCGGCGAAGAGCGGCGTGTCCGGCGGCATTTTCGCTTGCGTCAACCGGCAGCTTGGCGTTGGTGTGTACTCACCCAAACTGGATGCGCAGGGAAACAGCGTTCGCGGAATACTGGCGTGCAAGGAACTGGCGAGTCACCTGGGGATGCATGCATTCGACTTCAGCAACGTGGGGTCGAGCTTCATGCAGTGGCTGCTGTGATCAGTTCGAACTGCTAATTCGGTTTGCGACCGAACACGCGGTGATAGATGCGCTCCGGCGCGCTGTGCATTAGCCGTGTCTGCTCGGATTTTAGAGCAGCGTAGGAGCGCTTGACGTAGACATCGAACTCCGGCGGCCAGCCAATGGTGGACCGGCGTTCGACATAATCTCCCTCAGCCCATTTGGCCAGTACGGCCTTGTATCCGACAACGTGAGTGACGAAGTCGAGCAGGCATTGGGGCATCCGCTCTTCGACAATCAAGTGCGCTTTTTCAATAATGACTCGTTCGCGAATGTCGTTCAGGGGCATGAAGATGGTGTTCATCCACAGCATCCACTCCTTCATTTCAGAATCGAGAATGGGTTCGCTTTGAAGCTTGCCCTGGCGCTTGAGGAGGGATCGGTAAGCGATGTCGCCGGCCTCCGAGGCGACATAGAGCGGGCCATAGAACTCGTTGATTCGTTTGTTCACGAGTTCCAGTTTGTCGCGCCGGCGGGCAAGCATATGGGCGCTGAGCGAGGTGATGAGATAACCGCTCAGGGCAAGAATGACGGTGAGAATAGCAGCGTTCTGGAGCACAGTGGGAACCGACATCAGGTCCATGGAGAGCCCTTACCTTGGCGAAAAGTATACGCGGGCATTTTACGGGCGTTCTGTGATTGCCGACAGGGTTAGGAGGGGATCGGGATCTGACTATTTGGAGTGCTGAACCGGGACGAGCTTTGCCTTTTCAGGAACAAGCGTTATTTCGAAGATTTTTGGCCAGAGCTTTCCGGTCACGAAAAGGCGGTCACGGGCAGCGTCGTAAGCAATGCCGTTGAGCACGGCTTCATCGTCGGTGAGTTGGCTGCGCGGCATGAGGCCCTTAAGGTCGATCCAGCCGATAACGCGGCCCGACGCGGGGGAGATGCGGGCGATGCGGTCAGTGTGCCAAACGTTGGCGTAGATTTCACCATGGATGAATTCGAGTTCGTTGAGTTCCGTTACCGCCTTGCCATTGTCTTTAACAGTGATGCGACGGGTTTCGTGGAAAGTTTCTGGGTCGAAGAAGTGCAGAGTGGCGGAGCCGTCACTCAGGATGAGCGATTTTGCATCATGCGTCAGACCCCAACCTTCTTCCGGATAGGAGAAGGTGCGGAGAACGCGAAAAGTGGCGCGATCGTAGACGAGCGCAACATGCGATTGCCAAGTTAGTTGCACCAGAGTGTTCTTCCACTCCGTGAGGCCTTCCGCGAAATATTTGTCTGACACAAGTTGCATGCGGAGGATGCGCCCGGTTTCAAGATCTTCTTCGCGCAAAGAGGAGTGGCCTTCCTTGCCTGTGCTTTCGTAGAGGTGTCCATCGACGTAAATCAGGCCCTGTGTGAAGGCCTGCTGGTCGTGCGGGTAGGTGCGGACTATGCGGTATGTTTGTGATGTTTGGGCCGAAGTATTGGAAACGGGTGCAAAAACGAGCACAAACAGGACAATAAGCCAGCACGATTGGAGACATGCTCTAAGTTTCTGAAATTTCATTTGCCACCGTGGAGAGGCCCGAATATGCGTGCCGATATCACGGACATCATCAGCACGCCAGTGCCGAACACAAGCGCGTGTTGAACCTTGTAGAGATCAAAACTGCCGACGCGGAAGATGAGCAGCCAGGAAAGCAGAATATTGAAGAAACCCCAGATCACGTTGACCGTAGATGAAGACAAACCTTTGCCAGGCGGCTTGGCGAAGGGAGTCTGGAATGGTCGGCCGGAGACTCCGTTGATGAGGTGCGGGGATGCGTTAGCAAGGAATGCTCCGCCAAAGAAATATGCCGGATAGATGTACCAATGCATGGTTGTCAGCGCTCGCCGCTGAAAGATACCCCTTATTTTAGCTCGCGCCGAGGTAAACGAAGCGCAAGGCGAAGAGGACGGCGAGGATGTAGAGCAGCCAATCCTGCTTGCGCCAGTTGCCAGTGGCGATGTGGAGAACTGCCCACGCGATGATGCCGAAACCGAGGCCGTTTGCGATGGAGTAGGTAAGAGGGATGAGGATTAACGTGAGGAACGCCGGCAAGGCTACCAGCGGCTCATGCCATCGGATCTCGGTAATGGTGGCGAGCATCAATGACCCAACGAGAATGAGCGCGGGCGCGGTGGCTGCGGCGGGAACTACGCCGACGAAGGGCGCCGCACCGACGGCGATCAGGAACAGTAGGCCGGTCACGATGGCGGTAACGCCGGAGCGGCCTCCGGCGGCCACTCCGGCGGTGGACTCGACGTAACTCGTCACCGTGGACGTTCCGGTCATTGAGCCGAAGACGGTGGCAGTGGCATCGGCGAAGAGGATGCGATTAAGTCGCGGAATGGAGTGATCGGGGGCGATGAGTCCGGCACGTTTGGTGACAGCGACGAGCGTGCCGAGGTTGTCAAAGAGGTCGACAAAGAAGAATACGAAGATGATTTCGAGGAGGCCCTTGTTGAGCGCACCGCGGATGTCGAGTTTGAGAAAGGTGGAGCCGAGCGCCTGGATGCCGCCACCGGTAGGCGTCCAATGCACAAGGCCGAGGGCCCATGCGATTGCCGTGGTGGTGACGACGCCGATGAGGATGGAGCCACGGACTTTTTTGATTTCAAGCGCGACCATCAGGGCGAGTCCGAACAGCGCCAGGGCGGTGGTGGGGTTGCGGATGTTGCCGAGACCCACAAAGGTGGCTGGATCGCTGACGACGAGGCCCGCGTTGCGGAAACCGATGAAGGCAATGAAGAGACCGATGCCGCTAGCGACGGCCGCGTAGAGTTCATGCGGGATTGACCGCAGAATCATCTGCCGAATACCAGCGGCAGTGAGCGCGAGAAAGATGATGCCGGAAAGAAACACTGCACCGAGCGCTGTCTGCCATGGAATATGCATTTTGAGGCAAACAGTGTAAGTGAAGTAGGCATTAAGGCCCATGCCGGGAGCGAGCGCGATGGGATAACGCGCGACGACACCCATGAGAATGGAACCGAACGCTGCAGAGAGACATGTGGCTGCAGTGACGGCAGGCAGAGGAACTCCGGCGGCGGCGAGGATGGCAGGATTGACGAGCACGATGTAGGCCATCGTAAGAAACGTCGTTATGCCGGCCAGGATTTCGGTGCGCCAGTTGGTCCCGAGATGTTTGAATTCAAAATAGCGTTCTAAGAATGAGAGCATTTGCGGTGCTCTTAGAAGAGCACAGGCACGGCGCATCGCAAAGGAATTTGTGCGGGAGAGATAAGGATGCTGTAAGGAAATTCAGGCGGCAAGTTTTTGAGATTTACGAGAACGAAGAATCCAATCCATGGATCCACCCTGGATGACGATGGAGAAGACGACGACGAGGTAGGTTGCGCCGAGAATCCATGAGCGGCCGTAGGCTTCGGGGACCGAAAGGGCGAGTGCGATGGAGAGTCCGCCGCGCAGGCCGCCCCAGGTAAGGACGAATAGCGAGCTACGGGAATCCGGCCGGCAGATGCGCGCCACAAGAAGCAACAAGGCAACCGCTCCGAAGCGAACGATATTGACAGCCGCAATGGCACCGAGACCCGCGCGAATTGTGGTTTTATCGAGGCTGATTGCCATGACTTCAAGACCGAGCAGAACGAAGAGCACGCAGTTCTGAACTTCGTCAATGACTTCCCAGAACCGATCGACTTCACCGATGTTGCGATCGCCGGGAAGACAGCGGCAAAAATGGCGCAGTGCGATTCCTGCCACGACGGCTTCGAGTGGTGCGGAAAGGTGGAGCGTGTCGGCAAGAACATATCCGCCGAATGCGAGCGATATGGTGAAGAGAATGTCGATCTGGTAGGAGTCGAGGAGGCGCATCAGCCGGGATGTAATGAATGCAGCGGCGATTCCAACCAGGACTGCTCCGCCTGCCTTGGCGACGAGAAGGGCTGCGACATGCCATGGTGTGGTGGCGTCTCCGCGTGCGATGGCCAGCATGGTAATAAAGAGCACTGCTCCAATGCCGTCATTGAAGAGGGATTCGCCGGCCAACTGTGCCTGTATGCGCTTGGGAACGCCGGTGCGCCGCAGCATTTCAAGAACGGCAATCGGGTCGGTAGGTGAGATGAGAGCGCCAAAGATGAAGCACTCCATCCACGGCAATCGGCCAAGACTCAGTGCGTGCATGAAGACGGCAACGAGAAAAAAGCAGACGGTCGTTCCGACTACGGAAAGAAGTGAAACTGTGAACTTCTCTTTAGCGAGTTGCTCGAGATCGAGAAGAAAGGCGCCGGCAAACAGGAGCAGGGGCAACATGCCGTGGAGAATCAGGGTTTCAAAATCGACGTGGCGCATCAGTTCCGCCGCCCAGTTGTGAATCGAAGGGATGCGGGTGGCTGCGAGGGTAAGTGCCGAAGACACAAGCACAGTGAGGAGCATGGTGCCGATGGTGATGGGAAGGCGCAACCAGCGTGAGCTTACGAGGCCGAAGATGGCCGCTGTCGCGAATAGCATGCTCAGGATTGCGAGAGTGCTCATGCGTACGTTGACCTTTTCGGGCGCGATTGCGCAGGACAGGTCTCTCCATCGTACAGAAAGCCGAGTCTTACGATATCGCTATAGAAGCTTGGCGGCGTCCTTGGCGAAGTAGGTGACGATGAAATCGGCGCCGGCGCGGCGGATGCCTACGAGCGACTCAAGCATGGTGCGATCGCGTTCGAGCCAGCCCTTTTCAAACGCGGCGTGGAGCATGGAGTACTCACCGGAGACCTGGTAGGCACCGATCGGCACATCGAAGTTTTCGCGCGCCGCGTGTACCACGTCGAGGTAGGGCATGGCCGGCTTCATCAAGATCATGTCGGCGCCCTCTTCGAGGTCGAGGTCGATTTCGCGCATGGCTTCGCGCAGATTGGCACCATCCATCTGGTAGCTGCGGCGGTCGCCGAATTGCGGCGCTGAGTCCGCGGCTTCACGGAAAGGTCCATAAAACGCGGAGGCGAACTTTGAGGCGTAGCTGAGGATTGGGGTGTTGGCGTTGCCGTCGGCATCGAGTGCTTCGCGGATGGCGGCAACCCGGCCGTCCATCATATCGGAGGGAGCGACAATATCGGCGCCGGCGCGCGCGAGGCTTGCGCCCGTGCAAGCGAGCAGTTCAAGCGACGGATCGTTGTCGACGTCGTAGCCACCGTCCTTGGTTTGCATCACAACGCCACAATGGCCGTGGCTGGTGTACTCGCAGAGGCAGACGTCGGCGATGAGGACCAGTTTCTTTGACGCGGAGTTTTTCTTGAAGGCGCGAAGGGCCTGTTGAACGATGCCGTTGTCGTCCCATGCTCCGGTAGCTTTTTCATCTTTACTGTCGGGAAGGCCAAAGAGCAGCAGGCCGCCTATTCCAAGAGAAACGGCCTCTTCGGCTTCGCGAACGGCCTGGTCTACCGAGATGTTGAAGACGCCGGGCATGGAACTTACGGGGTTGCGCACG